>RFSE01000089.1 GCA_009924135.1 Pseudomonadota bacterium | reverse complement strand
ACGCACTGATGCGTCTTCGACTGCGGCGGCAAGCGGAGCACGACGCCGCTTTTTCGTCCTGCGAAGCGGTACAACGTGTCTGAAGCCAACTGCTCTGCAGGAAACCAAAGCGCCGTCGCCGCTGCGTTCTGCCGGCGCACTCCAGGACGCTCCACTACATCTGGCAGCACGGACGGTAGAAGGTGCTGAGTGCAACCTGCACGGGCTAAAGCATAAGATAGCGCACCCGGCCTGACCCAAGGTTCAAAAATGTCTCGTTTGCCCCTTCGGTCAAAGGCACCTTGTCTCCCAAATTTCATGAAAGCCTCGCAACCCTCCTCTCTCTGGCTTGCCCTGCTGCTGGGGATTTCCCCTGCCCTGCTGCCGGCTCAACAACGGGCGCCATGGACCACTTCACGCATCCTGGGCACGCCCGAACCTCCCCTGCCCTACCGCGTCGAACGCGCCTACCCGAACCTCACCTTCGACAAGCCGCTCGAAGTAGCCTTGATCCCGGGAACGGACCGGCTGGTGTTGATCGAGGAACTAGGTCGCATGTGGTCATTCCCGGCCGACGAGGGAGCAAAGAAGGCGGAACCATTCGTGGACTTCCGGGAATTCGACCCGGAAGTCAACCGCACCTACGCGTTCACGTTCCATCCCAAGTTCAAGGAAAACCGGTTCATCTACACCTTTCTCGTGCGCGACCTGCATGGGAAGAAGAACGTCGAGGAGGGCACGCGCATCGTGCGCTTCCGGGTCACGGAGTCCGAGCCACCGCGCATCGATCTGGCGAGCGGCAAGGTGATCTTCACCTGGCTCGGTGGCGGTCACAACGGCGGGAACCTGCGCTTCGGACCCGACGGCATGCTGTACCTGGCCGCCGGGGACGGCGGAGTGGCCGAACCGCCGGACGGGCTGGTCTCAGGTCAGAACCTGAACACCGTCCTTTCGAGCGTGCTGCGCATTGACGCGGACCATCCGGACGAGGGCAAAACTTACGGCATCCCGAAGGACAACCCGTTTGTCACGACGCCAGGCGCGCGCGGTGAGAAGTGGGCCTACGGACTGCGGAATCCGTGGCGGATGAGCTTCAATCCCAAGTCCGGTGAGCTTTGGGCAGGCGACGTGGGTTGGGAACTTTGGGAAATGGTTTACCGCATCCAGCGGGGTGGCAATTACGGCTGGAGCATCACCGAGGGCAGCAAGCAGGATGTCCGCCCGGACCGGTTGCGCGGGCCGACCCCGGTCCTGCCACCGCTCGTCGCGCACTCCCATGAGGAGGCGGCCAGTATCACGGGCGGCGAGTTCTACTTTGGTAAAAAACTGCCCGAATTGAACGGGGCTTATCTTTACGGCGACTGGCAGATGGGCACCTTCTGGTCACTGCGTGCCGAAGGCGATCGGGTGACCGAGTTCCGTGAACTGTGCCGCAGTACGTTAATGCCCGTCGGATTTGGTTTCGACCCGGCCGGCGAGCTGCTTATCTGCGATTACGGTTCCAGCGGACTCTACCGGTTCGCGCGCAATCCCGACGCCGGCAAACGCACCAGCTTCCCGCGCAAGCTCAGTGAAACCGGTTTGTTCACCGAGGCCGCCCGGCAGACGCCGGCCCCGGGCGTGATGGCTTACGAGATCAACGCGCCTCGGTGGGCTGATTACGCGACGGCTGACCGCTGGATTGGGCTGCCCACCACCGAGGGCATCACGATCGCGGAACAGAGTCTCGGCGTGCTCGCCGCCGGCCGCTGGGTGTTTCCAAAAAACACCGTGCTGGCAAAGACCTACTCGCTGGAGTTGGAGCGTGGCCAGACCGCCTCGCGTCGCCGGATCGAAACCCAGGTGCTGCACTACGACGGCAGCCTTTGGGGGGCCTACAGCTACCGTTGGAACGAGGCCCAGACCGACGCCGAACTCGTCGGAGCGCGGGGCGAGGACACGGTCTTCAATGTGAAGGATGCCGCCGCACCCGGTGGCACACGCCAGCAAAAGTGGCGTTTCTTCAGCCGCGTCGAGTGCCTCCGCTGCCACAACCCCTGGGACAACTACGCGCCGGGCTTCACGCCCCTCCAGCTCGACCGTCCCACAGCCCACGCGACTGGCAACCAGCTCGAAACCCTCACCCGGCTGGGCGTTGCGCCGCCTGATCCCAAGTTCGCCAACCCCTTCGGACCGGTGGGCAGCCTCGAGGTTCGCGCGCGCTCCTACCTGCATGCGAACTGTGGCACGTGCCACCGCTTCAATGGTGGTGGCGTGGTACCGGCCTTTCTGAACATCGAAACGGCGCTGAAAGAAGCCCGCCTCCTCCGCGCCCAGCCAACGCGGGGAGATCTCGGTCTGCCAGAGGCCCGCGTCATCGCCCCCGGCGACCCCGCCCGCAGCGTGCTCCTCTACCGCATGGCCACCCTCGGGCGCGGTCACATGCCGTATCTGGGCGGCAAACTGGTAGATGAACCCGGCGTGCTGCTGGTCCGCGACTGGATTGCCGGAATGAAATCGTCTCCCAAGGACGCTTCGGCGGCGACCCACGCGCTGCGCACGGCGGAAACCAACGCCCTGATGAAGCTCAAGGCAGGCGACACAACTCAAGTTGATCCTTTGCTCGCCTCCGCCAGCGGGGCTTTGAGTGTGGCCCTCGCACTCAGCGACGGGTCGCTCAAAGGAACGGGGCGCACCCAGTCCATCGCGAAGGGAGCCGCACTGGTGGATCCGTTCCGGCGCGATCTGTTTGAACGTTTCCTGCCGGATTCCCAACGCCGTCAGGTGCTGGGCGATGACTTTCAACCGGCGTCCTTGCTTGCCCTGAAGGGAGATGCCGCCCTGGGGAAAGTCATTTTCACCACGCTGTGCGCCACGTGCCATCGGACGGGTGGAGCGGGCACGGACTTCGGTCCTGACCTCAGTCAGGTCGGCAAGAAATGGGACCGCGCCGGGCTGCTGGAACAAGTGCGCTTCCCCGGCAAAGTCATTGACCCGCAATGGCACGTCACAACCGTGGACTTGAAGGACGGTGAAACGATGACTGGCTTCCTGCTGTCACAGACCCCGGACGCGTTGACGTTGAAAGTAGCCGGAGGCGGACAGGTGAAGCTCGCCGCCACCAAGATCGCCAAATCCCGCACGGAACGCATTTCCATCATGCCCGAGGGCCTGCTCCAAAGCCTCACCGCCGCCGAGGCGGCCGGGCTGCTCGAATTCCTCGGCTCGCTGCGCTGACCCAGCCGTGAACCTGCCTGAACAAAGCCTCATGATACCCCGTCAGGCCTACACCCATTGGTCTGGCTGGTAAACATGACACCCGCCGACCAGTCAGTTTGTGTGATTGAACCTGCGACCAACCCGCCGGCCCCGACGGCCGGGCTGCTGCGCGAGCTGCAACAGCTTGTACAGCGCAACACCCGCTATTGGAAACGGCTGATCGTGCTGGAGATGGTTGCGGTACTTGTCGCCGCCCCGTTGGCCTACCTGTGGGTCGTCTTCTCCGTGGACATCCTTGTGCACCTGCCCCGCTGGGGTCGCATTGCCACAAGCGCAGTGTTTCTCATGGTACTTGCCAGCCTGGCCTGCTGGGTTTGGCGACGCTGGAAGGAAGTCCGTCTCACCGAGGACCAAGTCGCTCTGGCGATTGAACGGCAGACCCCGGGAACGAGCAACCAGTTGATCAACAGCCTCCAAATCTCCCGCGAAGCAGGTGTGGCTGGGAGTGAACCGGGCCTGGCCGTGCTCCGCGAGAACCATGCTTCGCTCCAGAACATCCAACTTCGGCAGGCGGCGAAGATGCGTCCCGCGGTGATCCGGCTGGGCATCGCCGGGCTGGCCATCGCCATCGGCATCTGCTTCTACGTATTCAAGCAGGCGCACTTCACCAATGCCGCCTCCCGCATCTTCCAGCCCTTTGCGAAAATCGCTCCGCTCTATCGCACGACCTTGCAGGTCGAGCCGGGAGATGTGCAGGCGGTGCCCGGCAGTGCCGTAACCATCCGCATCCGTATCCAAGGGCAGCGTCCGGGACAGCTCGCCGTGGTTCAGTCCCTGGGTGACATCCGAAATGCCGAGCAGGTAACGGTGCCGGTCGGCGCGGACAGCGTGCATTTCACTTTCCGCAACCTGCAACGCTCCCTCACTTACACGGTGTCCGGCGGAGACTACACCACGCCGGTTTACAACATTGAGGTCCCGCTGCCGCCGCAGGTCAACCTCGTGCGGGCGCTGATGCACCTCCCCGAATACACCCGCGTAGCCCCGCAGAAGCTCGAGACGCATGGCGGCGACCTGGAGGCCTTGCAGGGGACGCGGGCGCAACTGACTTTCGTGCTCGATCAGCCAGCAGACAACGCGACGCTGCTGCTCGATGGAGCTGGCAGCGCTGCGCCGGTCGGATTGAAGCGCATCAGCCCAACGGAGTTTGCCGGGGAAATCCTGTTCAAGCAGGTCATCGGCTATCAAGTGCAGGTACGACGCGGCCAGCAGGCTCCCGGACCCAGCTTGAAATACAGTCTGCGGGTGCTGCCGGACCAGCCGCCACAGCTTGCACTGGGAGGGCTTGAAAAACAGACGGAAGTGCAGCTCGGCGCGGAACTGCACTTGAAGCTCAATGCGACGGATGATTACGGACTGGTTGAAGCCGCGCTGGTGGCCCGCCGGGCGACTTCCGCCGCCAATCCCAAGACCGGCCCGCCGACCAGCGAGGACGGCTGGCAGACCGTGGCAAGCTGGCCACAGTTGAACCTGGCCCGTGAATTCAAGCTCGACCAATCGCTCGCAGTCGCAGCGCTCGGAGCGGTCGAAGGTGAACGGGTGGAATTGGCATTCCGTGCCCGTGACGCCGACCCGGCGAAGGGCAAGACTTGGACTACCAGCGAACCGATCAGCCTGCTCGTCGGCGGCGAGGGAACGATATTCCAAGTCCTTTACGAGCAGATCCTGCAGTCAGAAACGGACCTCAAGCGACTGATTTCGAACCAGCAGGAAGGGGTCACCGACACGGCGAAGTGGATTCAAAAGCTGGACCCGTCCTCGGGCCTGCGCTGGGACGATCAGAAGAACCTGGACGCCTTGACAACCGCGATGCGCGACCAGGCGAAGCGCCAGGAGCAGACACGCCAAGCCACCGGGGCTGTCGCCCGTGACCTCGTCTCTGCCGCCGGAAATCTGAAATTTTCGCTCGGCATGCTGGCCGACACCGAAATGGTGCGCGGAGTGCGCGTGCTCGAGGCGGTTGCAGCGAAGGACGACCCACAGGGCAAGCGTGCGGCGCTGGCCGAGGCCCGCTTCACCCAGGAACGTACCATCCGCAGCCTGGGTGAAATTCTCGAACACTACGTCGAGTTTCGTAGGAACTGGGAACTCGCGAACATGACGCCGTTTGTAAAAATGCTCGCTGACCGTCAGGCCGCCTTGCGCGACGAGTCCGCCGCCCAGTCAGGCAAGCCCGGAGCGCCACTGGTCACGAAGTCCGCCGGCCAGCGGCAGACCAAGGTGCTCACCCTCGCAGGGCTGGCGCAGGTGGCCCTCGCCGGCGTCGGAGAACGAACGGCCGAAGTGGACCCATTGCTCGGCCAAGCCTTTACCGCCGCCGCAGCATCACTCGATTCTACCGGTGCAAAAGCCGCGATGCAGCAGGCGGCCGCGCAGGTCGCGCAAGGCCAGTGGTCGGCCGCCGTCCTCACGCAAACCAAAGCCGCCACCGCCCTCGCGGACATCCATGCCAAGCTCAAACAGGCCGGGGCCGAAGCCATCGCCCGTGCGATGAAGGAGATTGAACGCCAGGAGTCCCTGCTCGCCGCACAGAAGGCCTTGGAAAAGCTGATGCCGGGCTCGGGCGTGGCCAGCGAAACATTCCGACAGGACCTTTCGAACATCAGCCAGGTCGTCGAGATGCGCGAGACCGCTGCCGCGAAGAAGAAAGCCGCCACCGAATCGCTCGACAAGTCCGCCATGCCGCCGATCTCGGCCGAACTGGCCGCCAAGATGAAGACCGTGGAGAACGACGCCCGGCCAGACTTGTCCACCTTGAAGCTCGGCACGAAGGCCGAAGCGACCAAGGCGCTCTCGCCGGACAACCTGCCCCCGAACGCCATGGTCGCTCCGCTCGTGCCGGACAAAATTGAAGACCTCGTCGGCAAGCTTCTCGACGAAGCCGACGAGATGAGCGAGAAGTTTGACTCGCTTTCGGTCAACTCTGGCCTGATCTCCGCCGACCCTGGCGAAGTGGGCAAACTGGCCGGCCGCATGAACTCCAGTGGCGCGACCTCCACCACCGGCAACAAGAAGCCCCCGACGGCTAACATCGGCGGCATGTCCGCCACCGGGCGGCAGGGCGCGCGGTCCTACGGCAAAGTCGCGGGCAGCGAGTCGCCGAACATGCGCGGGCGCGACAAAGTGCAGGAGGGCCAGCTCGAAGCCCCCGACCAGGCAGGCGTGTTGAAGGAGAAGGCCACCGACGACATGCAGAAGGACCAGTCCACTGGCATCGGCGGCAAGCGCGTCGAAGCGGAGCAAACCAAGTTCAGCCTCTCGAACAAAGGCGAGTGGGAGGACAAGTACGCCGACCGCATGCAGAAGGCGCAGAAGATCAACAGCATCGTCGAACGGCAGGGCAAGCCGCTGGACCCGAAGGTCGCCGCGATGCTGCGCGACATGGACGGCGACCAAAAGCAGCTCATCGAGCGCGCGAATGCGTTGCGCAAGGAACTGAAGAATGTGTTCCTGCCCACTGACCATCTCGATGATCTCATCGCGAAACTCAACCAGAACCTGGAAAAACTCCGTGAGAACCCCACGGCTGAGACCTTCCGCACCCAGCAGGAATTGATTGACCGCCTGCGCTCGGAAGCCCGGGTGTTCAACCGGGGCCAGAATGGCTTCCAGCCCAGCCTCCCCCGCGACCAGCAGGTGCGCGGTCGCATCCTTGATGAACCAGCCAGCAAGCCCCTGCCGGCCTATGAGCGACTGGTCAAGGACTACTACCGTAAGCTGGCGTCCCCATGAACCGTGTGTTTGGTGTCCAATTTTCAGGCGGTCCGGCAATGGGAGGCTACCGCAACAGCCAGGTAGGGCTCGCTGTCCTCAGCACGCCGGTTGGACGTACGAACGGTCCGGCGGCGCGCTGGGGACAGACGCGCCCTACCTTGTACGGCTGCGGTGCTGCCCTGATTCTCCTGGTTTTCGTTGGTGTCTCCCCGGCGGCGGATATACGACGGGAATTTGAGATCGCGCCAACGATCCTCAAAGAAGCCCCGGCCTACATCAGTCAGGTCCAGGTCCCCGACGCCAACTGCGCCGCCGTGAGCCCGGTCGCCCCTTTGCTCGTCGTCGGTCATCGAACGACGAACAACCAGCACCTTGCCGTGTTCCGGTTGGATGCCGCCAGTTTGCCGGCCGGTGCACCGAATTGGATCACCTTGCCCAAGCCGGCGGTGCTCGCGACCAACGTAAACTACCCCCTGGGCCTTCAGTTCCATCCGAAGCTGCCGCTGCTCTACGTGTGGCAGGACATCAACGGGCCGCCCGGTGACAAGCAGGAGAATCATGCGGCGTTCAAGAACCATCTGGAGTTTGACCACCTGCTCCTCTACGCCGTGAAGGACGGGGCGTTGGAGCTGATCCAGACTGGCGCCCGCGGCACGGGCTTTCATTGCGGTCTGCCAGCGGGAACCGTGGGACTGGACGCCGAAGCAAAGACCCTGTTCGTACCGAATGCTCTCGGCGCGACGTGGGACGAAGCCGGCATCGGGTCCTACGAACTGGACGACCAGGGACTGCTGGTGGATCAGGACAAACCCAGCACGGAGTCGGGCAAAGTAAAGGGCTTGAAGACCGCGCCCAAGAACCGCTTCGAGCGCCGCGTCGTTCTGCTTCAGCGCAAGCGCACGCACCGATACTATCCCTCGGGCGCGGGCTGGGTCACCGGCAGCGAGGCCATGATCATGGGCGGCTACTCTGGCTGCCTGGTCATCGATTTCAACCAGGGCAACCTCCGGCAGACCTGGTTCAACCTGCCGGACGCGGTGGGCAACTGCGTGATCGCCGGCCACCCACAGGCTCCGGCAGTTTATCTTTGTTTGCAGAACACCTCGCGCCTCTTCCAGATTGCCCATTCTGATGGTTTTGTGTCCTTGCTACCGCAAGCCGCCGTGGTGACCGGTGCGCGCCTGACCGGTGCCCCGGTGGTACTCACCCGGCAGTCGCAGGTGGGCGTGGGTGATGCCCGTTCGCTGCACCTGTTTGGTTTGCTGCCAGATGGACGGCTTGACGGCAAGGTGGACCAGCTCCCCTTGCCCGCCGCGCAAGTCCGGGGCCTGGCATACTCCGAGAAACATGGCCGACTCTACGTGTCCGTGGACAAACTGAATTGAATGATGGCCAAGAGCAATTCCACAAAGACCCGAAGATTGGGGACGGACAAAGATTGGAAGCGCGAAATCTTTGTCCGTCCCCAATCTTTGGGTTTCCCTCGTGGAAGCATTCTGCGCGTGCTGACCGCACTGCTTTGTTGCCTTGTTGTCTCCGCCCAGGCGCGCACCATCACCCTAAAGCCCGAGGCAATGGACGCCTTCGCTACGCTTTCCGAAAACGCCCCACGTAACGGCTGGGCGGCCCAGCAGGTGGACTCTTCCCTCTACCTTTCCAATCCACCAATTACCTCCGCCAGCACGAGCTACCTGCTGCGCTATTCGTTCGACCAGATTCCCAAAGGGCAGCGCATCACCCACGCCGAGTGGGTCATACCCGCCTCGGGTGCCGCTGCCTGCACCGTCCATGTCTGGCGCGTGATTGCCGACTGGGGCATCGGCGCGTGCCACCAATACCGCATGACCTGGCCGAAGCGGCTGGAATGGTCGGCGGCCGGCGCGCGCGGTAAATCCATCGACCGGGCCACCAGCCCCACGGGCATTGGAAAGTTCAGTCCCAATTCCCCGCAGATCACAATCAATGTCACCCAGGACGTGGAACTCTGGCACAGCGGCGCGTCCCCGAACCGCGGCTGGCTGCTGACGTTCGACGCCGCCTCTACGATCCTCGTCTCCCCCACGCACACCGGTCGCGCCCAATGGCAGCTCCGCATCACTTATGAGCCGGAGTGACCGTAACCTGCCTGAAACTTAGAAATATAACCCACCGATGATTGACCACCGAGACGCGCTGAACACAGAGAACTCTTGCCGAAATGTCTTTCTCTGTGTTCATCGCGTCTCTTTGGATAAACTTGGCCACCCTTCCTCCCATGAGAAACCTCCTCACCATCCTCGCCTTGTTCCTCATCGTCGCGCCACTGCTTGCCGCGCCGCCGTCGTTCCGCACCACGTCCGTTCCTGACGGTTGGATCGTCATCAAGGGCGAATCCGATCCGGGCGTGGTGCGCAGCGCCAAGCCGAACGTCCCGCTGGAATTGCGCACGAGCGTTGCTCAGCCCCTACCTTTGGAAGCCATCTTCAGCTTCCGCGCGGTGCCGGGGGATGCGATCACGTTCCAAGTGCTCGATGACGCAAAGGGCGCGAAGCCACTGCTGCTCTCCACATTCCGCATGACCGGGCCGACCCAGGCCAGCGTCACCGCCCAGGCCTCGGGAGAACCCATGGGCACCAGCGCCCCGTCCATCCGCAAGCGCGCCGGTGCCGTGACCTACGCTTGGCGTTTTCCGAAGGTAAAGAACCTCTGGGATGAAGCTGATCGCAAGGAAATCGGTGCCGCCTACGCCAAACTGGTTCCGTTCGAGGAGAAGACCTTCACGATGCGTTTCGTACTCACGCCACAAGGCCGGCAAATCTGGCTGGACGACCGCCTCGTCGCCGAAGCGCGGGTAGCCAGCCCCAAGGAAGCTTCCTTCTCGCTCGTGCTTACCAAGTCCGCCCAGGTGCTGGCGGCTGAATTCTCCAAGCCGGCAGAGACGGGGCGCTTCCTGCCGGTCTCCCTCACCCGCTACAGCCACGCGAAGACAGCGCAGGGACCGGCGGCGGAAACCCAGCTTGCCACGCTCAAGGACGTGCCCGCGCTCCTGCCCAAGTCACGGGGTCCCGAGATCAATCTTGCCGATTCGCTCTACCGCTACCGGCGGACGCACGGCAACGGCCCGGATGCCAGCTATGTAAACGCCCTGCACGCATGGCCGGGTGCGTTCGACATTGACCCTGCCTCCCTCACGTTCCGAGTGCCCTACCGCAGCTATCAAAACGCCTGGCTCTTGGCCTGGGTGGATGAGACGCCGAACTCGGTGCCCAAGGGCGCATTCCGTTTCTTCCGCCCCGTTGGCGGTTATCCCGCCGCGACAGATTTCGAGATCACGCCGGAAGCCATTGCCAATGGGTTGGTCACGCCGTTGCCAGAGAAAACTGCGGATGGCAAACCGCTTTACCTTGTGAGGGTGCCGGTCAACTCCGAGGGAATGTATGGCTTCAAGGACATGGAGGACGAGATACTGGAGTTCGAACTGACCAAGCCGCTGGCGCTTGGACGCAGCTATCCCGATCCCATCTACTACGGTTATCATCCCTCCGGCCTGCCGAGTTCCGTCCACGTCGTCGGCATTACGCTGGAGGAAGCCCCGTTCGACTACGAGGTGAAGCCGAAGCGCATCTCGTTTGTTTTCGAACAGCCGGAGCAGCCCGCATACGCGGTCGCGGTCAAGAACACTGGAACCAAGCCGATCGATGCGAAGGTCACACTGAGGTCCCGGAGCCACGACGGCCAAGAGCAGGCCACCGTCACTGGCACGGTGAAGGTCGCGCCAGGCGAGTCGCGGGATGCGGAACTGCAGTTCAACTTGAAGAAACTCGGCTGGCATGAGTTGAAAGTGACGGTCGAGGCCGGTGGCACGCAGCAGCACAGCACCCTCAGCATGGTGCTCCTGCCACCCAACCAGCGGACCTATGGCAACGCCGCCAACGAGACGCGCTTCGGCATCTGGTCCCTCCTGGGCCACTACACCCCGATGTCCGGCGACCCCTCCATAAGCGACGCCTTGCTCGCCATGTATCGCAAGCTGGGCCTGCGCCGCATCGCACCGCACCCGATGGTCGGCACGGCAGAAACGCTGAAGAAGCACGATTTCCTCCCCACCGGTCCGCACACGATCGCGGGCAACACCGCCAAGACCTTGCTGCCCGATGGCAGCATCAACCAAGAGGAGATGAAGCGCGCCGTGGACCGCGAACTCGCCGGGCTGAACCGCGCGGCAGACTTCCCCGGCTCCACCTACTTCTACGGCGGCGAGTGGCACATCAGCAAAGAGATCCAGCACGGCCCCTGGCCACGCTACACGGGCGACGGCGATCGCCCGCTCACCGAGGAAGAGCGGGGGAACGCCGAACGGCATGTGAAAATCTGGACCGCCATCGGCAACGCCATCCGGGAGAAAAGCCCGACGACGCGGCTGGTGCTCCAGTGGGGGGCACCGAACGGGACCCTTGCCTACATCCGCGCCGGCATGCCCAAGAATCTCGTAGACATGTACGGCATGGACGCGCCGCAGTTCGAGCTGCTGCCGGAAATTTCCAATGTCACCGGCTCCCTCAACCAGCTTTGGGAATTGCGGCAGGAGACGGCGAAATTGGGCTGGCCCAAGCTGCCTCTCAACTGGATCGAAGGCCCGTTCTTCCCGACCAACCCCGGCGCGCTGACCGAGGACGACCAGGCCGACTACCAGATCCGCTACTGGCTGCTCGGGCTGGCCTATGGCGTCGATGCCTTCGAGTCGGGCGTGGTGCCGTTCGACGCCGGCAATTACTACGGAGCCGAGCACTACGGCGCGGGGGTGTTCCACCGCAAGCCCCTGGCCTACCCGAAGCCTGCCGTCGCTGCCATCGCCACCACCACCGCCATGCTCTGCGGCGCGGACCCATCAGGCACGGTCCCGACCGGCAACCTCACCACTTATTGCATGGCCTTCACGCGCGCAAAGGACAAGGCCAAGGTCTATGCCCTTTGGCGCGTGACCGGCACCGCCGAGGCCCGCCTTACTGTGACCGGCAGTTCGGCCACCGTCACCGATGCGATGGGCAATGCCCGACCGGTTCCGGTGAACAACGGCGTGGCCGTCGTGATGCTCAGTTCGTCGCCGGTCTGGGTGACGAGTGTCCCGCAGATCGAGAAGATCGAACTGGGCACGCCGGTTTATGCCAGCGCACCTGCGAAGATCGCCCGCCCGCTGACTGACATGGCCGCCGCCAAATGGACTTACGACAGTGCGGAAGACAAGGCCTACGCCTACAATCACTTCGCCATCCGGCGCATTCCCGACCCCAAGCTCACCGCCGAGTTTGGCCAGGGCGAGGCAGACCACGCGGATGCGGTCGCGATTACCCTGCCCGTCGAGTCCGGTGACCGCCCGCTCGCCACGCGCTACGGCAACCTGAAATTGAAGAAGCCGGTTGTCATCCCTGGCAAGGCCGCTGCGCTCGGCATTTACATCAAAGGCAATTCCTCCTGGGGGCGCATGGTGTATCAGCTCCGCGATGCGAAAGGCGAATTGTGGACTTCCGTGGGCACCAAGGATGACTGGAACTGCGATGACACCCACGCGTGGTCCTACGTGAACTTCGACGGCTGGCGCTACGTGCGCTTCCCACTGCCCGGCACGCATCCCTACGATAGCGCCCGCGACCTGGAGACGACTTGGTGGGGCTCTTCCGGCGGCGATGGCATCGTGGACCTGCCGCTCTCGCTGGAGAAAATCATCGTGGAGGCCCGCAACGAAGTCCCCTGGCTCGGAGAGATGAAGCTCGTGCCAGAGCGCAGCTACAAACTGTCGCAAATCATGGTCGAGTATGACGCCGAATCCGACGCGTTGCCCGCCGTGCTCGCCCGCAACAAGCTCCGCGCTCCCCTGCCGGTCTGGAGCGGCCCGGCGGAGAACCCCATCGCGAAGCTGAACGCTGAAGGCGCAGGCGCGGCACCCGAGATCCGCGAGTTCAAGGAGCCCCAGCACTTCAACGACGGCCGCCGCATGATCGTCCACTTCGATGAAGCGCCGGACAAGAAATACAACCTCTACCTCTCCATCTATCCCGATGGCCGTGGCGCCGACCTTATCAAACCGGGCGTCAAAACCGACATGCAGGTCAACGGCTTCAAACCCGAGACCCCGATGTACATGTTCCTGACCGCCGTAGGCGCGGACAAAAAGGAGTCCAAGCCCTCCAAGGCCTTCAAGCTCGTCACCCACGACAACTTCGCTGAAAAGTAGCCCGCCGCTGCAATGAGTGAATTGTTTCAGATCAAACGAATCGATATGGACGTTCAAGGGCTGCCCAAGAAACTTGGGGCTCTGCAATCCCAAAGGGATTGTGTCCTCCAGCCCAGGGTTGCGAGGCACGAGCTACCCTGGGTTGCCGTCCGGCAGATTCTCAACCCCAACGGGGTTGTGCCGCGTTTCATAAGGGCCACAACCCCGTTGGGGTTGTCGTGCGGCGGCGCGGTTTCCCAGGGTAGCTCGTGCCTCGCAACCTTGGGCTTTGGGTCAGAATCCCGTTGGAATTCGGTTCCGGCATTTTCGATTGGCATCAGGCGCAGTTGCATCGCCTTCATTCTGCTGCTTGCTTCGATGCTGGCCGCTTATGCCGCGCCCGCACCGCCAAAGGTCACCCCAAAAGCCGCACCTTTCGCACCCGTCGTGGAACTGCCTCCATCGGCGTGGGTGCCTGGCTATCGCGTCCGTTTCCCGTTGCGGCTCATCGGCGATTTCACGAATGAGAAAGCGCTTACCCAAACCGTTATTGCACGCCTCCCAGCTGCAGGTTGGCTGAGGCCCGACGGCGCGGACATCTGCGTGCAATCACAGGACGGACGCGTGTTGCCGGTCGCCATCCTCTCCCACCATCCGCAGGGCGAGACTCTGATCCAGTTCAAGCGCAACGGCAACGACCCGATGTATTGGGCTTACGCGGGCAACCCGAAGCTCCCGCATCCCAATGTCGCCCCGCTGCCGGAAGGCGTGACCGTCGAGTTTCGCAACTGGAAGGGCACCTCGCTGGCAAGCTGGGCGGATGTCGTCGCCGGGTTGAAGTTGAGCCCGGAGGTGATCGCCAATGGCTTCGTGGACAACGTCGTACAAAACGTGAACCCCGGCCGGCCCGACAGCCCGCGTAACTTTGCCGCGTCCTATCGTGGTTATCTGCGCATTCCCGAGGACGGGTTATACAAGTTTTTCGTCGGTGCGGAGAACGCGGCGTTCTTCTTCATCCACACCAACCGCATCGTCGAGCAAACGGGCCAGCGGCGGTTCGCCAACCGCATCAACGCTTCCGAATGGCGCGAGGTGGAACTGACGGCGGGCGTTCCCGGACCCCGCGCAGCTCAAGTGGGACTTTGGCGACGGCACGCACGGCACCGGGCGATCGCCCGTGCACGTGTATTTCAAGAGCGGCGAATATCGCGTGACGTTGCAGGTGCCGGGCGCACCGCCGGTCACGCAGCGCGTTTACGCCTGGACCGCCCCCTGCCCTACCAGCCCCTACTCGCTCGAAAAGGCCGTCGCGGGACTGTCCGCCAGCGATTGGAGCGGGTGGGACGTGCAGCGTATCAACACAGCCTTCGATTTTCTGCTCGTCTCCGAACAGACCAACCGCTGGCCGCTGGTTGAAAAGCTCGGCAAGCATCTGCTCGCGCAGCCTGATCTCGACCTGAAACGCCGTGTGCTCCTGCAGACCACCTTGATGGAAGCCCTCGCCGAACAGGGCCGCGCCGCCGAAGCAATGCCGCTTATGGAGCAGGCGTTGAAAGAGGCCGCCAAGGTTCCCAGCCTGCAGGTAATGGCCATGCTCAAAGGGGCGGACGTCCGCTGGATTCACCTCAAGGAGTACAAGGAGGCCGCGCAGCTCTATGAGAAGATCACACAGGAGCATCGCGGCCTGACCATCCCTGCCGTACGCGAGGCGGCGATTCACTGGGGCGATCTCTACACCGAGGCCGGCGACATGGTACAGGCTGCCGAGCGCTACCGGCTCGCCAAGACCTTGGGCGGCGAGCGCTTTGCCGCGACCGGCCAGAGCGAGGCCATTCAGCGCGGTGCCTTGCTCCGCATTACCGAACAAAAACTCCGCAGTGGCGACGTGCGTGGCACGCGGCTGCTGCTGGGGCGGCTCGAACTCGAATTTCCCGAACAGAAGTTGGAGGGGATGTATCGCTTCCTGCGGGCCGAGACGGACCGTTTCGCCGGCCGCTATGAGGAGGCGATCAGCCACTATGAAGTGCTGCTAAAACTTCGCCAGTGGGCCGGATTCCGCGACCGCGCCATCTACGGCCTCGCGGACTGTAGTTTCCGGCAGGAGGATTTTGTGAAGTCGCTGGCCTGGCTGGACAAGCTCAAGGAGTCCTTCCCGGACTACTTCGCGACGCAGAAGCTGGCCCCCTTCTACAACTTGGTGAAGACCCGCACCGAAAAAATGGAGGCAGCGAAGGTCGCCGGCACCCCGGGCGCGATTGAAAGCTTCCGGGGTTACAGCACGGGCTTCGAACCGGGCGAGACCCAGCCACCCGGTCGTAGCGACCGCACCACCTTCGTACCGATGATGGGCATCGATGGCCCGGTGGTCTCGACCGGGCGCTTCAGCTACATCAAGGAACTGCGCAACCTCCCGGCCAACAGCACGTGCTGGGTGGAGTTTTGGTATCGCAAGCAGGGCAACACCAGCCTGGAGCCGTACCAGTATTGCTACGTAAACCTTTGGATGTATGGCAGCGCGGACGGTCCCGCCACCAATCCCACCGCGAGCGCCGTACTTGCCCTGGACCGTGCTTCCTACGGTCAGTGGCGAAAAGCCGGCGTACGCATCAAGACGCCTCTCACCCCTGACGGCATGGTGAAGCTGGACCTGGTCAACATCACGGGCACCGTGCAGATTGACGGCCTGAAAATCCTCCCCATCAGCGACCGCCAAAGCGATTCCCTGCGCAGTTTCATCGAGGTGGAGGAAGTGGAGCAATGAAGGACGCGTCTCGAAATTTCGGCGGGTTAGTGAGTGGGGTTGGCGAAGAGCTGGCCGTATTATCGCACGGATGCGCTCTCCCTCACCCCGGCCCTCTCCCGCTGGAAGAGGGGGAACCGCAGTCCGCATACGAAGTAACTGAACCATCCGGGCACTCGAAAAGCGGGCGACGTCGCTCCCTCTCCCAGCGGGAGAGGGCCGGGGTGAGGGAGAGCGGCTGCGAAGTCGTAAAGAAGCCACGAAAAATCACGCCGCGCCCGATGAAGATCCCAGTTTCCAGATTTCTCTTCGTGTTCACCCTGACGTGCTTCGTCACTCCGCTCATCGCCAAGGAAGTCCATTCCAACGGACTCGGCGGCGGGCGCTGGAGCGAGGGTGCAACTTGGAAAGGCGGCATGGTGCCGACTTCGGAAGACGATGCAGTCATCGCCGCCCGTGACACGGTGCTCTTCGACCAGGACGACACGGAAAAGCCCACCTGCAAGCAGTTGCTCCTCGACCCGAATTCGAACCTCGCCTTCCAGAGCGGTCTGGGTCGCCGCACCTTGTCCGTGGATGGCCCTGTAGAGTCTTACGGCAGCATCAAAATGCACGCCCCAGGTCTCGCGGACATGATGGAATTGCGCCTCGTCGCAAAAGTCGCCACGGACCGCGTCATCAAGCTCCAACGTGGCGCGGCGTTGCTGGTGCTGGGCCGCGCCAACCTGCCGGACGGCAAGCGCAACGTCATCCTCGCCTCGCCCATCCCCCCCGGCGACAAGTCGCAGGTCCCGGCCGAACTGACCGCTGTCGGACACTCCATGCTGGACCTGCAAAACGCCCATGTAGACAACCTCCTCGTCAGCGCCACCGGCATCGACAACACCGGGGCCAAGCCCAACGAACGCTGCAACCTCGTGGGCAACCGCTTCACCGCGTTCGCGCGGCTGAGCCTTCAGGGCTGCGACACCCCGGCCATTGTCCGCAACGAGTTCCGGGCGCAGAAGGCCGCCATGGTCCGGCCGGCAGCGATGCACGTTGTCTCCAGCCCGCTGGCGGACATCCGGGGCAATCATATCATCGGGGCCTACGCCATCGGCATCTCCCTGAGCGCCTCGGAGTGCAGCATTTCCGGGAACCTCATCGAGGACTGTGCGTCAGGCATCTCCTCGCACACCGGTCAGCCGATGCTGAAGGAGAACGTCATCCGGAATTGTCACACCGGGATGAGCCTCCGCACGCTCAATGGCAGCGCGGAGGACACGCTGATTGACCACTCGGTCACCGCCATTTCGCTGGCCGCAGCCAAGGTGCAGCTCACCAGCATCATCGTCACCAACGCCATCACGAACAAGGTCATGCACCTCATCTCCAGTTCGCTCGACATGCTCAACTGCAACATCCGCCCCGAGCAGATCAGCATCACGCCTTCAACTTCGAAGCCGAAGATTGTCCGCGGCGAGGAACCGCTGGAGTGCATGGAGTTCCTGGTCGTAGGCGTGAGAGGTTCGGTCCCGCCGCAGACCCACGTTGAAGTGATCACCGCGAATCCCGAGAAGCCGCTCGCCCCGGGCGCAACCGACCTGAACATCCGCAATTCACCCGCGCCGTTGCGCAATGGCCTGACCCCGTTGCCGCAGACGCTCACGCCCATCGTGCTCAAATCCTGGCGCATGCAGGAGGACGGCGTGGTGGTACCCTCCCCCGAATACATCCTGAACGTCTGGGTGCCGGCCACCGAAGCGGGTGCGAAACCCCGCCTCCTGAAGACCCTCAAGCTCACCCCCAGCCATCTCTGGAATCGCCTGCCACCCAACGACCCCAAACCCACGCTGGAGCTTGAACTCCCATGAACCGCATGGTTAAGCCAATAAAGACTCCGGTCACGCCGTCGAACCCGCCTATGCCAACACCTGTCCACCTGCCTGCCGGCCGCGCGGCGGACTCTTGGACTGCGGTGGCAGAGCGGATCGGCGACACCGCTTTGGCTTCCCGCGGAGCGGCACCCGCCGTGAAAAAGACACTCCTTTCCCCTTGGCCATGGCTTCACCGTGCAAGCCTTGCGTGGCTGTGCTTCCTACTATTCGCGCTGCCCGCCGCCGCCCAGCGCCAAGTCCTCTTCCCGCCCGCCGAGGGCAAGCCGCCTGCGGCCGCAAAAGCCCCGCCCAAGACCCAGACCGGCGGCGAGGAAACGGATGTCATCCCCGACCCCGGGCCTACCATGCGCAAAACCCAGGAGCGCACGCCGCCCCCGCCCACCACGCTCACCGTGATGTACAAGGTGGAATACGGCGAGAAGCTCAAGTACGTCCACCCGGACGGCACCGTGCAGGTTTTCGAGCAGTGGCAAAGCTATCCCGGCGATGCTCAAAAACTCATCACCGCCTCGAACGAGCGCCTCGCTGATGGCAACAACTACCAGTACGCCACCAAGCCCCTCTCCAGTTCCGGCTTCGACCCCGTGGACATCCCCATCCTCTACATGACCGGGGATTACGACTTCACCCTCACGCCCGCCGAGGTGGACAACTTGCGCAAGTACCTTAACGGCGGCGGCACCATCATCTTCAACGCCGCGCGCGGGCTGGACGAGTTCTCCCTCGCCGTCGCCCGCGAGATGCGCAAGGTCTATCCGCAGAAGCAGTTCATGCGGCTGCCGCTGGACCACCCGGTCTTCAACGCCCGCTATCGCATCCAACAGGTGATGACGCTGGTGAACGGCGTGCAGTTCCAGCAGCCACCCGAGATTTACTCCATGGACATCGGCACGCGCGCAGCGGCACTGCTCGTTCCCGGTGGTCTGGGTGCGGCGTGGAGCGGGGCCAAGTATCACCCGGCCGGCAAGCACATCACCGGCGAGACAGCCTGGCGGCTGGGCGTGAATCTCGTGGCCTACGTCCTCGGCAGCACCGAGTATGGCCGTTTCCTCGCACAGCAGTTTCCACTCTACGACGGCCAGTCCAAGCCCGGCGATGTCTTCCGCCACGCCACCGTGATGTATCGCGGGAGCTGGGACCTGCACCCCGGCCTGCAAAACAGCATCGCCATCGGCCTGAACGACAACACGAAGATTGATGTGGATTATTCGCCACACCACATCGCGCTGGATGATCCACAGCTCGGCAACTACCCCCTGCTCTTCATGAGCGGGCACCACGACTTCGAGCTTACTGCGAAGGAGATCGAAGGTCTGAAACGCTACCTCGAACGCGGCGGCATGTTGATTGCCAGCGCCGGCGCGGGACTAAAACC
This sequence comes from Pseudomonadota bacterium, assembly GCA_009924135.1. Taxonomy (GTDB): domain Bacteria; phylum Verrucomicrobiota; class Verrucomicrobiia; order Limisphaerales; family SXTU01; genus SXTU01. The sequence continues at coordinate 4,775 of RFSE01000089.1, read as the reverse complement.
GTTCGACACCGCGTTCCGGCGCGAGATCAAGAAGGCCTTCGGCAGGAACGAACTGGTCAAGCTGCCACCCACGCACCCCGTCTTCACCGCCGGCTGGAACACGCTGGACAAGGTCACCTACACGCCCACGGCGCTGCGGGACGATCCCGCGCTGGAATACCCGGAGTTCCACTGCCTCTTCATTGACCAGCGCCCGGCGATCCTCTACACGCCCTTCGATTTCCAGAGCGCGCTTAACCGCGAGTCTAACGCCTACGCCAAGGGCATCGAGCCGGCGGATGCGCTGCGGGTGGCGCTGAACCTCATCACTTACGCGCTGAGTCATTGAAGGGGAAATCCACGTTCATCTTACGCTTTAGCAATGCCCCTCAGTCACGATTTAGCGGAGAAGTCCGTTCAAGCTGCGATTGCCGCGATCGAAATCTATAACAAGCCAGATTTCCACTTCCGGGAGGAGGCTTTCTCGCTTTTGATGACGAATTCATGGGAGCTGCTGCTCAAGGCAAAGTGGCTTTCGGACCACAAGGAAGACGTCACCTCTCTTCAGGAATACGACAACGACCCAGCTGCCCCTTCCAAACGAAAGGTCAGGTTTAATCGCTGTGGAAACCCTATCACTTTTGGCCTGACCTACCTCGCCAACAAGCTACTCGAAGACAAGAATTCAGGCTTAGAGAAGCCATGCTACGATAACCTCCTTGCATTGGTGGAGGTGCGCGACACATCAGCTCATTTTCTGAACAAGGATTTGTTTTTCGGGCGCCGGATTCAGGAGATCGGCACTGCTTCACTAAGCAATTTCTTGGCGCTCGTCACCGAGTGGTTTCAGCTCGACCTCTCTCGATACAACTTCTTCTTAATGCCCTTGTCGTTCTACCACGGCTTCGAGGCCGTGGCCCCAGCATCGGTTTCACGCTACTCCGAGCAAATGGAACGCCTGATTGCATACCTCGATACCCTTGATCATGCCCAACCCGAACCAGCACTTGGAGCGGCCCGCCAGGATTTCGCACTCCACGTCGAAACCAGGCTTGTTCGCGGCAAGGACGCCCAGGCGGTGGCCTTCCGATGGACTGACGACCCCTCTGCACCAGCTGTCGCCCTCCGCGAGGAAGACTTGCTTAAGACTTTTCCGTGGACCTATCGCATGCTCACGGAAAATCTTAAGAAGCGCTATTCCGACTTCTGTGAAAACAAGACTTACCACGACATCCGACGGCCTCTTGAGACGGACAAGAAACTTGTGCTGACGCGCAGCCTGCATCCAAGCAACCCGAAGACTTCGAAACAGAAATTTTACAACCCGAATATCGTCAATGACTTTGACAAGCATTATCAGCGGCGCGCCAAAGTTTAAGGCGCTGCATTTCTCCCTCATCGGTGCTGTCCGAAACTGAACCCCACCCCCTGCACTCCAATACTCCACCACTCCCTTTCACTCCCCAGCCCCCACCCATGAGCGACTCCATCGAACAGCAAATCCAAGCCCTCCACCGTTGCCACAATGAAATGCTCGGCGAACTGGGCAAGGTGGTCGTCGGCCAGCGCGAGGTCCTTGAGCAGCTCCTCACCACCGTCTTCGCCGGCGGCCATTGCCTGCTCGAGGGCGTGCCCGGCCTGGCCAAGACGCTCATGATCAGCACGCTCTCGCGCGTGCTGAAGCTCGACTTCAAGCGCATCCAGTTCACGCCCGATCTGATGCCCTCGGACATCGTCGGTACGAACGTAATCGAGGAGAACCACGAGACCGGCCGGCGCGAGATCGTCTTCGTACGCGGCCCCATCTTCAGCAACATCGTGCTGGCCGACGAAATCAACCGCACGCCGCCCAAGACGCAGGCGGCGCTGCTCCAGGCCATGCAGGAGCGCGAAGTCACGGCCGGCGGCCAGACCTGGAAGCTCGCCCAGCCGTTTTTCGTGCTGGCCACGCAGAACCCGATTGACCAGGAAGGCACCTACCCGCTGCCCGAAGCGCAGAAGGACCGCTTCCTGATGAACACGTTCATCAAGTATCCCAAGCTCGCCGAAGAGGAGGACATCGTGATGCAAACCACGATGAACAACGACGTCGAAGTTCGCGCCATTTTGGACGGCCCCGCGCTGCTGGCGCACCAACACACCGTGCGCGGCATCCCGGTGTCCCGACATGTGACCGGTTTCGCCGTGGACCTCGCGCGGGCGACGCGTCCGCACGAGCCGGGCGTCCCGGCCTTCATCAAGGAGCAGGTCGGCTGGGGAGCCGGCCCGCGTGCCAGCCAGGCGCTGATCCTCGCGGCCAAGACCCACGCCGCGCTCTCGGGCCGGATCAACGTCTCGTGCGACGACGTCCGGCATGTCGCGCTCCCCGTCCTGCGCCATCGCATCCTCGCCAGCTTCAGCGCCGAGGCCGAAGGCATTACCACCGACACCATCGTGGACCGCCTGCTCAAGGAAGTACGCGAGCGTGCGACGTCGTAAGCGGGCGGTTGAGCAATTGATTCCTGCGCTTCATGGCCAACGCCCCCGGCACTCCACCCTCGCTCCTCGACGCCCTGCGCACCCGCGCGCGTGGGCTCGCGAACCGCTTTCACCGCGAGGTCGTGCAGCGGGGTAATCCGCAAATCATAACCGAGTCGCCGCGCAACAAGGACCCGCGCCGTTATCTGGACCCGGCGGCGCTGGACCGCTTCGCGCTCTCGCCGCTCATCGCGCGGCTGGTGGTGGAGGGTTTCATCAACGGCCTGCACCGCAGCCCGTTCCACGGCTTCTCCGTCGAATTCGCCGACCACCGGGAGTATGTGCCCGGCGACGACCTTAAGTATCTCGACTGGCAGGTCTTCGCCCGCACGGACCGTTATTACATTAAGCGCTACGAGGAGGAGACGAACCTGCGCTGCTACATCCTGCTGGACCGCTCGGCCTCGATGGGCTTCGGCACCGGCCAGGTGACAAAATGGGATTACGGCTGCTTCCTCACGATGTGCCTGGCCTACCTGATGATGAAGCAGCAGGACGCGGCCGGCCTCTCGCTCTTCGGCGCGAAGCCCGGCATCCTCCTGCCCCCGCGCTGCCGCACCTCGCACCTGCGTCAGATGATCCAGACGATGACGGCGAACCCGCCGGTGGGCGGCACGAACGTCGCCACCAGCCTCCGCGCGATGGCCCGCAACCTCAAACGGCGCGGCCTGATCGTCCTGATCAGCGACCTCATTGACGAGCCGGCGGAAACGCTCAAGTCCATCCGCCTCCTGCGCAGTCACGGCCACGACGTGATCGTGTTCCAGATCCGCGACGCAACCGAAGTGGAGTTTCCGTTCGATGGCGCGACCGTCTTCCGCGACCTCGAAACCGGCGAGGAACTTGAGGTGGATCCGGTTTCCGTGCGCGAGAGCTACCTGCAAAATCTCGCTGAGGAGAGCGCGATGTTCCGCAAAGGCCTGGTTGAGGTGGGCATCGACTACGTGCCGCTGAACACACGCCAGCCGTATGACGAGGCGTTCACGGCCTACCTCCACCGGCGGTCGAAACTGCGAAGCTAACCCATGTTCACCCTGCTCGCACCCATCGCTCTCGCCGCCGCTGCGCTGCTGGCCATCCCGGTCATCATCCATCTGCTCAAGCCCAAGCGCGTACGAACGATGCCGTTCAGCAGCCTGCGTTGGCTGCGCACCTCGCAGCATAAACTCTCCCGTCGCATCCAGTGGCATCAGATCCTGCTCTTCCTCCTGCGCGCCGCGTTTCTGATCGCGCTCGTGCTCGCACTGGCCAAGCCCGTTTTCTCCACCGGCGGCAAACGTGCCTTCACCGAACGGTTCATCGTGCTCGATGTAAGTCGCAGCATGAACTACGAGCAGCCGGGGAAGGACACGCCGTTTGAGCATGGCAAGAAGCTCGCCCGGGCCTTGCTCGCGCAGGGCCTGCCTGGAGATCGCGCCACCGTGCTGCTGGCCGGAAAGAACACCGTCGCCCTCGGCCCGCTCGCCGAGGACCTGACCCGTTACGCCGCCAAACTCGAATCCGTCCGCGCCGGACTGACTGACACCGACCTCTCTTCGGCGCTCGCCGTGATCCGCCCAATGCTTGCAACCCCGCGTCCGGACGCGCGGGCCGAACTGCACTTCATCACGGATAATCACCAGGGCATCTGGTCGCAGGGCGCGATCGCCGCGTTCCTCGCGGAATTGAAAGTCCCGGTGACGGTCAAGGTCATTGACGTCGGCCCGTCCGCCCCGCGCAACGCGTGGATCGCCGGGGCGCGGCTCGTCGAAGCCGGCGGCCGGCAACTGTTGCAGGTCCGTGTCGGCAGCTCGGGCAACGAGCCGCAGGAGCGCACCGTGCGCCTGAAGCAACTGTGCAATCAATAAGAGTTGTACGCGGTCCAATGACTGCAGATGCGCCGATCTTGGTTGCGCCTTTGATTGCGGTACCAGGTTCGAGTCGAACATCGATATCGATTTCGGCGGATAAATCAATCCAGGTCGACATCGGATCAACAATAGTTACGCCGCTTCTCATTAAAGCATCACAGATACGTGCATTCATAACGAATGCACAGGTTGAAAGTTGAGCGCGATCATTGATGCCCCACACTTCCGCGTGATCATCAACGAGAAAAGCTCCAACTTTTTTACCTTCGCCTCGAAGAACCGCAATAACATCGGTGAGATATTCTTCTTTTTGGGCGTTAGCGGTTGAGATCTTGGTCAAAGCTGATTTCAATTCTTTGACGGCAAAAATATATACCCCTGAGTTGATCTCAAGAGTCTGCTTCTCTTCATCGGTCGCATCTTTCTCTT
>RFSE01000088.1 GCA_009924135.1 Pseudomonadota bacterium | reverse complement strand
GCCCCAAGGCCGAAGAACTCGACAAATGCTATGCCTCCGGCGTGACTAACTGCCACACCGTCGGCGGAGCGTGCCTGCTACTGCCGTTTTTAGGTTCACTGATTCAATTCAGTCTGACGAAACGGTGGGGCAGCCTGTTGGCCTAATATCGTCAGCATCCCCCCGCAACACTTCCCCTGGAAGAGGAAGGTTCCAAGTCGCTAGCCTGGCGAATTGGACTGCAACTAAAGCCAAACGCAGGTTGCATAGGCTCCTGGCAGAAGCGTGCCGGTTGAGTTTTTGAAAGCGTTGCACTCAAGTGAAACGCAACACCATAGGTGCAGTGCAATGACTAAGGATTTTCGCTGCAAGGTAGCTGGTCAAACAGGCAGCCGGCCAACCTATTTTCCACTGCTTTGCTGTTTTATTTCATGATAGACTTTGCCAATCAACTCGATCTCTGCTGGCGAAAAGACAACTTCCGGACTCCAGCGATCACGCGCAATGTCTCCATGATTTTTATGTATCGCAACGTCACAAAAAAGCCCTTCCTTTGAACGGAATACCCATCCATAAGCGGTAACTGTGATAATCGCTGGAGTAATTTCTTTTCGGGTCTTTTGATCAAATTTAGACGATACTGGAAACACGTATTTAAAAACTTCCGGGGTTCTGCCATTTTCAAGAATGACCCCACCATGAGCTTCGACTGAGTTACGAAACTGTTCAAAAGATTTCCTCAGAGGGCATTTAACATAAATTCCATCGCGTACGATAAACCCGAAATAATCAGATGATCGACCGCCCTCGTAACCTGAAAGGGCGAATGCAGAGGTGTTCTGATTTATCTGAACCAGCCTTAATTCTCTTGGAACTTTGACCTCCAAGCCATTTACGTTATGCAAAGTCCATGTCGCAGTATCCGGATTCCACTGAAACGTTACCAAGGGGTGTCCTGCGAAACTTGAGGAAATCGCCAGTGCGACAAGGAGGACAATGCCAAACAGGTATTTTGCTTTCATAGCCAGATCAACCCGGACAATGGACCTGATGGCTTCAGCCAACATCCCGGCTTCAAACCAACTCGCGGATGACCTCGCTGCCGGGCTCCACCAGATGCTGGGGACGACCAGTCAGGTCGTTGATCAGATCGTTGTGGGGATCGAGACCGAGTTGCTGGTAGAGCGTCGCAAAGACATCGCTGAACTTGATCGGGCGATCCACGCAATCGCCGGCATCGCGACCCGTCGCGCCAATGACCTGCCCGTGACGCATGCCACCTCCCGCCAGCAACGCGAAGGAAACGTTCGGCCAGTGATCGCGTCCGCCGGAGTTGTTGATCTTCGGCGTACGGCCAAACTCGCCCCATACCACCACGCTCACATCACGATCCAGACCACGCGCATGCAGGTCTTCGATCAACGCAGAGAGGCCCTTGTCCAGCAGCGGGAACTCCTCGCGCGCTTGCCCGAAGTTGTTGCCGTGCCAGTCCCAGCGGCTGAAAGCGACGGTGACACACCGCACCCCTGCCTCGACGAGGCGACGGGCCATGAGGAAGTCATCCAGCAACCGATGCGAACCGTCGTCCTTCAAATTCGGGAAGCCGCGTCCGTAACGGTCACGGAGCTTTTGATCTTCTTTGTTGAGGTCCAGCGCATCGGCCAGCTTGCTGGAGGTCAGCATGGCAAAGGCCTGTTGATGAAACGAATCCAGACCTTCCACGAGGCCGCTATTGTCCACATCGCGCCGGAAGTGATCGAAGGCGGTGAGCAGTGAACGGCGGTCGTCCAGACGGCTGGAGGAAATGCCGTTCAACACCATGTCTTCCTTGCCTTCCTTGTTCGGCTTGAACGCGGAATGCGCAGGGCCAAGGAAACCGGACGGGCCGGGATCGCCCCACGGACGATGTCCGGTGTTCGGCGCGAGGCCCACGAAGGCAGGCATGCCGGGAGTCGTCGTGCCCTGCACCTTGGACAGCACCGCGCCGATGGAAGGCCAGCCACCGGCCGGCTGGTTGCGCGGCGGACGCCCGGTCTGGCATTGGAAAGCATCGTGACCACCGGCCGCACCGACCATTGAACGGATGATGGTGTACTTGTCCGTGCACTTCGCGAGCATCGGGAACAGCTCGCAAATCTCGATGCCGGGAACGTTCGTCTTGATGGGCTTGAACTCGCCCCGAATCTCGCGCGGCGCATCCGGCTTCAAGTCAAACATGTCCTGATGCGGCGGCCCGCCCGCGAGGAAGATGTTGATGATCGCCTTGTGCGAACGACCGACGCCGGCCTTGGCCTCGGCTTCAAGGATTTGCGGCAGCGCCAGCCCACCCATGCCGAGCGCGCCAATGCGGAGGAAGCTCCGACGGGAAACTCCGTCGCAGAACCGGCCTTCGTTGCGTCCCAGGAGTGTGAGCATGGCGTGTTAGACGAGTTCGCGGATCGGCTGGTGTTCCAGATCCGCCAGGTATTGCGGGCGACCCGCGAGGTCCGTGAGGGTGACGCTCTGGGTGTCAATGCCCATGCGGTTGTACAGGGTCGCGAACACCTCGCCGATATGGACCGGGCGATCGTGGGCTTCACCACCGTTGCGATCCGTCGCGCCGACCATCTGACCGGTTTTCATGCCGCCACCGGCGAGCAACGCACAGGAGACGCGCGACCAGTGATCGCGGCCGGCACCCATGTTGATGCGCGGCGTACGGCCGAACTCACCCCAGGCGATGACCGTGACATCCTTGTCCAAACCGCGCTCGTGCAGATCATTGACGAGGGCCGACATGCCGATGTCGAAGTTGGGCAACTGCTTCTTGAGGGTGACGAAGTTCTTCTCGTGCGTATCCCAGCCACCAAAGTTCAAGGTAACGCAACGCACACCCGCCTCGACGAGCCGCCGGGCAAGCAGGAAGTCGCGGAGGATGCTGCCATCGGTACCGCGATAACGGTCGGCGACGTTGCGTTTTTCCTTCTTCGTGTCGAGGGCCTCGACGAGCCGGCTCGACGTGACGACCTCAAAGGCCTGGCGGTTGAACGTGTCCAAGCCATCCATCAAACCGCTGGTGTCAGCATCGCGACGGAACTTGTCGAATTCGGAAAGCAGCCCTTTTCGGTCATCCAGCCGGGCGCTGGTCACACCGTTGAGCGTCATGTCACTTGCCGCCGGGCCGCTGGGGACGAACGGCCCGCAACTGGCACCGAGGAAGCCGGGGCGCGACTCCTTGCCACTGCAACCGACGCTGGGCGGGACCCCGACAGCGGCCGAGCCCTGCAGTTTAGAAACCACCGCGCCGAGGGAAGGCCAGCCGCCGGAGGGCTGGGGCTTGAACTGGCTGCGACCGGTCATGCAGTGAAAGGAACTATGGTCGTCCGCCTTGCCAACCACGCTGCGGATGGCTGCGAACTTATCCCAGTTGGCCGCCATCAACGGCATGTGTTCGCAAATGCGGTTGCCCGGAATCTTGGTGGCGATGGACTTGAACTCGCCCCGGAACTCGGCGGGCGCTTCGTCCTTGATGTCGAACATGTCCTGGTGCGACGGACCACCCGGGAGGTAAACCATGATGATGGCCTTGGGCGACTTGCTGATGCCCGACAGCGCCTCGGCCTGGAGCAACTGCGGCAGCGAAAGTCCGCCGGCTGCCAGTGTGCCCAACTGGAGGAAGTTGCGTCGGGAAACGCCGTCGCAGAAACGGCCTTGAGCGGGTCCAAGTATCTTGAGCATATGAGTTCGCCGACAGTATTTTACAGGCTGTCAAAGTAACGACGAACCATCTCCCCGCATCATTCAGAAAAATCTTGGTCGGGGGCGCATCTTGGCACTGCCCCCCGGAGCGCGGCTGTGTCCCGCTCGGAGCGGGATCAGCCGCAGCATCGTCAGAAGGCCGAGCGGGGCGTAACGCCGCAACACCTCCGGCCAGGCGCAGCCGCTGCGGCTGGTCTCCGCGACACAGCCGCGCTCCGGAAAAGTTAATTCCTCAGGGCAGTGTCAAGATGCGCCCTTTGGTCGGGGATACGTAACTTTGGGCTGTAGCCGTGGAGTCTCGCTGGTTACGCTTCGTTCTCACGGCACTTCCCAGTTTATGACCAACAACGCTGCCAACCCCCCTGCCCCGCCGGCCTTGCCGGGCACGGAACGGCTGCATGCGTTGGACAACCTCCGGGGCGTGGCGATGACCCTGGGCATCTTCCTCCACGCGGCGATCTCGTTGATGATGTTGAAGCTTCCCTGGGCGGCACATGACGTCAGCGCCCATCGGAGCTTTGACCTGCTCTGCGTCATCATCCATGGCTTCCGGATGCAATTGTTTTTCTTCCTCGCAGGTTTCTTCGCGCGATTGCTGCATGAGCGGCTGGGGCCGGTTGGCTACTTGAAACAACGCGGGGTGCGCATCGGGGTGCCGTTCCTGATGGGGATGGTTCTGCTGCTGCCTTTACTGGGCTGGATTTGGTGGTGGGGTGGCGGAGGCGATGCGCCTCAAACCGCCGCCCAACCGTTGCCCGCCAACGTGGCCAACGGAATCAGCGCGATTCCGACCGCTCACCTCTGGTTCCTTGAATACCTCCTCATTCTCTACACCCTGGCCGTACCGATGGGCTGGATGTCGCAGCGGTTACCTGCTGGGTTCCTGGTGAAACTGGACCATGGTTTCGACCGGCTCATGCGGTCGCCCTTTCGCGCCGTGGCACTCGTGCCTCCCATTGTGTGGTGCCTGTGGAACGGCCCTTCGTTCGGGGAAGTGGAAAACGCCGGGTACAGCATCGTGCCGAGCCTCCGTGCCATCGGCCTTTACGGCTTCTTTTTCACCGTCGGCTGGTGGCTCCACCGCCGACGGGATTCGCTGCCGGAACTGGTGCAGTATTTGAAGACCGGGTTTGCCGTCGCGACCGTGGCACTGGTCATCCACCTTGGGGTGCTCATTAGCGAGCCAAAGCCTGCGCAGCCAAATTATCTGCCGCTCAAGCTTCTGAGCCTGTCCTGTGCGGCGCTCTACGCGAGTCAAATGACCTTTACCCTCACCGGCTGTTTTCTGCGCTTCGCCAGCCAGCACCAACCCCGCGCCCGCTACCTCGCCGATGCCTCCTACTGGTGCTACCTCATGCATCTGCCACTGGTCACCGCCCTGCAAGTCGTCGTGGCCCAGTGGCCCGTAAATGGCTGGGTGAAATTTATCGGGATGAACGTGGTGGCACTCGCGCTCCTGCTCGCCAGCTATCACGCCTGCGTGCGCTACACCTGGATCGGCCGCATCCTGAACGGACCGCGACAAAAGTCTACAAGGCCTGCTATCACCTGACAATTCGAGGTTAGAACCGGTAGCTCACCCCGGACCCGATGCCCAGGGGACGGGATTCGGCGTCTGATCGTGTGGGTCGGGGATCAGGCGGGAGCCAGCCCGGCCAGCACTCTGAATCACCGCGTTCCCCTTAGTCCCTCTCCCCTGGCGAGGCGGAGAGAGAGGGAATGGCGGACGGACGCCGGGTCAGGGGACCCGGCCAACGGGGACGCTGGTGTAGGCCCGGTGCCCACCGGGCGACGTCTGCGCTGCGTGTGAAGGCGGCGAGGTGGTCACCGCTATCATGAGGCTGAAGCATTTCAGGTCCCCCCCCCAGCAGGCAGGTCCGCCAGCGGCAAAAACTCCAAAATGAACTTACGCCCTGGGCTGCCAACTCGTTCCCACGGCGTAACTTGCCATTCGGTTACTCAGGAAGCCGCGTCATGGGTTCCGCGTTTTTATCTCCTTGATGGCGTCCTCGCATTTTTTGCAGACGTAAACGACAACCCGACTTCGCTCGCCCGGCAAGATGATGTTGTTTGCGGGCTGACAGTCGCCGGGATGCGGGTAATGGTCCATGCGCCGCTTCCACTCGCCGTGTTCTGCCTCGACACGGCTCATGGGAACCATCCCGTGCGCAAAGGGCACGGCGCGTTTGAACATCGTGACGTGATGCACCTCGCAGGTGCTCGGCTGACCTCGCGTGTAATCGGGAGTGCGACAACCGGCCAGAACGGACGCAGCGAGGAACAGTAGAAATGGATACTTGATGGCGTTGGTGCGGTTGCGAAGCGGCCAAACTCCCAGTTTAACCCCACCCCAGCAGTTTGCCGCCCTGATACGTGAGAAACGCCAGGCCCCAAGCCAGCGCGCCCATGTAGAGCCACTGGATCAGCGGCCACTTCCAGGAGTTGGTCTCGCGTCGCACGACCGCGATGGTGCTGACGCATTGCAGGGCGAAGACGTAGAAGACCATCAGCGCCACGGCCACGAGCGGCGTGTAGGCCGGCTTGCCATCCTCGCGTTTCTCCTCGTGCATGATCTTGGCCAGACTGGCGGTGGAGGACTCGGAGGCCTTGTCGTAATCGCCGACGTTGTAGACGACGGACATGGTGCTCACGAACACCTCGCGCGCCGCGAAACTGGCCACGATGCCGATGCCCATCTTCCAATCGAAGCCGAGCGGTTCGATGGCGGGCTCGATCAGCTTGCCGAGTCGGCCGGCGAAGGAGTGACGGAGTTTCTCACCTTGCTCCTCTTTCTCTAGGGCTTCCAACTTCTCAACTAACGCCGGGGCCTTGGTGTCACCAAACTTCGTTGCACGGATTCGGAAATATTCCGTGAACGTCATTTTGCCCTCCATGACATCAAAAACATGGAATATTGTTCCTGGGTATGTGGCCTCGATAGTCTGATTCCGTTTGGTAAGGAATTCTTGCGTTATCCCTTCACTACGCGGATACGTCGCCAAGAACCACAGGACGATGTTGATGCCCAGGATCACCGTGCCGGCGCGGCGGAGGAAGAGTTTGGAGCGATCCCACATGTGGCGCAGGATGGTCGTGGCCACGGGGCGTTTGTAGGGCGGCAGCTCCATGATGAGCATCGGCGTCTCGCCCTTGAGCAGCGTTTTCTTGAACAGCCAGGCCATCGCCAGGGCGACGACGATGCCGAGCAGATACATCGCCAGCATCGTGAGCGCGCCGAGCGGGAACACTCCGAGCACCTTCACGTTCAACGGTTCGATGCACGCCGCGATGAGCACCGTGTAAACCGGAAGCCGCGCCGAGCAGCTCATCAACGGCGCGACGAGGATGGTCACGAGCCGGTCCTTTGGCGTCTCGATTGTGCGCGTGGCCATGATGCCGGGAATCGCGCAGGCGAAGGACGAAAGCATCGGGATGAAGCTCTTGCCGTGCAGGCCCACGCGCGACATGAGGCGGTCCATCAGGAACGCCGCCCGCGCCATGTAACCGGTGTCCTCCAGCAGGCTGATGAAGAAGAACAGCAGCAAAATCTGGGGCAGGAAAACCACGACCGCGCCGACGCCCTTGATGACGCCGTTCACCAGCAAGTCATTGAGATCACCGGGAGCCATGAGTCCCCTGACCCAGCCGCCGAAGCCATCCACGACGTTTGACAGGAAATCCATCGGCAGCTTCGCGAATGTGAAGATGGTCTGGAACATCAACCACATCAGCCCGACAAAAATCGCAATGCCCCAGACGCGGTGCGTGAACACCTGGTCCAGCTTGTCGCTCATGGTCTCGTGCGAAATGGTCTCCTCGGTAACCGCAGCGGCGATGATGTCCGCGATCCGTCCGTAGCGGGCCTCAATGGTCACCGTACGCCAGTCCACGCCCGCCGCTTCGAGCCGCGTGCGGGCCGCCGTCACCGCCGCCGAAAGTTCAGCCGGATAATGCGCCGTATTGCTCGCGAGGGCTTTCTCATCCGACAAAAGCAGGAGCGCTTCCGCGTGCGGCGAGGTCTGTCGTTGAGGAAAGCTCTTCACCAACGCTTCCGCGACCTTGCTGACTTCCGCGCCGAAGGCAGCCGGCAACGCTCCGAACAACTTCCCGGCAGCAGCCGCTGCCGGGAGGCTCGGCTTCAATTCGGATTTGGGATTTGGGATTTGGGATTTGGAAGATGGAGCCTCCTCACGTCGGCTGCTTCCAATTTTGGCCACCAGCTGTCTCGTCAACTCCCCTACCCCTTCGCCTTCACTCGCAATGAGCGGCAGGACGGGCACCCCGAGTTCCCTGGCCAGCGCCGCCGCGTCCACATGATGGCCGTTCGCCTCGGCCACATCCGTCATGTTCAACGCCAAAATCGTCGGATAGCCCAGTTCGATGACCTGGGTGGCGTAGTAGAGGTTGCGCTCCAGGTTCGACGCATCCACGACCACCACGACGAGCGAGGGGGCCGGCACATCGCCAAGCCGGTGGAACAGGATGTCCCGCGAGACCTCCTCGTCAAGCGACTTGGGGCTCAGGCTGTAAGTGCCGGGCAGGTCGATGATCGTGATGCCCTCGGCCCCCTTGAGCGCGCCTTCCTTTCGTTCAACGGTGACCCCGGCGTAGTTGCCGACCTTCGCCCGCAAACCGGTCAAGGCGTTGAAGAGCGTGGTCTTCCCGCAGTTCGGGTTGCCCGTGAGAGCGACGTAGCATTGAGTGGAATCGGCCATCGGATTTAACGCAAAAGCGCAAGGACGCAAAGCCGCAAGGACAGGAATTGGACGGCAAACATCGCGAAGTGGACAATCCCTGCGTCCTTGCGCTCTTGCGTCTTGGCGTTGAAATGAGATGCGCTCACTTGGGCTTCACCAAAATCAGCTCCGCCTCGTGCTTGCGCAGCGTGAGGTTATATCCCCGCACCTTGATCTCCACGGGATTGCCCAGCGGAGCGAAGCGGACCAATTCGACCTGCGTCCCGACCAGCAGGCCCATTTCCATGAGCCGGGACTTGTCGGCCGGCGGTACGTTGATGGCCGCGACCTTGGCGGTGGTACCAAGGGCGAGTGACGTAAGCGGTTGTGTTTGTGCGTCCGGCATGGCGCGGGCAGGGGTTGAGGTTAGGCGGACAGGGTAAGGACGGCTTGCGGTGGCTTGCGATTTGTTTACGCTGGCATGCGCCCGGTCAGGTCGGCTTGGGCCCGGAGCCAGGCGCTGGGATTTGCTCGACCATGATGGTTTTGGCGAGTTGCGAACTGATGCCAAGCCGGGCGTTGCAGACCTGGCAGATGATGTTCGTGTGCTTCAAGAGGAGCTTGATGCGCTGCTCCTCGCAGAAACCCAGCTCGCGCAACCGGTTGGTCACTTCCGCTGACCCGTTGAGCTGCTTGATGCGGACGGACACGCCGGGACGCACCGAGTCGAGCGGGCACAGTTCCGCCTTCGGGCATTCCCCGTCGGTTGGCGCTGACGATTCGTTTCCGCTGGTCACGGCACTTTCAATTAAGACGCTTTAGGACTCCGATGCAAGCGGGCGGATTCAGCGGGACCCCTTTTCCTTCGGCGCAATGAGCATCGCACAGTTCCAGGTCAGAAACTCGCGGAGGATCGGCAAATGCAGCAAGAAGGCGAACTCCGGGTAGTAACGCGGCGCGAGCCGTTCGATGCGCAACGCAGGGTTCGCGCGCAGCGTCCCGAGTGTCTGACCGATGGACGTGTAGAACAAGTTTTGTCCCGGCGTGTGCATCCGCTGCTTGCCGGTGACGCGTTCCCACACCCGCACGCCCCGGTCCACCCCGAGGTAGTGAAACGGTGAAAACTCATGGCCGCCCCACGGCGAGAGCCAGTTCGTCCAGCTCAGGTAGCAACGCCCGCCCGGCTTGATGAGCAACGGCAGAGCGGCGAGCAGGCGGTCGGGCCGGGGCAGGTGTTCCAGGACGTTGGAACAGATGACCAGGTCGTACTGCCCGAGCGTGGAGAAGTCATCGCGGTCGATGTTGAACTTGCGGAACTTCAGATGCGCATTCTCCGGCAGCACGTAGCTGTCGTCATCGGACAACGTGACCTGCGCGCCTGTCTTGGCTACCTCACCACCCACGTCACCGTAGCCGCAGCCGAGATCCAGCACCGTTGTCGTCGGGGTGAACTGCACGCCCTGCCGGCGCATCCAGGCGATGGCATCGCGCGCCTGGAGTTGGTAGAACTCCGGGCTGCCGCCCTTCGCCTTCAGAAAGCCGTAAATCAACTGGTGGATGATCATGTGCCGGGCCGGGACATTGGCGGACGCACCGGAAGCGGGCGAGAAAAAATCGGAAGCCCTCAATCGTTGGGCGGCAAATCCAGGCTTGCAATGAAACCTCTCTTGGCTAGCTTTCCGCTTCCGCTTTGCCTTTAGCGCCGGGCGGGACAGCGTCAGCATTTAGATATTTTATGGCAAACGTTACTGAAATCCGCAAAGGCATGGCCATCCGCCAGGGCAGCGAAGTGGTCGTCGTGACCGATGTTACCCACCGCACTCCAGGCAACCTCCGGGCGTTCGTCCAAGTCGGCATGCGCAGCATCAAGACGGGCAAGACCTCCGAACTGCGGTTCGCCTCGGGTGAAAAAATCGAGGTCGTCCCGATGATGACCACCAAGATGGAGTTCAGCTACAAGGACGGCGAGGACTACGTCTTCACCAATCCGGAAAACTACGAGACCGTCACCCTTCCGGCCGAACTCGTCGGTGATTGCAAAAACTACCTCGTCGAGAATGGCGGCGTGACCATGATCTTCGTCGAGGACAAAGCCGTCTCCGTCGAACTTCCCTCCAGCGTGATTCTCACGGTGGCCGATGCGCCGGAAGGCATCCGCGGCGACAGCGCCAACAACATGCAAAAGCCCGCCACGCTCGAAACTGGCGTCGCGATCCAAGTCCCCCTCTTCATCAAGCCCGGCGAGAAGATCAAGGTGGACACCCGCACGGGCAAGTACATGGAGCGGGCCTGAGCCGCCCACGCCGGTCTGTCGGCGTAGGACTTCAAGAAACTGCTTCCCCCCTTGTAAAAGTGGCTGGTGGGAGGGTTTGATCCGGGCTCAGTTTGCGCTGACGGTTTGAGGGTTCCAACGGAGCGAGCTCCCCTGCGTAAACCCTGCGGCAGCATTCTGCCAGTAGTTGGTGTCAGTTCGATCCACGAAATCCACCCGCCCGTCACCAAACGCCACTTGCGAGCGGTTTTTATGGCGGAATATTCGGAGCGCGCTCGCTGCCGACCGGCTGGGATCGCCACCTTGACTGTACCAATCGTCGCCATTCATGTAGTCGGCCCACATCATGTAAAAATCGGCGACCATGATAGTATTCTGCGGGTTGAAACCACCCTCCGACAACGACCTGGCTGGCTGCAGTCCGGGCAGCCTTCGGCCGCCGATCCACGCACTGTAGCCGAAGTGCGGCCAGTCTCCATTGCTGGGCAGTCCTGTCGTGTTCGCTTTGGGGACGAGTGCACAGCGGAACAGGTTTGGGTTTGACAGGCCATTGCTCGCCAAGATGTCCATCCATGAGGTGAGTTGGTAAATCCCGTTGCCTGGCGCGACGCCGGCCCCGTTGGGGTCCTGCCAGAATTGATAGCCCGGCATATCCGGATTGGTCTGGGTTTGCATGCCTGTGATCCCCGGCAAGGTCTGCCCAACCCAATTCTCTGGAAACCTCCCCCGATCTTCCGAATAGAAGCGGAGGGAAAGGGAGACCTGCTTCTCGTTGTTCATGCACACCACGCCGCCCGACTGCTGTTTGGCCTTGGCCAGTGCCGGCAACAGCATTCCGGCCAGAATCGCAATAATGGCGATTACCACGAGCAATTCGATGAGCGTAAACCCTGAACGCTGCTGGGGAACGGCAGAGGATGGTTTCATCGCAGGTGAATCTCCTCACCCCAGAAAGCTTGTCAATACTAAAGTTTCCAGCTCCACTGGTGGCGTTGAGCAACCCATTCCATGCCATGAACTTCAGAACGCTGATCCTGCTCCGAGGCTGTCTGCCCCTCGTAATTGGCCTGTTACTGGCTGCTGGCTGCGGCAACTCGGAATTCAAAGCCCTCAAAGCAAAGGCCGCCAAGGGCGATCCCCAAGCCCAGCTGGATCTCGCCAAAGCCTACATGTACGGCAAAGGCACCCAGCAAGACGAGGCCGAGGCTCGGAAATGGTGTGAAAAGGCCGCCAATCAAGGACTCCCAGCGGCGCAGCGCATCTTTGGCACGATGCTTCGCGACGCATATGGGTCACCGTTCCGCGATCTTGGCAAAGCGCGCGAATGGCTTGCGAAAGCCGTCGCCCAAGGGGACGCCGAGGCGAAGTTGGAATTGGCCGCCACTCCTGAACCCCCGCCCACTAACTCTGCACGATAACACCGTAACTTGCGCCCCCGCACGATCCCAAGTGTAGGCGCCCCCGCTTCCAGCACCACCGCGTTCGATGGTGCGGCTGCCCTGCCAAGCTGTCTTCGGTTACTTTTGCTCCGGCGGCCCTTGATTCGCGGATTGGCAGCGTGATCACTGCCACCCGGCAGGTCTAATCGACGACCAGCACCCCTCGGGCATGTCACCCAGGACGGCCGGAGGGCACGATTGCGGCTTGATACCAGGCGGCAATGCGCCGGAGAATTCAGCCGTCCTATGAAACACCCATTTGCCATCTTTGTTACCGTCCTTCTCACATCCCTGGCGATGCTCCCGGCCGCCCAGCCATTGCTCGAAAAGTCCGACGTGTTCACCGTCGGCATGAACGGCGTCAGCCGCTATCGCATTCCCGGCATCGTGGTCACCAAGGCCGGCACGGTGCTCGCGTATTCCGAGGCGCGGAAGACTGGCAGCTCGGACTGGGGCGAGATCGAGGTGCATCTGCGCCGCTCCACCGATGGCGGCCGGACCTGGCTGCCGGCCAAGCAAATCGCCCATCTCGGCGAACGCCTCGAGGGCAATCCCCACAAGAAGGCCGACGGCGCGCACGAGCAGACGGTGAACAATCCCGTGGCCATCGTGGACCGCATTACCGGGGCCATCGAGTTCCTCTACTGCATCAACTACGCCCGCTGTTTCGCCATGCGCAGCACCGATGACGGCCTGACCTGGAGCAAGCCGGTGGACATCACGGCCACGTTTGAGCCGTTCCGTAAGTATTACGACTGGAAGGTCATCGCCACCGGGCCAGGCCACGGCATCCAAATCAAAAGCGGCCGGCTTGTCGTGCCCATCTGGCTCGCGTACGGCAAAACCGGCGATCATTCCCCCTCGGCCGCCGCCTTGATCTACAGCGATGACCACGGCAAGACCTGGCAAGCCGGTGAACTCGCGGTCCCGAACAAGGACGGCTTCGGCAATCCCAATGAAACCATGCTTGCGGAGTTGTCCGACGGCCGCGTGATGCTGGTCACCCGCAGCGGGTCCAAGCCAAACCGCAAGATCATCACCACCAGCGCCGACGGAGCCACGGCTTGGAGCCAGCCGGCCTTTCACGAGCAGCTCTGGGAGCCCGTGTGCATGGCCAGCATCGTCGCCCACCCCGCGCAACCGGGGACGCTGATCTTCTCCAACCCACATCGCGTCGGGCTGGGCAAGGACGGCAAGGAAACGCCCGGCAGCCGGGGCAAACGCGAAAACCTCTCCATCAAACTCAGCCGCGACGACGGCAAAACCTGGCCCATCAACAAGACCCTCGAACCCGGCAGCAGCGCCTACTCCGACCTCGCCGTCCTGCCTGACGGCACGGTCGTGTGCCTCTACGAATGCAAGCAGGACATCCAGGCCGCCCGGTTCAACCTCGAGTGGATCGCCGCGCCGTGAGTTACACGTCCGCTAACCTTGTTTGCCCGGTTACGGATAGGTGAAACTTATTGCTGCGTCGCCACGTCCGGGTCTAAGCCAACCGACCAATCTGTCTCGGCCTGGTTTTGTCGGTTTAAAGTTTACGTTTACGCTCATGCATTGCCGGCTCACCTGCCTCATCGCCTGGTTGTTGGTCCCAATCGCCGCGCATCCTGCGGCCGATACCGCCACTGCCGTACTCGACCGCCAGTGGGTTGCTTTGAATCCGGCGGGAACGCTGGAATACAAGACCACACCCAAGGGCGATCGCATCATGGATTTCTCGCACGCGGGCTACATGGGTGGCGGCGTGGCCCTGCCCGTACTGCCGGTGAGGAAAGAAGTTGCGCCGTCGGGTGGTGACGACTCGGCGGCGATACAGGCAGCGATCAGTGAAGTCGCGGCGTTGCCGTTGGTGCAGGGCTTTCGCGGAGCCGTGTTGTTGAAGCCGGGGACGTTCCATTGCTCGAAACCGATCACTCTTGCGCAGGACGGCATTGTCTTGCGCGGGTCGGGCTCCGGCAAGGATGGGACGTTGATCGAGCTGTCGGGCGAACCGCATACCGCACTGACAATCGAGGGGCCGGACCTATCTTATCCGAAGGAGACACCAGGCAACACAGTGGCCATTACCGATGCGTATGTGCCGGCGGGTGCGCTGAGCATTTCGGTGAAGGACGCAAAGGGATTGGCGGCTGGCGATGCCATTCGCATCCGGTGGGCGCGCACGGCCAAGTGGATTCACTTCATGGGCATGGACACCCTCGTGCGCGGCGGCAAACCGCAGACGTGGATGAAGGATGAATCGGCCCTCACCATTCACCGCCGCATCCGGTCGATTGACGGCAACCGCCTCACGCTCGACGTGCCGCTCACCGACACCATCGACGCACAATTTCTCGACCAGCAACCGGCGGTGGTAATCAAGACGCCCTTGGCCAAACGCCTGAGCCAGTGCGGCATTGAAGCGCTGCAAATTGTTTCGCCCCCGCACAAAGGCACGCTGACGGCGGGCAAATACATCGCCGTAGCGCTCAAGGGCGATGGCGAGGATTGCTGGGTCCGCGACATCGTCATGCGCGAGACGCTCAACAACATCCAAGTCTGGGGCGGCTGTCGGCGCATCACCATCACGGGCGCGCACTCGTATCACAACTCGACGGTCGAGAAGGGCGCGGGCTATCCGGCGGACATTTCCCTCCGGGGATCGCAGATTCTCGTGGACCGTTGCACCTCGCACGGACTGGGCGGCTTTTATGTCGCCACGCTGAACTCCGCCGCGATGTTGAACGTGGTGCTCAACTGTACCTTCGAAGGCACGGGCAGCATCCAGCCCCACATGCATTGGTCCACGGGATTGCTCATCGACTCGTGCACCATCCCCGACGGACGCATTGACCTCATCAACCGGCACACCTCCGGCTCCGGTCACGGCTGGGCCATCGGCTGGGGCATCGCGTGGAATTGCACCGTGAAGCATCTGCAAATCCAGATGCCACCCGGCGCGCAGAACCTCGCCATCGGCTGCACCGGCGAACCCCACAAAACCTTCACCCAGGAATCGCTGTTGTCCCTCAACCACCCGGTGACGCCTGCCAGCCTCTACCTGGCACAGTTGCGGGAGCGACTGGGCGAAGCGGCCCTGAAAAATATCGGATATTAAAACCCCCTTGGCTAACCTCTGACCATGAAACACGTCCTCTTCGCCTGGCTGCTCGTTGCGACCCACGCCGCTGCGGCCAAGCCGTTGCAAGTCTTCATCCTCGCCGGACAGTCCAACATGCAGGGACACGCCAAAGTCACCACCTTCGAGCACATCGGCATGGACCCGGCCACCAAGCCGATGCTGGCAGAAATGCAGAATGCCGACGGCTCGCCCAAGGTCTGCCAGCGCGTTTGGATTTCTTCGCTGGGCACCGCCGATGAGGAACGGACCGGAAAACTCACGGCCGGCTTTGGCGCGAGCCAAGGCGGGCCTAAAATCGGACCAGAGTTCACGTTCGGCATCTACATGGAGAAATCCACGGACGCGCCGATCCTGCTCATCAAGACCGCCTGGGGTGGCAAGAGCCTGAACACCGATTTCCGCCCGCCGAGCGCCGGACCGTATGTGTTCAACGAGACCCAAATTGCCGGGTTCCAAAAGCAGGGCAAGGATCTCGCCGCCATGAAAGCCGCGAAGGAAAAGGAAACCGGCGTTTACTACCGCCTCATGATCGAGCACGTGAAAAAGGTGCTCGCGGACCTCAAGCGCGTGGTGCCCGACTACGATGCCGCCCAAGGTTATGAACTGGCCGGCTTCGCCTGGTTCCAAGGCTGGAATGACATGGTGGATTCCAACACCTATCCCAGTCGCGACAAGCCCGGCGGTTATGATGCCTACAACACCGCGATGGCACATTTCATCCGCGACGTGCGGAAGGACTTGAACGCGCCCAAGCTGCCCTTTGTCATCGGTGTGCTCGGCGTCGGCGGCCCCACCGCCCTGTATGGCCCCGATCAACTGCGCTACAAATCCACGCACGAAAACTTCCGCGCCGCCATGGCTGCCCCGGCGCAAATGCCGGAGTTCAAAGGCAATGTCGCCGCCGTTCTGACGGAGAAGTATTGGGATCAGGAACTGACCGTCGCGAGGGCGAAGGAGACGCAAGTCCGGCAGCAGGCCAAAAAGCTCGCGACCGAGGGCAAGATGAAGCCCGCCGAGGAAAAGACCCTGTTGCAAAAAATGCTGGCCGCAGGCCTCACCGAGCGCGAACGGCAGGTGCTGGAGAAAGGCATTTCCAACTTCGAGTTCCACTATCTCGGCTCGGCGAAGATCCTCGGCGGCATCGGCAAGGGCCTGGCCGAGGCGATGGCGGAACTCAAACAGCTCAGAAAATAATCTCGTGAAGCATCACATCCTCACCCTCACCGCGTTTCTGGTCACGTCGCTGGCCCCACTGCACACCGCCGAGCCAGCCCGGCCCAACATCCTCTTCATGTTCGCCGATGATCAGCGCGCGGACACCATCGCCGCGCTGGGGAATCCGGTCATCCAGACGCCGAATCTCGACCGGCTGGTGCGGCGCGGCCTGGCCTTCAACCGCGCTTACATGCAGGGCGGGATGCAGGGGGCAACCTGCGTGCCGTCACGCGCGATGCTGCTCTCGGGCCGCAACCTCTTCCACATCGACGAGAAGCTCATGCGTGATGCGACGTGGCCGGAAGCGTTTGGCAAGGCCGGCTACACCACCTTCGTCAGCGGCAAATGGCACAACGGCGACGCCTCGCTCGGGCGCAGCTTCAAGATCGCCCGCTCGATGTTCACCGGCGGCATGACCAACCCCATGCAGGCGAAACTGCGCGATGTAACGGATGGCAAAGTCGGCGAGGCCAAGCTCGCACCGAAGCATGCGTGCGAGGTCTTTGCCGATGAAGCCATCCGATTTCTGAAGGAGCACAAGGATGGGCCGTTTTTTGCTTACGTCCCGTTCGACGCGCCTCACGATCCGCACGTCGTTCTGGATGGCTTTCCGATCAATTACGACCCCGCGAAAATCCCGCTCCCGCCGAGCTTTCTCCCGCAGCATCCCTGGGATAACGGCGAGATGGTCGTGCGCGATGAACTCCTGCTGCCATGGCCGCGCAAGCCCGACGCGGTACGCGAGCTGATCGCGGAATACTACCGTTACATTTCGTATCTCGACTCGCAGATCGGCCGGGTGCTGGATGCACTCGAAGCGTCGCCCTATGCGAAGAACACCATCGTGATTTTCGCCGCCGACAGCGGCGTGGCGCGGGGCAGCCATGGGCTCATTGGGAAGCAAAACGTCTATGAGTACGACTCCGTCCGCGTGCCGCTGATCATCAGCGGTCCCGGCATTGCCGCCGACCGGCGCACGGACGCCATGTGTTACCTGTTCGACGTGCTGCCGACGCTCGGCAAACTCTGCGGAGTGCCCACGCCCAACCAGACTGATGGCTTCGATTTCAGCGGCACCTTCAGCGACCCCGCCAAGCCCGCGCGGCCCCACATGCTGTTCGCCTACCGCCAGGTGCAGCGCGCCATTCGCGATGATCGCTGGAAGCTCATCCGTTACCCGCAGGTGGACAAAACGCAGCTCTTCGACCTCCAAAATGACCCCCATGAAGTCACCAACCTTGCCAACCAGCCGGCGCACGCGGCGAAGATTGCCGAACTCACCGCACTGCTCGAAAAGGAGATGCGCCGCAGTGGCGACACGAACGTGCTCAAGGTGGCAAATCCCAAGCCCGCCGATTGGACCCCACCGGCCAAAAAGGCCAAGGCGGAGCGAAAAGAGAACGCCGCCAAGAAAGGAGCCGACCAGTGAAAACCAGCCTTGCCCTGCTCACGTTGTGGCTGACGGTTGCGACCGCGACCTTGCCCGCCCACGCCGTTGACCTTTCCCTGACTTCGCCGCTGGAATTCCAAGTTGTGCAACGCACGACGCAAGCAAAGGGCACCATTGCTATCGCCGGCCAGATTACCAAGTCCGCCGACACGGTCCTCGAAGCCCGCATCAGCACGGACGGCAAACCGGGTGATTGGCGCAGGCTCGCGGCCGTGTTCACCGGCAACACCTTCACCGCACAGCTCGAGGTCTCTGCGGGCGGCTGGTATCGCGTCGTGGTGCGGGCGACAGCGGGGGGACAAACCGTGGGCGAAGCGACCGTCGAGCATGTGGGAGTGGGCGAGGTCTTTGTCGTCGCGGGACAGTCGAACTCCGCCAATCACGGGAGCGAAAAGCAGACCACCAAAACCGGACGCGTGGCCTCGTTCGATGGGAAAGCCTGGCGGCTGGCGAACGATCCGCAGCCCGGAGCGAGCGGCGGCGGCGGAAGTTTTATGGCTCCGCTCGGCGATGCCTTGACGCAGCGGTTCGGCGTGCCCGTGGGTTTCGTCCCGTGTGGCATCGGCGCGACGAGCGTGCGCGAGTGGCTCCCCTTGGGCGCACGGTTCCCCAACCCGCCGACGATTGAACGCCGCGTGCAACGGTTGCCGAGCGGCGAATGGGAGAGCAAGGGGCAGGCGTTCGAGATGTTCACCGCGCGCACGAAGGTGCTTGGGCCGCGTGGCTTCCGCGCCGTGCTCTGGCATCAGGGCGAGAGCGACGCGAACCAGCGGGACACCTCCCGCACCCTCGCGGGCAAGCTCTACCGGGAGTATCTCGAACAGCTCATCCGCGAATCGCGCAATGCGATTGGGTGGCAGGCCCCGTGGTTTGTCGCGCAGGTGAGCTACCACGTGCCGGGCGACGAGGCCTCGCCGGACATCCGCGCCGCGCAGGCTTCGTTGTGGCAGGACCATGTCGCGCTGGAAGGCCCGGACAGCGACGCGCTCAAGAGCGAGTTGCGCGAGAACGGTGGCAAGGGCGTTCACTTCAGTGGTCCCGGGCTGCGTGAGCACGCTGCCCGCTGGGCGGAGAAAGTATCGCCGTGGCTGGAGCAGCAGCTAAAATCCAACCCATGAAATCTGCGTTAAGCGCCCTTCTACTCGCTGCCTCCAATCACACCGTCCTGGCCCAGCACCCCCCTGCCCCGCCGGCCAAAACCGAGCCGACCAACGCCAAGGAATCCGCCGCCAAGAAGGCCGAGGCCGACCAGAAGCTCGATGCTGATTACGCGGCCGTCGTGGCCAAGCTCCCGCCGGAGCAGCAGGCGTGGGAACGCGTGTTACGGCAGAACCTCGGCAGCTTCTACCTGCCGATTCACAAACGCGAAAAAGTGGCCGGCAAATCGAACGCCTGGGACTTCGTCGCCGACGATCCCAAGCTCCCGCGCGTCCTGCTCATCGGCGATTCCGTCTCGCGCGGTTACACCCAGGCGGTCCGGCAGTCCCTGGCCGGCAAGGCGAACGTCCATCGCGCGCCGGAGAACTGCGGTCCCACGGCCAACGGGCTCAAGAAAATCGAAGTCTGGCTCGGCGACGGCAAGTGGGACGTCATCCATTTCAATTTCGGCATCCACGACCGCGCCACGCCGCTGGCCGATTACACCCAGCGGCTGGAGCAGTTGGTCGCGCGGATGCAGAAGACCGGCGCGAAAGTCATCTGGGCCACCACCACCCCGATCCCGGATGACGCCGCGAAGAAACAAACTGCCGCGTCGATCATCGAACGCAACCAGGCAGCCGCCACCGTGATGAAGCAGCACAACGTGGCCGTGGACGATCTCTTCACCGCCATCACGCCGCAGCTTGCGAAGCTGCAAAACCCGAACGACGTGCACTTCAACGCTGCCGGGTACGAGTTCCTCGGTCAGCAGGTCGGGGCGTCGATCCTGAGCGTGTTGAAGTAGGTCGGACCCCTGGCTTGCGCCGGTCCCAACGCCTCACCGTCCGGCCTTCGGCCGGTATCCGTGCCATGCTCTGCGCCGCCGTCCACCCCTCCTTATTTGCTCAACTTTCACCCTGCGCCACAATCTCCCTGAACACGCTTCGGGGGCCTCGCGTCTGCCCTTTGCAACCAGTTTAATATGCACCGTTTTCAATCATCTCGCGCACTTGCGCTTCTGACCGCCGGACTCCTCGTCGCTCCGCTCCTCGGCTTCGCTGCCGATGCCCCCAAGGAAGACGCCAAGAAAGGCGGCCCGCTCCCCGTCTCGAAGAACCGCCAGTCCAAGAAGGTCGACTTTGAGAAGCAGATTCTCCCCATCCTTCGCCGCAACTGCCTCGCCTGTCACAACTCCCAAAAGGGCGAAGACGGCGTGAACCTCGAGACGCCCCAGACCATCGCCAAGGGCGGCGACACCGGCAAAATCGTCGATCCGAAGAAGCCCGAGAGCAGCTCCCTGTTCCGGGTGTCAGTGCACTCCAGCAAGCCGCACATGCCGCCCGCCGGCAACAAGGCCGGAGCCAAGGACTGCAACCCGGACGAACTCGCCCTGCTCAAACAGTGGATCGAGGAAGGCGCAACGGGCCAAGTCCGCGAAAACGTCCCCATCGCCTGGCAACCGCTGCCCGAGGGCTTGAATCCCATTTACGCGGTCGCCCTCACCGACGACGGCCAGTTCGCCGCAGCGGGACGGGCGAACCAGATTCATCTCTTCCATTTGCCCACCGTCACTGCCATCGGCCGCCTCACGGACCCATCCCTGCTCGCTGACAAGACCTACGCCCGCCCCGGCGTCGCGCATCGCGACATGACCTACGCGCTCGCCTTCAGCCCGGATGGCAACACCCTCGCCTCCGGCAGCTACCGCGAGATCAAGTTCTGGCAGCGTCCGACCAACATCCAGAAGCAGGCGCTCCCCGGTGCGGCGGAAATCCTCGCCACCAGCCCGGACGGCAAGTGGCTGGCCTCCGTCACCGGCAATGACATCAAGCTCTGGAGCCTGCCCGCTTTCACCCCCGGCAAGACCCTCTCGGGCCACACCAGCCCGGTGAAGTCGGTCGCGTTCTCCACGAACTCGGCCCGCCTCGTTTCCGGCGCGGACAAGACCGCCCGCGTCTGGACCGTCGCCGACGGCTCCCTCTTCGCGGAAGTCACCGCGACCAATGATGTAGTCTCGGTCGCCATTCTCCCCGACGGCAAACGCATTGCCACCGCACACGGCGACAAAAGCATTTTGACTTGGAAGCTCCCCGAGGCCGCCGGTGGCAAGGTCGAGCCGGGCGCAGCGATCGCCTCCCAGGCCGCCATCACCGTTCTCGCCACGCTCCCGCCCGCCCAGCTCCTCGCCAGCGGTCCCGACGGGATCGTGCGCGTGTTCGACGCCGACAAAGGCAGCGCCGTCCGCACTGCGTCCGGTAGCGCTCCCACAGTTGCGCTCGCCGTCAGCCCGGATGGCAAAACCTTCGCCAGCCTCGGTCTCACGAACACCGCCGCAAAACTCTGGAATGCCGCCGACGGCAAGGCCATCGGCAGCGACGTGCGGGGCGACCGTTACGTGAACGACCGCGTGGCCGCGCTGGGCCGTGACCTGACTTTTGCCAACAACGAGGTCACCTTCCAGAAGGCCGCTCAAAAGAAGGCCGAGGACGAACAGAAGAAGGCGGACGAAGCTGCCAAGAAGGCCGAAGAAGAGCGCGTGAAGCTCGAAAAGACCCACCCCGAGAACCAGAAGAAGCTCGCCGAGGCCACCACCGCCAAGAACGCCTCTGAAAAGGCCAAGATGGAAGCGGAAGCTCCGCAGAAAAAGGCCGCCGATGCCAAGGACGCCGCCGACAAGGCCGCTGAAGCAGCCGACGCCGCTGCGAAGACTGCCGCTGACGCCCTGGCCAAGGCCGATGCCGCCGGCAAACCCGCCGCTGAAAAGGCGTCCAAGGAAGCCGCCGACAAGGCCAAGGCCGCCGCCGATGCGAAAGCCGCCGCCGAGAAGACGCTCGCCGAACTGAACATCAAACTTAAAGAAGCCACCGACAAGTTCACCGCCGATAACAAGAAGTTCACCGAGGCGACCGCCGAGGTCCGCAAGTACACCGACGCCGAGGACGCCGCCAAGCGCGCCGCCGTGGATGCCAAGCGCGCCGTGGACGACATTGCCAAGACCAAGACGGCGCTCGCCGATGCCGAGACCGCACAAAAGAAGGCCGAGACCGTTGCCGCCGACGCGAAGAAGGCCCAGACCGCCGATGAGAAGCTCATCCGCGCCCTGGCCTACTCCCCCGATGGAAAGCTTCTCGTCACAGCGGGCGAGGACGGCATGGTCCGCACATGGAGCACGGCCGATGGCAGTGGCGTGGAGAATTACAAGGGGCACACCGGCGCGGTGAAGGCCGTGGCCTTTGCAGGCAACACCGCCGTTTCCGCCGGCAGCGACAGCAAGACCATCGTCTGGGACGCACAACCCGAGTGGAAGCTGGTGCGCACGATCGGCACCGCCACCGGCGCTTCGCCGATCACGGGCCGCGTGAACACCCTCGCCTTCAGCCCGGACGGCAAGACCATCGCCTCCGGCAGCGGCGAGCCTTCCCGCAGCGGCGAGTTGAAGCTTTGGGACGCCACCACCGGTGCCCTCGTGAAGGAGTTCAAGAACGCCCACAGCGACACCGTCCAGAGCGTGGACTTCTCCGGTGACGGCAAGCTCCTCGTCAGCGGCGCGGCCGACCGCTTCGTGAAGTGCTGGACCGTGGCCGACACCAAGCTCGTTAAATCCTTCGAGGGCCACACGCATCAGGTGCTCGGCGTCACCCTCAAGCGCGACGGCCGCATCATCGCCAGCGCGGGGGCCGACAACGCGGTGAAGGTTTGGAGCCTCGTCACTGGCGAAATCGTCCGCACCGTGCAGGGTTTCAGCAAGGAAGCTACTTCGATCAGCCACGTCGGCGTGGGCGACCAGTTCCTCGCCACCGGCGGCGACGGCAAAGTCCGCCTCATCAACGAAGGCGGTGGCGACGCCCGCACCTTCAGCGGCGCGACTGACTTCATGTACGCCGGTGCGGCCACTCCCGATGGCAAGATTGTCATCGCCGGCGGCCAGGACGGCATCCTCCGCGTCTGGAACGGCACCACCGGCACCAGCATCATCACTTTCGAGCCGCCCAAGCCTCCGACCGCCGAGCCGCAGAAGACGGCAGCGGTGGGGAAGTAGCAGATGCTGCTTCGTCAAGTTGAACTGCGAATCGCTTGAAGCTCTGCTACGTAATGCATCCCCTTTGGCGTAAAGGTCCAACCCGAGGCACCTGAGTAGCTTCCGATTCGTTTCACTAGCCTCCTCGCTAAAAAAGTCTGCAAAATCCGGTCCATGCATTCGTGTTCGATGTCGTAGTCATGCTCGACATCGCTTCCTCCCAGAACTTCGCAGATTATCGATTGAACGCTCCCCCGAAGATGTTCGCGCAGAGATTCTGTTAATCGCGATAGATTAACGCCACGCTCAAGGTCATCACGCCAGATAAGAATAATTGAATCCCAAGTCATTTCGATAGCCCTTTCGAAGGACTTTTGGGGAAAGCTCAAACCGGACCGCATTTTTCTGAAATCATGACTGACGACGACCACGACCCGGAGCTTCTCTGCGCCACCTGCAAACTGGAGGCGCCCTGAATCCTTCTGCTTCTTTAGCTTCTCTTCCAAATCCGCAACCTTTTGTTTCAGTTTCTCCACTGCATCCGAACTGGGAACAGCGTCAGCTCGAATCCATCCCGGCTTCGGATTAAATTCCAGCTCGCTTAGTATCGCCGATTTTACAGCCGAGCCTAGTTCTGCCGCTGAAGCCCACGGGCGACAAAGTTTGCTCCTCACCCTTTCTGCAAATTTCCTCAACCTTTCACGCCCTGCGTCAGTCTTCTCAAGTTTCGACCCAGGCAAAGTATCAGGAGATTTGTGGTAGAAGCCAATGACAGGCTTGCCAATACGCATGGCGTAATCGAATTCCATCTCGGTGAAGCCGATGCCTGTCTCACTCAAGCTACCGTAGCGCCCTGCCACGACTACCAAGTAGTAATCGCATTCGTCGATCACCCGCTTGATCAACTGCCATTGTTCGACGCTGGCCGCAGGAAACAGCTCCATCCCCAACGGAATGCATTTGGTTTCCAAGAGCGCCTGAATGACGTGTTGCCGCTCCTCCTTCAAATCTTCGTAGGTGGAACTAACAAAAACTTGATAACGCCTTTTGAGCGCGTCAACGGTAACAGGCGGCCCAGCATTGGCGGGCTTTTGTTCCTCAAAAGGAGCAAACGGCATTGTCAAATTTGGAAAAGGTTGCCTGTTTCGATCTTCGATATATACGGGAGCATTTTCGTCGAAACGCCGAAACACGAACCCTTCCACTGCGTCATCCAAAGGTCCATCTGGAGTCAAATCCTCCACTTCTTCTGGCACCCGGATGCTCCACGAGCCATTTCCGTAGCTACCTCCACCCCACAAATTCGCCAGACGGATCAGCTCCCCAAGCAAAGCGGTCTGCTCGACAGGCCGGTGTAAACCTGCTTCTGTAATTTGTCTTTCTTCCCTCCAGCTTCACCCCTTTGGGGTGAGGCGGAGCGAAGGCGAGCGTAGCGAGCCGAGCGCAG
>RFSE01000087.1 GCA_009924135.1 Pseudomonadota bacterium | reverse complement strand
CGGGCAGCATGCTGCCCGCGCTCTTTTTTCTCCAACAACATGAAACTACCGTTCCTCCTTACTGCACTCCTCACTGCGGCCTCGCTCGGCTTTGCCGCCGATGCCAAACCCAAGCCCGCCACGTATCTGACCGAGGCCGAAGCCCGCGCCGCCGGCCCGGATTATGATCTCCAGGGCGAATTCGCCGGCGACAAGCTCGGCGCGCAGGTGATTGCGCTCGGCAACGACACCTTCCGCGTCGTCTTCCACAACGACGGATTGCCCGGCGCAGGCTGGGACAAATCCCCGAAAACGGAAATCGAAGCCAAGCGTGACGGCGACAAGGTGTCCTTCGACAAGGACGGTTGGAAAGCCACCCTCACCAAGGACAGCCTCACCGGCGAAGGTGGCGGCGCGAAGTTCGCGTTGAAGCGGGCCCATCGCTCCAGCCCCACGCTCGGCGCGAAGGCCCCGGCCGGTGCCATCGTGCTCTTCGACGGCTCGAACGCCGACGCCTGGGCGGGCGGCCATCTCGACGACCTCGGCCGCAAGCTCCTCGCCTCCGGCAGCAAGACGAAGCAGGCGGACTTTCAGAACTACACGCTTCACGTCGAGTTCCTGCTGCCCTTCAAGCCCCTCGGCCGTGGCCAGGACCGGGCGAACAGCGGCGTGTACATGCAGGACCGCTATGAGGTACAGGTGCTGGACAGCTTCGGCCTCAAGGGCGAGAACAACGAATGCGGCGGCATCTACTCCAAGACCAAACCCGACGTGAACATGTGCTTCCCGCCCCTCGTGTGGCAGACCTACGACATCGACTTCACCGCCGCCAAGTACGACGGCGACGGCAAGAAGAACAAGAACGCCGTCATCACCGTGAAGCACAACGGCGTGGTCATCCACGACAAGGTGGAAATCGCCGGCCCCACCGGCGGCGGCAAGAAGGAAGACCCGACCGGCGGCGCCATCCAGCTCCAGGGCCACGGCAACCCGGTGTTCTACCAGAACGTCTGGATTGTCACGAAGTAAGGTCCACCAATTACATCATTTGGGCACCCTCGGCCCCGGTCGGATTCAGCTCCGGCCGGGGCTGTTTGGCGGCTTGGCTTGAATTTGGGCAGGATTCGCGAATTATCCGCGCATGGCGAATACGCAGAAGGAACAGGTGGCCGCGTTTTACGAGGCCCACCACAGCCGGGGCAAGTATGATTACCTCTACGGCGGCGAGGACCGGAAGCGGTTGTTCATGCAGCTCGTGGGCACGGGCAAGAAGGTGCTGGAGGTGGGGTGTCGTGCCGGCAATCTGACCCAGCACTTCCTGGAGGGAAACCAGGTGACCGGCGTGGATATCGACCGCGCGGCACTCAAGCTTTTCGAGGAGCGGCTGGCCTGCAAAGGGCATTGGGTGGATGTGGATGACGAACCGCTGCCGTTCCCGGACAAATCATTCGATGTAGTGGTGTTCTCTGAGGTGATGGAGCACGTGCGCTTTCCGCAGAAGGCGCTCGGAGAAATCCGCCGGGTGCTCAAGCTCAACGGGCAACTGGTCGGATCAGTACCCAATTCCTTCCGCTTCCGCAACCGGCTGCGCTTCCTCATGGGCCGGCAATACGAAAGCGACCCCTCCCATCTCCGGCAGTATTCGCACTCGATTTTGCGGCGGGAACTGGAGCCGCATTTCCGCGGGATCGAGATTCATCCGGTGTCCGGGCACTTGCTCGGCGGTGGTAGCACGGGAATTCCGGTGTTTCCCTGGCTGCCCTTCCGCGTGCGGGCGTTGTTCGCCTTGGACCTGGTTTTCGTGGGTTCGCCGAAATGAAGCTCGCCCTGATCCGCCGACAGTTCTCCGCCACCGGCGGGGCCGAGTTGTATTTGCAACGGCTCCTGCAGGCGCTCGTGAAGGGTGGACACGAGCCGCACCTCTTTGCCGAATCGTGGGAGGGCCATCTCGACGGCGTACAGTTGCATGCGGTCCCGGTGAACGGAGACCGCGCCGTGCGCCCGGTGCGTTTCGCCGACGCCGTGGCGGCAGAGCTGACCAAGCATTCCTTCGATGTGACGTTCAGCCTGGAACGCACGCATCATCAGGACGTTTACCGGGCCGGTGACGGAGTCCACCGGGTGTGGCTGGAACGCCGGCAGCAGTTCGCGCCCTGGTGGCGCCGGCCGTTCGTCGGCATTGGAGGCTTCCATCGAAACATGCTGCTACTGGAGGCGCGCACGTTTGATCCGGGCAATACCCGGCACATCATCGTGAACTCGGAGATGGTGAAGCGCGAAATCCTGGAGCATTTCCAGTTCCCCGCCAGCCGCATCCACCTCGTGCGCAATGGCATCGACCTCAACCGCTACCGGCGCGGCCAGCGCAACGCCACCCGCGAACGCTTCGGCATCAAGCCGGATGACACCCTCCTGCTCTTCGTGGGTTCGGGCTGGGAGCGCAAGGGGTTGCGTTTCGTCCTGCGGGCGTTTCACCGGCTGAAGGCTCCGCGCGTGAAGCTGCTCATCGTCGGGAAAGGCAACCCGCCTTTCGCCGTGCCGGATGGAGCCATTTTCGCCGGGCCGATGAGCGACGTGGAAAACGCCTACGCGGCTGCCGATCTGCTCCTCTTTTTGCCGATCTACGAACCCGCTTCCAACGTCGTCGCCGAGGCGCTTGTGTCCGACCTGCCGGTCATCACTAGCGCCATGAACGGGGCCAGTGAGATCATCACCCCGCGCAAGAACGGCACGGTCATCGCCGACCCGCGCGACACCGAAGCCATCGTGGAAGCCATCCGTTACTGGATCCTCCAGCGCGGTCAGGCGGAAATGCCGCCCAAGGAGGAACTGAGCCTGGAACGCAACGTCGAGGAGACGCTGGCGGTGCTGGAAATGGCCGCGAAGGAGAAGCGCAAACCATAGCAGAATCAACCACTGACCGATTCGCATTGTGGTAAACTTTTGACATGATTTCTAACGAACAATCCGAAGAGCTGCGTCGCTGGGTGGCTGCCTGGCGATACGCAACCAAGGTGATCGCGATGGAACTTCCACCCGCGCTTACCGCTGAAATGCCATCCCATTCGGAATTGATTTCCGATATTCGGGGTGTGGAGCAACAGCTCAATGAATCCGGACTGGGCTTGGTAGCACAACAGGCCTGGTTCTCACGATTGCCTCGCGTTTGATTCTCACTGATGAAGATTTCCATCTGCCTCATCACCCTCAACGAAGAGGACAACCTCCCGCGTTGTCTGAGCAGTTGCGCGGATCTGGCGGATGAAATCGTCATCCTCGACTCTGGCAGCACCGACGGCACGGAGGAGATCGCGCGGCTCTTTGGCGCCCGCTTCGAGCATCAGCCCTGGCTCGGCTATGTCGGACAAAAGAACAAGGCGCTTTCCTTTGTATCCCATAAATGGGTCCTGAGCCTGGATGCGGATGAAGAACTTTCGCCCGTCCTGCGCGAGGAAATCCGCGAATTGAAACACCACCAACCGGCCGATGAACTCAGCGGGTTTTCCGTACCCCGTTGCGTGCTCTACGAAGGCCGCTGGATTCGCCATGGCGACTGGTATCCCGACCGGCTCGTGCGGCTTTTCCGGCGCGACCGGGCCCATTTCGCCGGCGGCAAGGTCCATGAGCGGCTCGAACTCACCGGCCACGTCCAACGCCTGCACAACGACCTTTATCACCACTCCTTCAAGGACGCCGCTGATCACTGGGCCCGCTGCGAGAAATACGCACGCCTCTGGGCGGAGACGCAGTTTGAGCTGGGGCGCACCGCCGGCCCGCTCGCGCCGTTCACGCACTCCGTCTTCCGGTGGTTTCGCGGCTACGTGCTCAAACGTGGCTTCCTCGATGGGGCACAGGGCTGGCGCATCGCCGGCTTTTGCGCCCGCGAAGTCGCCTTAAAATACCGGCTCCTCCGCGCGATGCACGCCCGGTAGCCGCCCTAAAACCGCGCGAGCGCTTCCAGTTCCTTCACGCGCAGGTCAATCGCCTGCCGCGTCGCACGCGTGGTGGCCACGACGCCAAACCCTTCGCAGCAGAACGACGCCGTCACCGTGCCGTGGATGATCGCCCGCCGCAGGTTCTTCTCGATGTCGCCTTTCGCGCTGGCGAGGTAGCCGATCATGCCACCGACGAAGGAATCCCCAGCCCCGGTCGGGTCCACCACCTTCTTGAGCGGATAGGCCGGCGCGATGAAAAAACCGTTCGGCCCGGAAAGAACTGCGCCGTGCGAGCCCTTCTTGATGATGACGTAACGCGGCCCCATTTTGTGGATCTTCTTCATCGCGGCGAAGACATTGTCCTCCTTCGTCAACTGATGCGCCTCGCTCTCATTGAGCACCAGGGCATCCACGCGTTTCAACAGACGCAGCAGTTCCGGCAGCATGATGTTCATCCACAGGTCCATTGTGTCTGCGACGAGGAACTTGGGCCGTTGGAGCTGGTCAATGACGGCGTTCTGAATCGGAGGCGCAATGTTGGCGAGCAGCACGTAGGGCGTGGTCTCGTAATCGCCCGGCAGTTTCGGCGACCAGTGTTCAATCACGCCCAGCACGGTGTTGAGCGTGCGGCGGTTGTTCATGTTGACCTCGTATTCGCCGGACCAGTGGAACGTCTGGCCTTCTTTGACGCGTTCCAGACCGCGCAGGCAGATGCCGTGCTTCTCGTACAAACGGATGTATTTGGAGGGAAAATCACCGCCCACCACGCCCAGCAGCTTGGTCGGCGCGAAAAAACTCGCCGCGACCGCCGCGTGACTGGCGGACCCGCCGAGCAGGCGCGGATTCTCCGCCTTGGGGGTCTTGATGGAATCGAGGGCCGTGGTGCCGACAACGAGAACGCTCATGCAATATTGGTAAAGTTGACTTTGTTGCGGGCCGGAAAGTAACCGTGGCGCTTGCCGTGGGCAAGACCGGCTTCAGCAAACACTCGACGCATTCCGTCGCCGGGGGGTATTTTGGGGCCTCATGCATGCCCTATTTGAACCGCTGCGGCCATCAGCCAGCGTAGTCTACTTCATGAAACGGTTTTTCGGCGTCACCGTTGCGTGGTTGGCGGTCGGGTTCGCGCTACCTCTGCCCGCCTTGGCCGCCGCTCCGCCGAATGTGCTCATCGTCATCGCCGACCAATGGCGCGCGCAGGCCTTCGGCTTCGCGGGTGATACGAACGTGAAGACGCCGAACTTTGACCGCTTCGAGCGCGAATGCGTGAACTTCACCCAGGCCGTCGCCGGGATGCCGGTCTGCTCGCCAACGCGCGCCTCACTGCTAACGGGCCAGCGCCCGCAGACCCATGGCATCTTCATCAACGACGTGCCGTTGAACCCGAACGCGGTGACCATCGCGAAGGAACTGAAAGCCGCCGGTTACGACACCGGCTGCATCGGCAAGTGGCATGTGGATGGCCACGGCCGGTTGAACTTCATCCCCCGCGAGCGACGGCAGGGCTTCGACTACTGGAAGGTCTTGGAATGCGCCCACGCCTACAACCGCTCGCCCTACTACGCCGATGGCCCGGAGAAGTTGCAGTGGGAAGGTTACGATGCCCTGGCGCAAACGCGCGACGCGCAGCAGTACCTCCGCGACCATGGCAAGCCCGGCAGCAAACCGTTCCTCCTCTGGATGGCCTGGGGACCGCCGCACAATCCGTACGAAACCGCGCCGGAGAAGTACCGCGCGATGTATTCGGCGGAGAACATCAAGCTCCACCCGAACGTGCCGCCCGAGATGGCGAAGGTCGCCCGCGGCTGGTTCGCCGGTTACTACGCGCATTGCACGGCGCTGGATGACTACTTCGCCGATCTGCTGAAAACGCTCGATGAAACCGGCCTCGCCTCGAACACCATCGTCGTCTTCACCTCCGACCACGGGGACATGCTCGGTTCGCACGCGCAGCAACGCAAACAACGTCCCTGGGAGGAGTCCGTCCGCGTGCCGATGCTGTTCCGCGTGCCGGAATCCCTCGGCGTCAAACCGCGCCGCGTCCCCGGAACGATCAACACCGAGGACGTGATGCCCACGCTGTTGGGCCTGTGCGGACGGACCATCCCCAAGACCGTCGAGGGGTTTGATTTTAGCAGCTATCTGCGTGGCGGGACCGATCCATCCGGTGGCGCGACAATCATCCGCTGCACCTCGCCCTTTGGCGAATTCACCCGCGAGCGAGGCGGCAAGGAATACCGGGAAGTACGCACGGCCCGCTATTCCTACGCCCGTGACCTCAACGGTCCGTGGCTCCTTTACGACAACGAGAAAGACCCGTTCCAACTCGAAAACCTCGCCGGCAAGCCCGCCCACGCGAAACTGGAGGCCGAGCTGGACGCGCTGCTAAAGAAGAAGCTCGCCGAGCAGCACGACGAATTTCTGCCCGGCGCAGAATACCTCAAGAAATGGGGCTGGGTCGTGGATGCCAGCGGCACGGCGTCCACCAAGTGAACGGAGGCGAACGGGATGAAATCTTGCGTGCTCGACCAAGACCGACGTGTCGCCCGGAGCGCCGATCTCCGATCCGGCGCGATTCAAATTCCGGCTGCTTCGCGCCGGGTCGGAGACCGGCGCTCCACGCATGCGGCCGGCAGCCTGCATTTCCGCTGGCTTCTCGTCTGCCTGCTCGCTCTGGGCGTTTCCAACACCATCGCGACAACAGCTTCGAAACCAAACATCCTCCTCATTCTCGCGGATGATCTCGGCTGGTCCGATCTCGGGTGTTACGGCGGCGAAATTCGCACGCCAAATCTGGATGCGCTGGCCGCCAACGGCCTGCGCTTCACTCAGTTCTACAACTGCACGCGCTGCTGTCCGTCGCGTGCGTCGTTGCTCACCGGCCTTTATCCCCACCAGACGGGCATTGGCCTGATGTCCTCCGACCGGCCGAGACAACCTCCCGGCGTGGCCGACCGCGACGAGGCGTTTCCCGGCTATCGCGGTGCGCTCAACGAACGCTGCGTCACCATTGCGCAGGTCCTCAAACCGGCGGGCTACCGCACCGGCGCGCTGGGCAAATGGCACGTTGGCGACCGCATCCTGCCGACGACGCGCGGCTTCGATGAGTTCTACGGTTTCGTGAGCGGTTACGCGGTGGATTCGTGGGAGCCCCGCATGATGACGCGCCTGCCGGAGGGCCACCCTGAACGCCGCTACGGTCCCGGCGAGTTTTTTGCAACGGATGCCATCACGGATCATGCGTTGGATTTTCTCACCGGCTTCCGCAAAGGCGGCGACGCCCCCTGGTTTCTTTACGTTGCCTATCAGGCTCCGCATTTCCCGTTGCAGTCCAAGCCGGCGGACATGGCTGGGTATCCGGAAATCTACACCCAAGGCTGGGACAAACTCCGAGAACAACGCCTTGTCCGGCAAAAGCAGTTGGGGTTGGTCCCCGAATCAACCCGCCTGACGGCACGGAGCAAGATCCCGCATCCGGTCGCCTCCAAACGAATCGGCTCGATGACCGACGATGGCAACAATCCCGCGTGGGACTCACTCCCCGCCGATCGCCGCAGCGACCTCGCCCAACGCATGGCCGTCTATGCCGGCATGGTCACGGGCATGGACCGAAACATCGGCCGGCTCATCGCTGACCTGCGCACCCATGGTGAGCTGGACCGCACTTTGATCGTGTTCCTCAGTGACAATGGGGCGTGCGCCGAGTGGGAGCCGTTTGGCTTTGACCTTTCGGCCACCAATGCCCCCGTGCGCGGCGCTGGCATCAACCTGGGTACGCAGGCCGCACCCAACCATCTCCGTCGCGGCGAAGAACTTCAGAAAATCGGAGGTCCCGGCACGTTCATCGGCTATGGCAGCGGCTGGGCCAACGTGTGCAACACGCCGTGGCGGCTCTACAAGCATTATGGACATGAGGGAGGCATCGGCACCCCGCTCATCGCGCATTGGCCCGAGCGGGTGAAGCCGAAGGGCGGACTACGGCCTCAGGTCGGGCACCTCGTTGACCTCATGGCCACGTGCGTTGAAGTGGGCGGCGCAAAGTATCCCGCCGAACTGGACGGCAGCAAAATTCTGCCCCCCGAGGGCAAAAGTCTTTTGCCCGCTTTCGCCAATCAACCACTGACCCGCG
Source organism: Pseudomonadota bacterium (assembly GCA_009924135.1). Taxonomy (GTDB): domain Bacteria; phylum Verrucomicrobiota; class Verrucomicrobiia; order Limisphaerales; family SXTU01; genus SXTU01. The sequence goes on along the minus strand of RFSE01000087.1, from coordinate 16,737 downwards.
ATTTCCTCGCATGGGAACACGAAGGCAACCGCGCGCTGCGCGAGGGCACCTGGAAGCTCGTCGCGGTCGCCGGGCAGCCGTGGGAACTCTACGACCTTTCGCGCGACCGCACCGAGATGAACGATCTCGCATCCAGTGAACCCGAGCGGGTGCGGACGATGGCCGCGAAATGGGACGAGTGGGCCAGACGCACCAACGTGCTGCCCCGTCCGGCTGAGGGAGCGAAGAAGAAGTAGCAGAGCCAAACGGTCAACGCGGCCAGAACGCCTCGGGTAGCACCCGCGTCTCGCGGGTCGCAGGCGGCGTCCCGCCGCCTGCGCTGACGTGCGAACTTCCTGGCCCCCCCGCTCCAGCCTTCCGCTCCCGAGCAAACCATCCGTCCGCCCCAAACTACCCAACCCCGCGTTTCCGGCGGGACGCCGGAAACGACCCGCGAGACGCGGTTGCCACCCAAGCCATTACGATGCTCAACCGCCGCGCTGCGTGGCAACTTACCAACGCGCCCCGGTACCCGTCACTCGTAGCGGAGTGATTCGACGGGGTCGAGGTTCGCGGCCTTGATGGCGGGATAGGTGCCGAAGACGATGCCGACAACGGAGCAGATGGCGAGCCCGATGATCGCCCAGTCCACCGGGAAGACCGGCGGGAGCTTCAAATAGTAGGCGCCAGCATTCCCACCCGCGACCCCGAGGATGACGCCAATGAGGCCGCCCACTTCGCAAATGACCACGGCCTCCATGATGAATTGCGTGAGGATGTTCCGCTTCTTGGCCCCGATCGCACGCCGGATGCCAATCTCACGCGTCCGCTCGGTCACGGAGACGAGCATGATGTTCATGATGCCGATGCCGGCAGCGAGCAACGCGATGCTGCTGACGACCGCAACTCCCACCCGGACGGCGAGGGTGAGGTCCCGGAACTGCTGGATGAGCGAGTCGTTCGAGGAGATTTCAAAATCATCCACCTCACCCGGTGGCACCTTGCGGACCTTGCGCAGGACGCCGCGCACCTGCTCCACCGTGTCCTCCATTTCGTCCTGGTTATGGGTCTGCACGTAGAGCGTCAGACTGCGCCACTGCGCCCCGCCAAAACGATTCAGCCCGGTGGTGATGGGAATGAGAATAAAGTTGTCCTGTGCCTGCCCGCCAAAACCACCCTTGGGCTCGAGGTAACCGACGATCTGATAGTTCACCCCGCTGAACTTTACCGTCTCGCGCAGGGCACCGCCCTGCGGGAAGAGCTTCTTCATGATGGTGTTGCCCAGCACGCAGACGTTGCGCGAACCATCGAGATCGCCCGGCAGCAGCGCCCGGCCCGCTTCGACGAGCCAGTTGCGGGCGAGGAAGGTCTCAGGCGTCACGCCGTTGACGGCCACGTCAGGGTTGGACCGCTCGAACCGCGAAGCCACCTCGCCCATGGCAAAGGGAGCCTCCGCCGCGACACTGCGCGCGCGGGTGGCCTGCTCACGCAAGGCCTGCCAATGCTGATAGGAAAGATTTTTGCGCCGGCGAAAACGCTCCCACCCGGACGGCCCCTCGAAGTTGATGGCCGGCCATTTCTCGATCGTAAACGTGTTCGCTCCGAGGCCGCTCAATTCACTCTCGATGTTCTGCTGCAACCCGCGCATGACCGTCATCACGAGGATGATGCTGAACACCCCGACTGTCACCCCGACCAGCGTAAGCGCAGACCGGAGCTTGTGCGCGGCCAGCGCGACCATCGCCATGACAAAGCTCTCCACGACCTCCGCACGGAGGATGGCGAAGGGTGATGGGCGCGGGCGGGGACTCACTTTTTAAGAAGTCCAAAGTCCAAGAATCCAAAGTCCAAAGTCCAAGGGTCCAAAGTCTTGTCGGCAGCACGCATCAATCCCCAGCGCGACGCAAATCCGTACGACTGCCCAAACGGCGCGCTGGGACAGACGCGCCCTACCCACGGCGACACAAGACTTTGGACTTTGGACCTTGGACTTTGGATCTGTGTGTTTAGACTTTTCATTCCGCCCTCAACGCATCCACCGGGTTCATTTTCGCCGCGCGCCAGGCCGGGAGGAAGCCGGCGATCACGCCCGTGGCTACCGAGACGAGCAGGGCGATGCCGACCAAGGAGGCGGATAAGGCGGCCGGCATGAAACGGTCCATCACGAGGGTGATCGGATAGGCGAAGGCCAGACCGAGCAAACCGCCGAGCAGACATATCAGCGCGGATTCGAGCAGGAACTGGGTAAGGATGGCGCGGCGTTTCGCTCCGATGGCCTTGCGGATGCCGATCTCGCGCGTGCGCTCCGCCACCGTCACGAACATGATGTTCATGATGCCAATGCCACCGACGAAAAGCGACAGGCTGGTGATGAAGAGGCCCGCCCCGGCGACGACGGAGTTCATGCGATCAAACGTCTGGATGAACGCAGCCTGCTCGTTGATCGCAAAGTCGTCGGGCACGCCGGGGGCCAGATGCCGGATCTTCCGCATGATGCCCCGGATCTCTTCGCGCGCCTCGTCCATCTCCTTCAGGTCGCGCACCTTCACACGAATCATGACCGGGGGACGAAAGGAGAAGTCGGAGACGAACTTGGTCACCGGGAGCATGACCTCATTGTCCAAGCTTGCCATGCCGAGAAAGCTGCCGCGTTTTTCGAGCACCCCGATGATTTCCAAATTCTGGTCCTCAACCCGGAGGTGTTTCCCCAGCGGCGATTCGTAAGGGAAGAAGTTGGCCGCAATGTCCGCCCCAATGACACAGACCGGCCGTGCGCCTTCGACTTCCGCTGCCGACAGAAAACGGCCTTCCTTGAGCACGAGTCCGCCCACTTCGGCGCCGCCCTCGGTGGTGCCGCTGACGTTGACGCTCGTGGCGGACAGGTCGCGATAGCGCACAGTCATGCGCCGGCTGGCATCAATGGTGGTGGCGCGGGCAAAGGTCGTCTGCCGGACGAGCGCGCGGGCGTCGGCGAGCAGGATGGGACGGCGGTTGCGCATCTTCCACCACGGCTCGTCGCTGAACCACTGCCACGGGGCGACGAAGAACACGTCCGTGCCGATGGCGGAGATGCTCTTGAGAAACGCGGCGTTCAACCCGGCGAGCGCCGTGCCCATCAACGTGACGGTGACAATGCCGATGACAATGCCGAGCGTCGTCAGAGCCGAGCGAAGCTTGTTGGCGCGAAGTGAATCCCAGGCGATGAACAGGCCCTCGCGGAGTTCGGAGAGGAAGTTCATGCGGACGGGTCGGGAGCCGGCTTGCCCTCGAACCTCGACTCTCGACCCTCGACCCGGCGTACCTGTTCATCGCTCGCGATGTTCCCATCCAAAATCCGCACAATCCGCCGGGAATGCAGCGCGACCTTCTCCTCGTGCGTGACCACGATGATCGTGTTGCCCTTGCTTGCGAGTTCATCGAAGAGCGCGAGGATTTCAACGCCGGTCTTGGAATCGAGGTTCCCCGTCGGCTCGTCGGCGAGGAGAATGGACGGGGAGTTTACCAGTGCCCGGGCGACGGCGACGCGCTGGCGCTGGCCACCGGACAGTTCGTTCGGCCGGTGATCCACGCGGTCAGCCAGACCGACGGCGGCCAGGGCGACCAGGGCCTTTTCGCGGCGTTCATCCGGCGAAACACCGGCATAAACCATGGGCAGCTCGACGTTGCGCAGGGCCGTGGCACGGGCGAGCAAGTTGAAGGTCTGGAAGACGAAGCCGATCTCGCGGTTGCGGATCTCCGCCAGTTCGTTGTCGTCACGGTGACTGACGTCCGTACCGTTCAATTCGTAAGTACCGCTCGTCGGCGTATCCAGGCAGCCAAGGAGGTTCATCATGGTGGACTTGCCCGAGCCGCTCGGCCCCATGATGGCGACATACTCGCCCCGCTCGATGGAGAGCGAGACCCCACGCAGCGCATGGACCGTCTCGGCGGCCATCTGGTAGCTGCGCCAGATATCTTGGAGGCGAATCAGCGGCACAGATGACGTTTTTTAGCCACAGATGGGCACAGATGAAACACAGATGGGGCAAGGAAGGTTTTATTGGGAAAGCGGGAGGGCAGGAGAAAACACGAAGGCGCGAAGGGGCAGCATCCTCTTCCTGCCCTCCTGCTCTCCTTATTGAAATCCCATCTGTGTTTCATCTGTGGCTGAAATCACTTCGCATCACCGGGCGGCTTTTTCTCATTGTCCACTTTCACCTTCTTGCCGTCTTCGAGTTCGCGGTTGATGGCCTTGAAACCGCCGGAGACGACCTCCGCCCCTTCGGTCACGCCCTCGATGATTTCCACGAAGTTGTCGTCGCTGATGCCACGTTTGACGGGGACTTGCTTCACGGCCTCGCCCTCGCGCTGGAAGATGACCTCGATGGGCTTGGCCGGTTCGTCCTTCTTTTTGGAGGCGACGCTGTAGGTCTCCTTGGCGTCGCCTTTCTCGGCCTTGGCCTTCGCCTCCTTCTCCTGCGCGCTCTTAGGCAGGCGGGTGGTGACGCTTTGAACGGGAACGCTAATTACATTGGTGCGATAACGGGTCTCCACCTCGGCGGTGACGCTCATGCCGGGGCGGAAAATCTCCTTTTCCTTCACGCGCACCTTGACCTCGAACTTCGTTGCCTCCTGCTGCGTGCCCAGGTTGCTGGCCTTGGCCGTGTTCGCGATTTCGGTGACCTCGCCGGTAAACTTGCGGTCGCGGAACGAGTCCACTTCGAGCCGCGTAGTCTGTCCAACCTGGATCAGCACGACATCGCCTTCGCCAATGTCCACACGCGCCTCCATGACTTCCAGGTCGGCAATGGACATCACCTCGGTGCCGGCCATCGTGGCGGTGCCGACCACCCGCTCGCCCTTCTGCGAGTTGAGCTTGCTGATCGTGCCGTCCAGCGGCGACACAATGACCGTCTTGGACAGGTCATCCAACGAGCGGTCGAGCGCGGCCTTGGCCACCTCGGTCTGGTGGAGGGCGGACTTCACCTGCGCCCGGCAGACCTCGTAGCCTGTCTTCGCCTCCTGATACTGGGATTCGGACAACAGCTTGCTCTCAAACAGCTTCTTGTTCCGTTCAAACTCGAGCTTCGCCTTTTCCTCATTCGCCAGCGCCAGCGTGAGGTTCGCCTGCGACGACTTGAAGCTCGCGTCGGCGGAGTTGGTATTGGCGATGTAGAAGTCCGGCTTGATCTTCAGCAGCAGGTCACCCTTGCGCACGCGCTGCCCTTCCTTCACCGGAAGGTCGGTAATTTCACCGCTGACCTCGGGGCTGATCTTTACCAGTGTTACGGGCTGGATCTTCCCCGTGGCCACGACCACTTCGGTGATGTTCCGGCGCGTGACCTTCTCGGTCTGGACGGTGATGAAGACGACCTTGTTCTTCTCGTGCCACCACCAGCCACCGCCACCTGCGGCACCGAGGAGCAGCAGGAGCAGGAACCAGCGCAGGCCCGATCGGCGTCTGGGTTTGGGGGGCAAAGACATAGCATCAAAACACGGCGAACAACGGAGAGTTTCACGAACCGGCACCCAAGTTCAAGACTCGCCGACAAGTTCGGAAGGCTTAGCGCGTATCCCACTTGCTTGCCAGCATCCAAACGGAATTCGGCGGTCCCGGAAGGACCTTCGACCTTAGCCCGGCGTTTCAACGCCGGGTTGGGCGCGAACGTGCGGCCCGTCCCTCCGGGACTTGGCTCTTCTCCCCTTCGTTCCCGGCGTTGAAACGCCGGGCTATTTCCAAGTGTCCCTCCGGGACGAATCACCACCAAGCACCCAATCTCCGTCGCCTGGATGGTGGGGCCGCAAGAAACTGAGATGCGCCGGAGGGCATAGCGCGCCGGAGCCGCACCCCTAGTGACCGGATGACTCGCGTTATCGCAAAGCACGCAGAGAACGCAGAGTCACGCGGAGCCGGATATTTTCCTTCGGTCTCTGCGCCAGAACCGCGGCATCGGGATGGCGATGCTGGTGAACCCGTGTCTGGAGAATGGGATCACCCCGCCCTGCTACCGGATCTTCACCGGAGAAGTCTGCCTGCACTTGTGCACGGGGAACTGTTGGATGAGCGCAAGGAGCGGCTGTTCCAACCGTTTGACCGGCACATTGAAAGCAAGCGCTCATACATCAGCCTCACGGAGGTGCTGGCCTGCTTGCCCAAATTGGTCCTTGGTAGCACCCGTCTCCGACTCGGCGCTCTCCGGGCTCGGTGAGGCCAAGCCTATGCCAAACGGCTGCCGGCGCTAAGTCCTCTGGATTGTGCCTGATTTAACACGGTGACCGGCATTTTAAGACAAGACGGAGCGGGGACCGGTGGCATTATCAGGCGCATGAATCGTATTCGCTCGCTGCACGCCGGGTCGTGGGCCGTGGCGCTATGGCTGGTCGGCCACGCGGTGCCGGTGGCCGGCCAGGGGTCCAAGGCGGATTACGAGCGGGCCTTCGCCTTGCGCGAGCGCGTGGCGAACACGGTCTTCCGCACGGAGGTGAAGCCCAACTGGCTGCCCGGCAACACGCGGTTCTGGTATCGCGTGCAGACGGGGCGGCAGGAGCATGAGTTTGTGCTGGTGGATACGCTCGCCGGACGACGTGCCCCGGCGTTCGATCATGCTAAATTGGCTGATGCCCTCCGGAAGGCGGGCGAACAGGACATGCACGCAGACCGGCTCGCATTGGAGCAACTGGAGTTTTCGACCGACGGCCGCAGCCTGAATTTTAAGCATCGCGGCAAGGGCTGGCGGCTGGACCTGGGCAGCGGGGAGTTACAGGCGGTCGCGGCTGCGCCAGGTTCGGCACTGGCATCGGCTGCGGGCAGGGCGTTGACGCAGGTTCCGCGCGCCAGCACGCGCACGGGCGGTGATACGCAGATCAATTTCGTGAACCGCACGGCGGGCGAGGTGCGGTTGTACTGGCTCTCGACCGAGGGCGAGCGGCGGAGTTACGGCCGGATCGCCGCCGGGCAGCGGCACGAGCAGCACACGTTCGCGGGGCATGTGTGGATCGTGACGGATGCGAAGGGAGAAACGCTCGCGGCCTTCGCAGGCGCGGAGGCGACGTTCACTGCCGAGATCACGGGCACGAACCGCCCGGCCCCGGCAGCCGCCGCAAAGGCGAAGGAGCCAGCCAAGGCGGCGAACGCCGCGCCGCGCAAGGGCACTTCGCCGGACGGCAAATGGCGGGCGTTCGTGAAGGATTTTAACTTGTGGGTCGCCGAGACCGGCAGCGGGGCGGAGACACGCCTGAGCCAGGACGGTCGCGAGGGGGATGCGTACACGGGGCAGTTAGCGTGGTCGCCGGACGCGCGGAAGCTGGTGGCCATCCGTGCCGAGGCCGGGCAGGAGCGCAAGGTCACGCTGGTGGAGTCGTCGCCGAAGGATCAGTTGCAGCCGAAGGTCAGCACGTACGATTACTTCAAGCCGGGTGATAAATTGCCGCACCCGCGTCCGCAGTTGTTCGACGTGCTGACGAAGCGGCAGATCGCGGTGGGCGACGCGTTGTTCCCGAACCCGTTCACGGAGAGCAGCAGCCTGCCGGTGCGCTGGGAGCGGGACTCGAAGCGGTTCACGTTCACCTACAACCAACGCGGGCATCAGGTCTTCCGCGTCGTGGGCGTGGACGCGGAAACGGGCACGGCGCAGGCGGTGGTGAACGAGGAGTGCAAGACGTTCTTCTGCTACAGCAGCAAGCAGTTCCTGCACTGGCTCGATGACACCCGCGAACTCGTCTGGATGTCGGAGCGCAATGGTTGGAATCATCTCTGGCTCTATGACGCCGCGACGGGGCGGGTGAAAAACCAGATCACGCGCGGCGACTGGGCCGTGCGGGGCGTGGACCGGGTGGACGACCAGGCGCGCCAGATTTGGTTCCGCGCCGGCGGCATCCGTGCCGGGCAGGACCCTTATTACGTGCATCATTGCCGGGTGAACTTCGACGGCACGGGCCTGGTGGTGTTAACGGAAGGCGACGGCACGCACGCCATTGAGTGGTCGCCCGACCGGAAGTGCTTCGTGGATACGTGGTCGCGCACGGACCTGCCCCCGGTGAACGAGCTGCGTCGCGCCGACGGCGCGCTCGTGTGCGAACTGGAACGCGGGGACGCGCGGGCATTGCGGGCGACGGGTTGGAGCTTTCCGGAGCGCTTCACCGCAAAAGGGCGGAACGGCAAGACCGAGATTTACGGGGTCATATATCGTCCGACGAATTTCGACCCCGCGAAGAAGTACCCGGTGATCGAATACATCTACGCCGGACCGCACAGTGCGTTTGTGCCGAAGGCCTTTGGGCCGATGCCCGGTGGCTGGGTGCGCGAGATGACGGAGCTGGGCTTCATCGTCGTGCAATGCGATGGCATGGGCACGAGCCATCGCTCCAAGGCGTTCCATGACGTGTGCTGGCAGAACCTCGGCGACTCGGGCTTTCCCGACCGCATCGCCTGGCTGAAGGCCGCAGCGGCGAAACATCCCGAGCTGGACCTGACGCGCGTGGGCATTTACGGCGGCAGCGCGGGCGGCCAGAGCAGCACGCGCGCGATGCTCGCTCATGGGGATTTCTACAAGGCCGCCGTCTCCGACTGCGGCTGCCATGACAACCGCATGGATAAAATCTGGTGGAACGAGCAGTGGATGGGCTGGCCGGTGGGCGCGCATTACGCCGAGCAGTCCAACGTGACGCAGGCCAAAAACCTCACGGGCAAGCTCATGCTCGTCGTGGGCGAACTGGACAAAAACGTGGACCCGTCCAGCACCCTGCAGGTAGCCAACGCGTTGGTGAAGGCGGACAAGGACTTCGACCTGCTGATCATTCCGGGCGCGGGCCACGGCGCGGCGGAATCACCTTACGGCCGGCGGCGGCGCGCCGATTTCTTCGTTCGCCATCTGCTGGACAAATCACCAAGATGGACCAACTGACTGCACAATAATTGATATGAAACCACACTGGACCGGCGTCTTCCCCGCCGTCACGACCCAACTCAAGAAGGACCAATCCCTCAACCTGCCCGCCACCGCGCGGCACTTCGAGGCGCTCATCGCCAGCGGCGTCAGCGGCTTGATCGTCTGCGGTTCACTCGGCGAGAACCAGACGCTCGACCCGGACGAAAAACGCGCCGTGGTGAAGTGCGCGGTCGAGACCGCGAAGAGTCGCGTGCCGGTGTTGAGCGGCTTGGCCGAGTCCTCCACGGCAGCGGCCATCCGCTACGTACGTGACGTGAAACAGCTCGGCGCGAGCGGCGTGATGCTGATGCCGCCGATGAATTACAAGGGCGACCCGCGCGAGAGCATGACCTACCTGCGCACCGTCGCGAAGGGCGGCGGATTGCCGATCATGATTTACAACAACCCGCTCAGCTACGCGAACGACATCACGCCCGCGCTCTTCGCCGAACTGGCAGACGAGCCGAAGTTTGTCGCGATCAAGGAGAGTTCCGGCGACCCGCGCCGCATCACCGAGCTGCACAACACCGTGGGGGGGCGCTACTCGATCTTCACGGGCGTGGATGACCTCCTGCTCGAAGCGAGCATCTTGGGCATCGACGGCTGGGTGGCGGGCACAGGCATCGCCTTCCCGGCGGAGAACCATCGCCTCTGGGAACTCACCCGGGCCGGCAAGTGGGACGAGGCGCGCGCGCTCTACCGGTGGTTCCAGCCGTTGCTCAAGCTCGATACGCACGTCCACTTCGTGCAATACATCAAGCTGTGCGAACAGGAAACCGATCTCGGGGCCGAATGGGTCCGCGCCCCGCGCCTGCCCATCGCCGGGGCCGAGCGGGAGCAGGTGCTGGCAATCATCCGCAAGGCCATTGCATGCCGGCCCAAGCTGGGGTAGCAGAAGCAGCGATGAACGCGCGCGAGCCCAACCCGGTAGCAGCCGACGTAAGGAGGCTCCATCTTCCCATTCCGCATTCCGCACTCCGCACTCCGCATTTGGTCAGAGCCTCCTTACGTCGGCTCCTACCCATCGTCAGCGTCGTCGTGCTGCTGCTAGGTCTTGGTGCACCGCCGGCCTTCGCCCAATCCCCCGCCGTGCCACTGTATCCAGCGGACGCGCGGGAGGACAAGGCCTTGAAGGCGGCGGCGGCGAAGTTACGTGAGTCCGGCGCGCTGGTCCCCGATACGACCCTGACCAATCAGTTCGCTCGAACCAGTTGCAACCTTTCGCTCCCCGCGCCTCGCAAGTCCCGCCTCACGGGCCGCGAGCTTTGGGCCGCCGCCCGCGCGGCGCACATCCGCGTGGGCTGGCACTTCCTCTGCACCAAGTGCAACAACTGGCATCTGGACCTCGCCGGCGGTTACGCCATCACGAAAGACGGGGCCGTCGCGACCTGTCAGCATGTGGTGAAACGGCCGGGCAACTTCAAGGAAGGCTCGCTCGTCGCGGCGGACGAGGATGGACGGCTCTTTCCCGTGATCGAAATTCTGGCGACCGACCGGCGGGCCGACACCTGCATCCTGCGCATTCCGGCCAAGGACTTGAAACCGCTGCCACTTCATACCGATGTCACGCCCGGGGACCGCTGCTTCTGCTTCAGCGATCCGCTCGACGAACGCGGTTACTTCAGCGACGGCATCGTCAACCGCTTTCTCACGCGTCAACCCCGGCGCGATACCAACGCCCCGCCCGTCACGCGACTGAACGTCACGACCGACTGGGCGCCGGGCTCCAGCGGCTCGGCGGTGCTGGATGAGTTCGGCAATGCCATCGGCCACGTCACCACGATCACCACCCTGCCGGGGGCTGATGACAAGGCCACCGGCAACGAGAAGGGCAAGCGCCTGGTGGAGCCAACGCTCATCACCCTTCACGAAGCCGTCAGCGCCAAAGATGTGCTGGCCTTGATTCAGAAGCCGGGGAAGAACGGCGGTCGTTAGGCGGGCGGCCTTCAGTTGTTCTTCACCAAATTTACCATCCCGACGTGGCACTTTTGGAGTCAGCAAAGACCTCGTTCTCGAAATAACCGTTTGCATCCCGCCGCGCGTGTGTTACAAACCGCGCTCCGTTCGGGCGGTCCGGACGGTAAAACACGCTTTCAGAAGTTATGTCACAGCATCGCAGTCTCCGCGCTTCCAGCACCCTCGGGGCCAAGCGCAACGTCCTCAAGCGCTACGAGCGCGTCGAGATCCTCAAGAAGGCCGGCAGTTGGAAGACTGGCGACCGCGTCACTGGCCTGCGCAAAACCAAGCCCCCGGTCTAAACCCTGGCTGCGCACCGCGCGCCATCAGCTGAACCCTTTTACGGGAAGCCGTCCGCCGCGAGGTGCGACGGCTTTCTTCGCTTGTGCAAGTCCGCCTCCAAAAATTTCTCGCCGAAGCCGGCGTGGCCTCCCGCCGCGCGGGTGAACGCCTGATCGTCAACGGCCTCGTCGAGGTCAACGGCAAGATCGTCAAGGAACTCGGCACCAAGGTCGATCCGCTCCACGACACCGTCAAGGTCGAGGGCCGGCCCGTCAAATCCCGGCGCAAGATCTACGTGGCCCTGCACAAGCCGCGCGGCGTCCTCTCCACCCGCAGCGACGAGCTGGAGCGCCGCATCATCACTGATCTACTGCCCCGCGAGTGGTCCCACCTGCACCCCGTCGGCCGGCTGGACCGCGACAGCGAGGGGCTCATTTTTCTCACCAACGACGGCGACTTCACCCTGCGTCTTACGCACCCGCGTTTTGGCGTGCGGAAGTGCTACCGCGCCATCGTGGAGGGCCGCGTGGAGCCGGCGATGTTAAAACGCTTCCTCGAAGGCGTGGAACATGAAGGTGAAATGCTCAAGGCCGAGCGCGCCCGGATCGTTGACTCGAACAATTCGCATAGCATCGTCGAACTGGAACTCGCCGAGGGCAAGAATCGCGAGGTCCGCCGCCTCTTTGAGACCCAGGGACTGGTCGTGGAGCGGCTCCAGCGCACCCAGATCGGCCCCATCCGCCTCGCAGAACTCCCCGAAGGCAAATGGCGCGCCCTGACCGAAGGGGAAGTGAAGTCCCTGCTCAATCTCCCGCCCGCCCCACCACCCGCGGCGAAGGCGTAAGGCGATAAAGCTGCCGGCTCGCGCTGGCCGCTAGCTCGGTCGTTTCAAGGTGTCGCACGAAGGCCGCGAAGGAAGCGAAGGGAGGACAGGCCTCAGATATCCTTCGCCCCTTCGCGGCCTTCGCGCGACCACCCCAGCATACGCAGTGACCAGCCTCGCTCTGGTGTTCTACGCAAGTTTACCGCAGATCAAAGCACGCCATCTCAATGGCGTTGCGGACGAAAAGTTTTCCGCCCGAGAGCGCGGGGTGGTTCCATGTCTTGCCCTTGATGGCCGGAACGCGGGCAAGCTCCGTGTGCTGTTCCGGCGTGGCTTTCACCAGCGCGAGGTCGCCGTCGCCGCAGAGGATGACGAGGTGGCCGCCGGTCAGGAGTACCTGCCCGTAGCCGTAGCGGCCATCCTTCCACTTGCGCTCGCCGGTGGTGGCGTCCAGACAGACGAGGATGTCTTCATCGAGTCCGTAAAGGTGTCTGTCATGGAGCACGGAACTGGTGAACTTGTTCTTGAGAAATTTGTTGCGCCACAGCTCCTTCGGAGCGAGCCCCTTATCGGTCCGGCCCAGTTCCAAGCCCACCGCGCCGGTGCCATAGCCTCCGCTGAGCACGAGCCGGTTGGTGCCCGTGATGATCGGCTGCGCGATGGTGTTGTCGTACTCCACGCTCCAAGGGAAACGCCACAGCGTCTTGCCGTCCGTTGGCGACACCCCGAGCAGGTGACGTGAGGTGTGAATGAGCAACTGGCGTTCCCCCGCCAGTGTTACGAGCACAGGCGAGACATAGGCGGCCTTGTCTTCCTGCGTCTTCCAGACCAGAGCGCCGGACACCTTGTCGTAGGCAATGAGCATCCGCCCTGCGGTGCCCTGCGGGTCCCCGGCGATGACGATGACCTTGTCGTCCACAATGAGCGGCGAAGCGCTGAGGGCGAACATGAGGTTCGCGCAGTTGTTCTCCTTCAGCAGGTCGTGCTGCCAGTGCAGCTTGCCGGTGGCCGCTTCGAAGCAACGGAATGAACCGGTGCCGCCGAGGGAATACAGCCGCCCATCATGCCAGGTCGGTGTAGCGCGCGGGCCCTCGCCGCCCAATGGCTCGTGAAAACGCGCCGGGTAAGAATGAATCCAAACCTCACGGCCGGTCTCGATCTCGTACGCGGTCACCGCTTCCTGCTCACGCCGTTGCTCGATGGTGAATGCGAGCCCGTTGGCGATCACAAATGAGGCATAACCACCACCCACCGGCTGCTTCCAGAGCAACTTGGGCGGCGACTTCACCCAATCCAAGTTGATGGGTTGCTCGGTGTAGGTGCCGTCACGACGCGGACCCCGGAAATCGGTCCAGTATGGCGGAGTCGTTGCCTTTGGCGCAGCCGTGGGACTTTTCGCGGCAGGTACGGCCCCCATGGCAGCGCGGGCCTTCTCCAGCCGTTCGTAATCCGTCACCTGCCAGGTGGGCTTGGGAATGGGACTGCCCTGCATCTCGAAGCGCAACCCCGTGAACCGGTAGAGCAGGAACAGAATCGCCGCCGTATAGACCAGCGTGAAAAGCCCGATGCCCAGCGTGCCGAGCAGCTTTCGCCCGCGCGTGGCCGGCCCGCGCCAGAGCAGCCAGAGGCCCGCCGGGGGAAAGGCGAGCGTGACCAGGCGCAGGCGACGGGCGTGGGTAGCAGCGGGCGGAGTGACAGGCGATTCTGGGTTCATGGCGACGCGGGAACACGATAGCGCCCCGGCTTCGTGCGTCCATGCTGAAGCAGACTTGGCTGGGCGCATTTTGACACTGACACCGAGGAACGAAAACTTCCGGAGCGCGGCTGTGTCTCGGAGACCAGCCGCAGCGGCTGCGCCTGGTAGGAGGCTTTGATGCGTTCCACCCCCTCGGTATTCCGACGTTGCTGCGGCTGATCCCGCTCCGAGCGGGACACAGCCGCGCTCCGGGGCAGTGGCAAGATGCGCCCGGTCTGGCAGCGCCGTGCACTTTTACCTTTTCATCCGGGCGGGAAAGTTGTCATTCCTTCGCGCCGTTTGGTGCGGGACAAGATCATGAATGCTCGAAAGGCGTCCGTCTGGGTCGTAGGCCTGTTGCTGGCAGCAGGCGTGGTCTGCGTTGGGTTGCGCTGGCAACGGCTGCCCGCGCAAGACCTGCACCACGCCGACACCTTCTGGCGGCTGACCTACAACGTGGAGTTTCACTCGGAGAAGCCCGGCGCGCGTCTCCGCGTGGCCATCCCGTTCGACACCCCGCACAGCCGGGCCTTCCGCCAGGACCTGTTCTATCCCGGCCTGCGCACCGAACGGTTGCGCGCCGCCCCCACGGAATCCCGCGAGGTGGGGCTCCAGGCTCCGCAACCCGGCGATCAGGCCTTCACCGTGCGCGTGGACCTCCACCTGACCCCGGAGAAACGGTTCCGCGTGCGCGAGCCAAACGCGACGCTCACCGCCGAACAACGGGCAGCCCTGCTGCGATCCGAACCAGGCATCCAGGCGGACGATCCGGTGGTGGGGGAAACATTGCAGGTGCTGCGCAAGAATCTCCCGCTCGGCAGCAACCTCGTCAACGTGTTCCATGACTTTTGCCATCGTGAACTGGCACCGTCCGAAACGGACCTGCCTGAAGATGTCGTCACCACGTTGCGCCAAAAGCGGGTCACGCCCTTGGGACGCGCCCGCACACTGGTAGCCCTGTGCCGCGCCGCCAAAATTCCGGCCCGCATGGTCGCCGGCCTCGAAATCCGCCGCGACGCCACCCTGGGACGGCATACTTGGGTGGAGGTGCTGGTCGGCAACCGCTGGGAGTCGTTCGACCCCGACAACGGCTACGCGCACGAACTCCCGCACAACTTCCTCGCCACCCGGCGCGACGGGGAAGCGATTGTCCGGGCCACGGGCGTCGATCAGTTGCACGAAACCATCACCCTGCTGCACCTGCCCACGCCGGTGAGCACCGCCAGCGCCAAACACAACGGTCTGCTGGCCGTACTGGACCTCACGCGCCTGCCGCTGGAGATGCACGAAGTGCTGTCGCTGGTGTTGTTGCTGCCGATTGGCGCACTGGTCACGGCGCTGTTCCGCACGGTCATCGGCATCAGCACGTTTGGCACGTTCACCCCGACTTTGCTGGCGATGAGCTTCATCTTCGCGGACTGGCACACCGGTTTGATTGTGTTCGTAGTGGTGGTGGCCCTGGGGCTGGTGAGCCGGTCGCTGCTCGAAGGCTTGAAGCTGCTCATGGTGCCGCGTCTGAGCGTGGTGCTGACGTATGTCGTGCTGATGATCGTCTTCGCCATTTCACTGCTGGAATACTTCCAACTGACCCCGAGCGCCCAGGCCGTGCTCCTGCCCATGGTCATCGTCACCATGACCATCGAACGCTTCTACATTACCAGCGAGGAAGATGGGACCCGCGCCGCCGCCCGGCTGCTGGGCGGGACGCTCGTGGTGGGTTTCTGTTGCTATCTCGTGCTCCGCTGGGCTTCGGCGGGTGAACTGCTGCTGCGCTTCCCGGAATTGCATCTGTTCACCATTGCCGCGCTGGTGCTCACCGGACGCTACACGGGCTATCGCCTCACGGAACTGCGGCGGTTTCGTGATCTCGCCAACCCTAACCCGCAAGGCCCCGCGTGAAGCTGTTCTCAAATTGGGCGCGGCCGGCGGAATTGCGGGCGCGCGGCGTGCTGGGACTCAACGCCCGCAACGCCGACTTCGTGCTCCAGTGCAACCCGCGTGCTCATTATCCCCGCGTGGACGACAAGCGGCTTACCAAGGGCATCTGCGAAAAGCACGGCATCCCGGTCCCGCAAACTTACGCCGTGATCGAATGCCAGGGCGACATCCGGCGCTTCCAGGCACTGACCCGTGAACGCCGGGAGTTCGTCATCAAACCGGCGAGCGGCTCCGAAGGTCGCGGCATCATCGTCGTGGCGGACCATGACGGGGATACGTTCGTAACTTCGAGCGAGGAGCGGCTCCCGCTGGCGGATGTGGCGTATCACCTGTCGAGCACGTTGTCGGGCCTTTACTCGCTCGGCGGGCAGACAGACGCCGTGATTCTGGAGCAGCGCATCATCCGCCATGTGGTGTTCGAGCAGGTCGCCGTGCGGGGCACGCCGGACATCCGCATCGTGCTCTACCGAAGCGTGCCGGTCATGGCGATGGTTCGTCTGCCCACGCTCGCGTCCCGTGGCCGGGCCAACCTCCATCAGGGAGCCGTAGCCGCCGGCGTGAACCTCGCCACGGGTCAGACCTTCGGCGGCGTATGCCAGGACCGGACCATTACGGAACATCCGGACACCCATGCGCCCATCGCCGGGCTGCAAATTCCGTTTTGGGACCGCCTGATGACCGCCGCCATGCGGCTCGCCGACGCATTGGAAATGGGCTACATCGGCGTGGACTTCGTGCTGGATGCCAAGGTGGGTCCGGTCGTGCTCGAAGCCAACGCCCGCCCTGGTCTGGCGATCCAGATCGCAAACCGCTGCGGCCTCCGCCCCCGATTAGATTTCATCGACGCCCAGTCCCCTGCGGCGCTGAACCCCGACCGGCGAATGGCCTTGGTGCCGGAGATTGTCAGGCTGGTTTGACCGGGCGCATCTTGACACTGCCCCGGAGCGCGGCTGTGTCGCGGAGACCAGCCGCAGCGGCTGCGCTTGGCCGGAGGCGTAGAGGAGTTCCGTCCCCGCTCAGCACTCTAACCCTACTTGGCGGATTCGGCAGTGAGTTTGTGGGATTTGCTGGGGTTTTCGCCGGTGCAGGCCCCGAAGTCTCCACTACAAGGCCAGCGG
>RFSE01000086.1 GCA_009924135.1 Pseudomonadota bacterium | reverse complement strand
GCCTTCCACCGCCCCGCCGAAACCGGCTTCGCGCGGCGCGCTCACGCAGCCCACGAACCGCTTCGTCGGCACCGCGCTGGAACGCGACGAGGAGTTTGATCCGGCGGAGGAGCCGTTGCCCCGCACGCAGTTCCTGCCGGACCACTCGCTCACGGCCATCGCCTACAACGACAGTCCGGACATTGGGTTCCGCACGAGCCTCAATCCCTATCGCGGGTGCGAGCACGGATGCATCTATTGCTACGCGCGGCCCACGCACGAGTATCTTGGTTTCTCCAGCGGCCTGGACTTCGAGACGCGCATCATGGTGAAGGAACGCGCACCGGAACTGCTCCGCGCCGAACTGTCCGCCGCGAAGTGGCAGCCGCAGACCATCGCGATGAGCGGCGTGACGGACTGCTACCAGCCGGTCGAGCGGAAGCTGGAACTCACGCGCCGCTGCCTCGCCGTGCTCGCGGAGTTCCGCAACCCGGTGGGCATCGTGACCAAGAACCGCCTCGTCACACGGGACCTTGATCTCCTGCAGGAACTCGCACGGCACCAGGCCGTCGTGGTCTTCATCTCGCTCACCACGCTCGACCCCGAACTCCGCCGCGTGATGGAGCCGCGCACGTCCCCGCCCGCCGCGCGGCTGGCCACGATCGCCGACCTCGCCCGCGCCGGCATCCCCGTGGGCGTGCTCACGGCCCCGATGATTCCCGGCTTGAACGACCACGAACTGCCGCACCTGCTGGGCGCGGCAGCCGAGGCGGGCGCACAATTCGCCGGCTACGTGGCACTCCGGCTGCCATATCAGAACAAGGCGCTCTTCGAGCAATGGCTCGACCAGCATTTCCCGCTGCGGAAGGACAAGGTGCTCGCCGGCATCCGCGACCTGCGCGACGGCGACCTGAACAACGCCGAGTTCGGCACCCGGATGCGCGGGAGCGGCCGACGGGCGGACCAGTTGGAAAAGCTGTTCGAGATCGGCTGCCGCAAGGCGGGTCTGAACCAGACGGAACTGCATCTCTCCACGGCGGCATTCCGCCGACCGGGAGGTGTGCAGATGGAAATGCTGTGAGACGTCGCGCGAAGAGGGCGAAGGTTTCTTTGCCTCGAAATGGCGCCACGACTCTCATCTGGAAATCCGAAGGCGCACACAACGCGGCTTGATTCGTACGGACCACTAACCGAATTTCGACCATGGCCCGCGACTTTGCCTACCGAAAAGCCGAACGGAAGATCGCCAACGCCCGCCGCCAG
Source organism: Pseudomonadota bacterium (assembly GCA_009924135.1). GTDB lineage: Bacteria > Verrucomicrobiota > Verrucomicrobiia > Limisphaerales > SXTU01 > SXTU01. Next base: position 24,234 of record RFSE01000086.1, on the reverse strand, counting down.
AACGCGACGGAACTTGATCTTTCCTGCATGAAACTTACCGAACTGCCTGAATCGGTGGGCGAACTCACGCAATTGCGGACACTTTATCTGTCAGTCAACCTCTTGGAAACTCTACCTGAGGCGCTCGGCCAACTCGTGCAGTTGCGAGAGCTTTACCTTCCCCGCAACGGACGACTGACGGCACTGCCACAAAGTTTGGGCCAGCTCTCCCAGTTGCAGTGGCTCATGCTCGCGGAAACCAACCTGACGACACTGCCAGATTCACTGGGGCAACTCGCACAGCTGCGGATGCTGTTTGTCAGCTCTCCATTAAAGACCCTTCCAGAGTCAGTGGGCCAGCTCACGCAGTTGCAGGAGCTAACCATCGGTTGTAGCGAACTAACGGCGCTACCGAGATCGATCGGGCAGCTTTCGGCGTTACAGGAATTTTACATCTTTGGTGGCCAACTAACGGCGCTGCCGGAGTCACTGGGCCAGCTCATTGAGTTGCGGAGACTGTGGATCTGCGGCAATCCGCTGACAGCAGTCCCCGAATCGCTGGGCCGGCTCACTCAGCTGCGGGAGCTATATCTCGAAGATAACCGGCTTACCGAATTACCCGGGTCGCTGGGCCAGTTGTCCCAGTTGCGGTCGCTGAGCATCTACAAAAATCCGCTGGCGATGCTGCCCGATTCGCTGGACCAGCTCAGTCAATTGAAGGAGCTGGCTATCTCGATCAACCAGGTAGAAGCACTTTCGCCGTGTCTGAAACAGCTTCCACAGTTGAAGGTCATTGATTAGGGCGGTACCAGCTAGCGGACTGCGGGAAGCAAATCGGTCGCTCAAACCTCGTTTCACTGACTGAGCAGTCCGACGACGCGATCCGCAAATGATGAAAGCCGCCGGATGTCTCCGGCGGCTTTCACGTAAATGACTTTCGCTGAGGCGCTTACTTCTTGCCGAAGAGGCGCTTGAGGTTGGCCAGACCCTTCACGGCGATGTCGTCGCGCTTGGGCTCGATTTTGCGCCAAATGGCAGCGGCCCGGGCGATGACCTTCACGTCGGTGGTGAAGCTCTCGATGACCACGTCGCCCTGGTAGTTGATCTTCTTGAGCGCCGCGACGATGGGCTTCCAGTCGATGTGGTCGCCGCCGGGGGTGCCGCGGTCACTGCCGCAGGCGTGGAAGTGCCCGAGGAGTTTGCCGGCCTTGATGATGGCCTCGGCCTGGTTCTTTTCCTCGATGTTCATGTGGAACGTGTCGAGGTGCAGGACGACGTTCTTCGCCCCGACGGCCTTGATGAGGGCGAGGCCCTTGTCGGTGGTGTTGAGGAAGTCGGTCTCGAAGCGGTTCAAGGGCTCGATGCAAAGGGTGATGCCCTTCGCGGCGGCGTAGGCGGCGAGTTCCTTCAGGTTCTTCACGACGAGCGCGAACTCGACCTTCTGCTGCGCGGGCTCGACGGCGTCGGCCTTGCCCACCACGGAGTAGATGGGGCCAATGAGGCGGGGGCAGCCCATGATGGCGGCCTGGTCCACGAGGGCCTTGCAGTAGGCCATGCCGGTAGCCTGCTCCTCGGGCGTGCCCCGGAAGTCGCGGCCCGGGCCCATGCAGGCGCAGATGGAGCCGATGGCGAGGCCGGCCTTGTCGGCGGCGGCCTTCACCTTGGCGGGATCAATGTGTTCCGGCGCCTCGACCGGAATTTCCACGGTGTCAAAGCCCCACTTCTTGAATTTGGGGAAGAGTTTGACGCTCTCGGTGGTGAACGGGGAGGTGTAGAGGAAGGAATTGATGCCGAATCTCATAATGCGTGCGTTTGAATTGTGCGGCAGAGGCTAATCAAAGGCGCGGTCGTGTCAAAGTTTTCCTTCGCCAACCGCCCGGCCACCGGGCAACTTCGCTGAAACAACGTCCGCCCGAAACGCGTCTAACCTGAGGCGGCACATGAACATGTCTTTGCTACTTAATTGGAAACGGCTCGTCGTCGTGACGACCGCCGGTCTGCTCGGGCTGTCCGCCCGGGCGGCGGATGCGCCCGACGGCACCGAGTTTTTCGAAAAGAAGATCCGCCCGTTGCTGGCCGAGCATTGCATCGAATGCCATGCCATCGGCAAAAAGACCAAGGGCGGCCTGGCCTTGGATTCGCGCGAAGGCTGGATGAAGGGCGGCGATTCCGGTCCGGCGCTCGTACCCGGTGATCTGGAAACCAGCCGGCTCATCACGGCGGTGCGCTATCAGGACAAGGAGTTCCGCATGCCGCCCAAGCGCAAGCTCACGGACGCGCAGATCGCGGACTTCGAGCAATGGGTGAAGCTCGGTGCGCCCGACCCGCGCACCGGTGGCACAACGCTGTCCAAGAAAGAGATCAATATCGCCGAAGGTCGCAAACACTGGGCGTACCAACTTCCCAAGGCGCAGACGCCGCCCGCCGTACAGGACGCCGCCTGGCCGCGCACGGACGTGGACCGCTTCCTCCTCGCGAAACTGGAGGCGAAAAGTCTGCACCCGTCGCCAGACGCCGAACCTGCCGCGCTCGCCCGCCGCCTTTACTTCGATCTCGTGGGCCTGCCGCCAACGCCCGAGCAGGTGGACGCGTTTGTTCGAGATTACCAGTCCGCAACCGGCAATCGCCAGTCTGCCATCGCCAAGCTGGTGGATTCGCTACTGGCCTCCCCCCATTTCGGCGAACGCTGGGGCCGGCACTGGCTGGATGTGGTGCGTTACGCGGAGTCGCTCACGCTGCGCGGTTTCGTGATGAAGGAGGCCTGGCGCTACCGCGATTACGTCATCAACAGCTTCAACGCGGACAAGCCCTATGACCGTTTCCTGCGCGAGCAGGTCGCGGGTGATCTGCTGCCGAATGGTTCCGTGGCCGAACGACAACAGCAGCTCGTGGCCACAGGTTTCCTCACGCTGGGCAACACGAACCTCGAAGAACAGCAGAAGAAGCTCCTGGACATGGATGTCGTGGACGAGCAGCTCGACACGATCGGCAAGGCGTTCCTCGCCCAGACCATCGGTTGTGCGCGGTGCCATGACCACAAGTTCGACCCCATCCCGACGCGGGATTACTACGCGCTGGCCGGCATTCTCAAGAGTTCCAAGACGCTGGAACATTCGAACGTCAGCAAGTGGCTGGAGTTCCCCCTGCCCTTGCCATCGGGCGAGGACAAGCAGTACGTCGAGCACGACAAGGCCGTGGCGAAACTCACCGCGAGCATCAAGACCGCGAAGGAATCCGCCAACAAGGCAGTCGCGAAAAAGGCCACGCTGCCCAGCGGCGCGCTGGATGCGAAGGTCCTGGCGGGCGTCGTCGTGGATGACGCGCAGGCCAAAAAGGTGGGCGATTGGACCGGGTCGCGCTCTACCAAGACTTTCATCGGCGACGGTTACCTGCACGACGACAACCAGGGCAAAGGCGCCAAGTCGTTGACGTTTCAGCCCGAGGGCTTGAAAGCCGGCAAATACGACGTGCGCCTGGCCTACAGCCCCGGCAAGAGCCGCGCGGACAACGTGCCCGTGACGATCTTCAGCGCCGAAGGCGAGAAGGTGGTGCGTGTGGATGAGCGGCCCGACCCGCCGATCGAAGGCCGCTTCGTCTCGCTAGGACAGTTCCGGTTCGAGCAGAACAGCGCGGGCTTCGTCCTCGTTGCCACCGAGGGCACGAAGGGCGTGGTTACGGCTGATGCCGTGCAGTTCGTGCCAGTGGGGCAAATCGCCGAACCCTCGGGCACCGCCGATGCGGCGAAGAAGGACAAACCGGACACCACCGAGTCCGTGAAGAAGATGGAAGCCGAGCTCAAGAAGCTGCAGGAGTCCGGCCCCAAGCGCCCGATGTTCATGTCCGTGAAGGAGGATAATGCCGGGGACACCCAGGTGCACATCCGGGGCAGCGTGCAGAACCTCGGGGCAAAGGTACCGCGCGGCTTCTTGCAAGTGGCCAGTTACGGGCCCGCCCCGGTGATCCCCGAGAAGGAGAGCGGCCGGCGTGAACTGGGCGAGTGGCTGACCAGCCGCGAGAACCCGCTCACCGCCCGGGTGTTCGTGAACCGCGCCTGGACGTGGCTCTTCGGCACCGGCCTCGTACGGAGCCCGGATAACTTCGGCGCGACCGGTGATGTCCCCACGCACCCCGAACTGCTCGACCACCTCGCCGTCCGCTTCATGGCCGAAGGGTGGTCGGTGAAGAAGCTCGTGCGCGAACTGGTGCTCAGCCGCGCGTACCAGCAGGCTTCGGTAGCAGCCGACGTAAGGAGGCTCCAACCTCCCCAGACCTCAGACCCCAGACCCCAGACCCAAGCCAGTCAGAGCCTCCTCACGTCGGCTGCTACCGGTCAGGAAATCGACCCGGAAAACAAGCTCTTCTGGCACGCCAACCGGCGGAAGCTCGACGCCGAGGCCATCCGCGATACCGTCCTGCAAGTCAGCGGCCAGCTTGATCTCGCCCAGGGCGGCCCGGTCCTCAAGCCCGGCACCAGCGCCGACTACGGTTACAAGCACACCGACTCGCGCCGCAGCGTCTATTCGCCCGTGTTGCGCAACTCGCTGCCGGAACTCTTCGAGGCCTTTGACTTCGCCGACCCCAGCCTCGTCGTGGGCAAGCGCAGCGACAGCACCGTCGCCCCGCAGGCGCTCTTCATGATGAACCATCCCTGGGTCATGGAGCAGTCCCAGTCCGCCGCGAAAAAGCTGCTGGCCGAGCCGCTTGCCGATGATCGCGCCCGCATCGCCCGCGCCTACCGCCTCGTGTTGGGCCGCCTCCCCACGGACGGCGAAGTGACCATTGCGCTGAAATTCCTCCCCGCCGATTCCGCTGCGAGCGAGGCCGCGAAACGCGCCGATGCCTGGGGCCGTTTCTATCAGGCGCTCTTCGCCTCGGTGGATTTCCGGTACTTGAACTGAAGTGTGCCGTTGGTAAGCTCCGTCAAAGTTGCATAGAAATGAACGCTTCGCCCTACACCCGCCGCCACGCCCTCCAATCCCTCGCGTGCGGTTTTGGCTCGCTCGCCTTCGCCGGCATTGCCCAACGTGCCGCTGCCGCTGCGAATCCACTGACCGCGCGCCTGCCGCACCACGAGCCGCGCGCCAAAAGCGTCATCTTCCTCTTCATGCAGGGCGGCGTAAGCCATGTGGACTCCTTTGACTACAAGCCCCTGCTGGCCGAAAAGGACGGCCAGCTCCTCAACTTCAACGACGCCCGCAAAATCGCCAACTCCGGCAAGCGCGAGGAATCCACCCAGCGCGTCATGAAATCCCTCTGGCCCTACGCGCAGCACGGCCAGTCCGGTCGCTGGGGCAGTGAGCTGTTCCCCGAGATGGCCCGGCACGCCGATGACCTCACCTTCATCCACTCGATGCACACCGAGGGCATCGCGCACGGTCCCGCCACGCTTTTCCTGCACTGCGGCTCCACGCAGTTCATCCGCCCGAGCATGGGCTCGTGGGTGAGCTACGGCCTCGGCACCGCCAACGACAACCTGCCCTCCTTCGTCAGCCTCAGTCCCAGCGCGGGCAATGGTGGCCCGCGCAATTACGGCAATGCCTTCCTCCCGCCCGTCTTCCAGGGCACGGGCATCGGCAAGGCCGGTACGCCCATCATTGATGCCACCATCCGCAATCTGACCAACGCAAAACTCTCCCCGGCCGAACAACGCCGAAACTTCGAGCTGTTTCAGGAGCTCAACGCCGAGCAGCTCAAGAAATCTCCCGGCGACGCCGAACTGGAAGCCGTTCTCGCCAGCTACGAACTCGCCTGGCGCATGCAGAACAACGCGCCCGACGTGCTCGATCTGAACAAGGAAACCGAGGCCACCAAGAAGCTTTACGGCATTGGCGAGAGCAAGACCGACAACTTCGGACGGCAGTGCCTCATGGCCCGCCGGCTCGTTGAGTCAGGCGTGCGCTACATCCAGGTCACTTACGGCGACAACACCGCGAACCCCGCTTGGGATCAGCACTCCAACATGCCCAAGCACAAGGACCACGCCCTGGCGGTGGACAAACCCGTCGCCGGCCTGCTGGAAGACTTGAAAGCCCGTGGCCTCCTCGAAGACACCATCGTCTGGTGGGGCGGCGAGTTCGGGCGCACGCCTTACGCGGAGAAGAACGGCACCGGTCGCGACCACAACGCCGGCGGCTTCACCGTCTGGCTCGCGGGCGGCGGCTTCAAGCCCGGCACCAGCTACGGTGCCACGGACGATTGGGGCCACCTCGCCGTCGAGAACAAGGTCCACATGCACGACCTGCACGCGACCATCCTCCACCAGCTCGGCCTGGACCACGAAAAGCTGACTTACCGCTTCGACGGCCGCGATTATCGTCTGACCGACATCCACGGGCATGTGGTGAAAGAAGTGCTCACCTGACCCGGCAGCCCGTTCTCAAGCAGCCGTTTCGGGACATTGGCTCCGACTATTCGGGGCTGTAAGAAATGTGCCGCAAACTTCGCGGGCAGTGCTGGAGGTGCCTTGGGCGCATCCCGGTTTCTTGCAGCCCGGAGGCCGGCTAGAACTCAAAGCGTGCGTCGGCCTCGGGTGGCACCCGCGTCTCGCGGGTAGTTTTCGGCGTCCCGCCGAAAACTCCGGACGGACGTGCATCCCATGGTAGCCGTATGCACCAGAGTTCCGTACGCCAGTGGCTCGGGCGGGACGCCCGAACCGACCCGCGAGACGCGGGTGCCACCCCAAAGCCCGGCGTGCCCGCCAGGGTTGGGCTATCGGACGCCGGATACCAGGGCTCGCCATGCCGGCGAAAGTGCTCCGTCCGGCAGTTGCAAGAAACCGGGATGCGCCCAGATGTCATGATCCAGCAAAGATTCGTTTGACGGCGGACGCGCCGGGGTTTGAACTGCCCCCACGCAACTGCCTGACCGCTTATCCGCCATGAACACCACCCTCTCCCGCCGTTCCGCTCTCGCCAGCATGGCCGTCGCCACCACCTCCGCCGCCCTCGCGCACCGGCTGGAAGCCGCCGATGCCGCCGCCAAGGCGCATGTGAATCACTCGGTCTGCAAATGGTGCTACCCGAAGATCGCACTCGAAGACCTGTGCAAATCCGCGAAGGACATCGGCCTTTCGTCCATCGAGCTGCTGGACCCGCAGGACTTCACCACGATCAAGAAGTACGGCCTCCACTGTGCGATGGTCAGTTTCCCCCAGAAGAACGGCATCGGCACCATCCCCAAGGCCTTCAACCGCCTCGAACACCACGACACGCTCGTGGAAATTTACACCGAACGCATCCAGCAATGCGCCGCTGCCGGTTTCAAGAAACTCATTTGCTTCTCCGGCAACCGTGACGGCCTCGACGACGAAACCGGCCTGAAGAACTGCGCCACCGGCCTGAAGCGCATCCTCCCGCTCGCCGAGAAGCATGGCGTCATGCTGGTGATGGAACTCCTTAACAGCCGCGTGAACCACAAGGACTACCAGTGCGACAAGTCCGGCTGGGGCATCTCGCTCTGCAAAGCCATCGGCTCCGAGCATTTCAAACTGCTCTACGACATCTACCACATGCAGATCATGGAGGGCGATGTCATCACCACCATCAAGCGTGACCACCAGTATTTCGCACACTACCACACCGGTGGCGTGCCGGGCCGTAACGAGATCGACGACACCCAGGAGCTGAACTACCCCGCGATCATCCGCGCGATCCAGGCGACGGGCTACACCGGCTACGTGGGCCAGGAGTTCATTCCCAAGCGCGAGGACAAGCTCGCCTCGCTCAAACAGGGTGTGAAGATTTGCGACGTGTGATCCATTACTCCAACCAACCATGAAAACCACCCGCCGTTCCGCCCTCCAAACCGCTGCTGCCGCCTCCGCCTTCGCCGGGGCCGCCGCCGTCATCACCCCCTCGAAAGTCCGCGCCGCCGAGGCGGGTGACTTTTACGTCGCCAAGAACGGACGCATCAACCAGTCCGTCGTCACGTGGAACTTCCGCCCCCTCACCATCCCCGACCTGGCCAAGTGGTCCGTGAAGTTCGGCGTGAAGTCCGTCGAACTGGTGGGCCCCGAACACTGGCCCATGCTCAAGGAACTCGGCCTCAAGTGCGCCATCGCCGGCAGTCACGGCTTCGCCAAGGGCTTCGCGCAGAAGGACCAGCACGCCGAGTGTCTGAAAGTCCTCGAACAACGCATCGAACAATGCGCCGCGCACGGCGTACCCACCGTCATCACCTTCTCCGGCTTCCGCAAGGGCCTCGACCCGCAGGAGGGTTTTAAGAACATGGTCGAGGGCTTGAAAAAAATCGCGCCCCTCGCCGAGGCGAAGAAGGTCACGGTCGCGCTCGAAATGCTGAACTCAAAGGTCGCCGTGGAGATGAAGGGCCACCCGGACTATTTCGCCGACAACATGGACGTGAGCATCGACATCCTCAAGGCCGTCGGCTCGCCCTATGTGAAAGTGCTCTACGACATCTACCATGTGCAGATCATGCACGGCGACGTCATTGCGCGGCTCCGCAAGTACAAGGACTACATTGCGCACTACCACACCGCCGGCAACCCGGGCCGCAACGAGATCGACGACACGCAGGAGATCAACTACCCGCCCATCATGCGCGCCATCGCGGAGACCGGCTACACCGGCTACGTGGGCCAGGAATTCATCCCCCTGCGCGACCACGTCAAGTCACTCAACGAAGCGGTGAAGCTGTGCGATGTGTGATGGGTTGCTCTCGGCCCAGTAGCGACGGCCTGAGCGTCAAAGCATTTGCCCGCCACATCAGTTGGTGGCTCGGAGAAATCCAGCGGGCAAGCCAAGTATCTCCTCCAGCTTTCGATTAGGCTCTACCCCCTTCCACACTGAATTGATGGGTTTGCCATCACGGCAAGTCACCAGGAGTGGATGCGACGGCTGCGACTTGGCGCTCGCACGCAATGCTTCTACGTCCACGTTCCAATCAATCGCGATTCGGTTGGTCAGGTCGTCAACAGACCAATGGAGGTCGCCCCGTTTGCTCCGATGCACGGGAACGGCCGCTCGCAAGTCGAAAATGCCATGCGGCCACTGATTAGAATGCGTTGTCAGATGCGCATCGATCAACTCCCACGCGGCCCAACCCGCGTAGGTTGTGGGTATTTCGTCACTTACCCGCAAGAAAATCCTCCAAACAATCCACCCACTGAAGCCGGCGCAGGCCAGCAAGCCGATCAGCAGCACCTGTTTGAGCCGATGCTTCCAAGTCCGGTTGCCGGCGGGCGTGCTCACCTCAATTCAAAAATGCACTCGACCTCCACCGCGATGTTCCCCGGCAGCGGTCCCATGCCCACGGCGCTGCGGGCACCGACCCCGTGATCCGGGCCAAACACCTCGGCCATGAGCTGGCTGAAACCGTTGATGACGGCGGGTTGCTGGTAGAAGTCCGGCGCGCTGTTGACCATGCCCAGGGTCTTCACCAGGCGATTTACCCGGTCAAGCGTGCCCAGTTCGTTGCGCACGGTGGCGAGAATGGCCAGACCGCATTGACGGGCGGCGAACTGTCCCTGCTCCAAATTCAAGTCCTTGCCCACGAGGCCGGTGATCATGGTCTTGTCCGTCTTAAGCGGGCCGTGGCCGGAGACATAGCACAGGTTCCCGACGATGACGACGGGCTTGTAAACGTGCGCGGGCTTGGGGGCGGCGGGGAGTTCGAGTTTGAGTTCGGCAATGCGGGCGTCGGCGCTCATGAGTAGTAGATCGTGGTTGAATTCGTTGAGACGCCGCGAGCTTCCGGTCCGCGTGGAAGTGCGGCAAGCAGTTTTTCCACGTCCGCACGCTCGGCTGTTCTACATGATGAAAGGGATTCCCCTCCGCACGGGATTGCGGCAACCTGCCGCCGACATTCACTGATGGACATCGCGTTCAAATGCCCGCTCTGCGAACAGGAGTTTCGCGTGGAAGCCGCCCTGGCGGGCACGGAGTTCCGCTGTCCGACCTGCCTGAAGGTCTCGCAGTTGCCCGAGGCCCCGGCTGCTCCGCCTCCAACCGGACCCAAGGTGGTGTCGGCCAGTTCCCTCCCGCCGCCTCCGCCTCAATCCTCGGCCCCGCCGCCGGTCCCCAAGGCCGCCGTGCGGGTGGCCGGCTCCGACAACGAGGACGCCCGGCTTGCGCGCCGTCTCACGGAGGCTTACCAGCGGGTCACCGCCGAGGTGGGCAAGCTCATCGTCGGCCAGGAAGAGGTGATCGAGCAGTTGCTCATCGCGATTTTTGCTCGCAGCCATTGTCTCCTTGAAGGCGTGCCCGGACTGGCTAAAACCTACATGGTCAAGACCTTGTCCGATGCCCTGCAACTCAGCTTCCGTCGCGTGCAGTTCACGCCGGACCTGATGCCCGCCGACATCACCGGCACCGACGTCATCCAGGAAGACGCCGCGACCGGTCGCCGCAATCTCACCTTCCTCAAGGGCCCGCTCTTCGCGCAGATGATTCTCGCGGACGAGATCAACCGTTCCCCGCCCAAGACCCAGGCCGCCCTGCTTGAAGCGATGCAGGAGCACTGCGTGACGGTCGGGGGGCGCACCTACAAGCTGGACCAGCCGTTTTTCGTGCTCGCCACGCAAAACCCCGTCGAGCAGGAAGGCACGTATCCGCTACCGGAGGCGCAGAAGGACCGTTTCATGTTCCACGTGCGCGTGGACTATCCAAGCCGCGAGGAGGAACGTGAAATCATCAAGCGCACCACCAGCGCCTACTCCGCCGACGTTGACCCCGTCATCACCGGCGAGGAAGTCATCGCCATCCAGAAGACCGTGCGCAAGGTGCCCGTGCCCGATCACGTCACGGACTTCGTGCTGGACCTGGTCCGCCGCGCCCGGCCTACGGATGCGGAAGCGCCCGCGTTCACGAAGGAACTCGTCGCCTGGGGTCCCGGTCCGCGCGCGTGCCAGCAGCTCATTCTCGGCGGCAAGGTCCGGGCCGTGCTCCGCAACCGCTTTCACGTCACCGTGGAAGACATTGAAGCCCTCGCAGCGCCCGTGTTGCGCCACCGCATCGTCCCCACCTTCAACGCGGAGGCCGAGGGCATCAAGGTGGACACCATCATCGCCCGCGTGCTGAAGGAAACGCCCCGGCATGAGCCGAAGAAGGTGATGTGACTTGATGGCCGATGATCTCATACCAACTTTGGATGAAGTTCAGTAAAAAGACAGCGGAAGCGACAGGCGATACTCCCTCTCCATTTGCGGAGCAAGGGGAGAGGGTCGGGGTGAGGGGTTGCGTGCGTCGGCGCTGGTGGCCCCACCCCTCATCCGGCCTCCGGCCACCTTCTCCCCTCGCTCCGCGAAGGGAGAAGGACAACACTCGCGTGATCATACCAGCAGAAGAGGTTTCCTCCGGAGTTGGTATCACTCGTGGAATGCAAGCTCGTCAGGCACATCACGTTTGCCTGAGGTTCGGCCTGGTCTTTTCACTGACCGCCTTCTTCTGGCTCACAGGCACGGCCCAGGATGCGAAGAAAGCCGAGGAGAAACTTCCCAAGGTCATCGTCGCGGTTCCCCTCAGCATCGTCGCGGGCAAAACCAATGTCGTTGAAATTCGGGGCCTGAATCTGGACACCGCCAAGGCCCTGCACTTCACCTCCGCCACCGGACGGGCCACCGTCACGTCGAAGGGCAAAGCCGACCTGCCGCAGAACCAAAAAAAGGAGCGCCTCGGCGATACCCAGGTAAAAGCCGAGGTGTTCGTTCCCGCTGATTTCCAGGGCGACGAGGCCGTTTTCACCATCGAAACACCCGCCGGCCAGTCCGCGCCGGCCAGGCTCGCGGTGCTGCGGCCCGGGGCGTTCACGGAAGAGGTCGAGGACAACGGCTCGTTCGCCAAGCCGCAGATGCTCACCCTGCCCACCACCGTGCGCGGAGGCATCAAGGCCGCGCAGGACGTGGACGTGTACGCGTTCGAGGGCCGCGCCGGCCAGCGCCTGACGGCGGAAATCCTCGCCAGCCGCCTTGGCTCACCGCTGGACGCCACGCTCACGCTATGGGATTCGCGCAACACCTTGCTCGCCTCCGCCGATGATTCGCCCGGCGACCGCGACCCACGGCTGGCGTTCACCCTGCCGACTGCGGGCCGTTACTTCCTAGTCGTGCAGGACGCCCACGATGCGGGCAGTGCGGTGCATGGGTACTTGCTCAACCTAAAATAGCGCCTCCCGTCGATAGCAGGTTTTTCACTTGATTCGACTGATGGCGATGCGCTTTAAGTGACGGCGCACACCGCAAGCAGTTCGCATTGCAGCTTGGAATCCCCGATGAATTCGCAGAGTTCAGTCGCGCCGAAACGGCTCTTTTATGGAAACACGATGTCCGCGTGCAAATGCGGCGTGGTTTTGTTGTTGCTGACGGTCAACACGTACGCCGGTGACTGGCACCGATTTCGCGGGCCCACCGGCGATGGCGTAGTGCGCGAGGCGCACGTCCCGTTGCGCTGGGGCACCAATCAGAACGTCAAGTGGCGTACCGACCTGCCCGGTCCCGGGGCCTCGAGTCCGATCGTGAGCAAGGGGCGTATTTTTCTCACCTGCTGGAGCGGCTACGGCCAAGACTTGGAATACCCCGGCGATCCCGTGCGGCTCAAACGGCACGCGTTGTGCCTTGACCGAAAGAATGGTCGAATCCTCTGGAATCGCGTGGTCCCGGCGAAAGGCCCCGTACCTCCATTTCAGCGGCCGTTTCTCCCGGAAGGCGGCTACGCCTCCAGCACCGCCGTCAGCGACGGGACCAACGTGTTTTACTTCATGGCCAAACGGGGAGTGATAGCCTACACCCACGATGGCAAAGAACTCTGGCGCACGACCTTGGGCAATGGCTGGCATGACTGGGGGACGGGCGCCTCGGCCATGCTTTATCAGAACTTGGTCATCGTAAACGCGTCGGTTGAGAGCAGCACGCTGTGCGCGCTGAACAAGCAGGATGGATCAGTGGCCTGGCGCGTGCCCGAGGTCTTCAAGTCGTACAACACCCCGTTATTGGTGGAGGCGGGTGGGGAGCGCCCTGAACTGGTGGTGGCACATAACCAGTGGCTCCGGGCCTTTGATCCCCTCACCGGCGCGGAATTGTGGCGCTGCCAGGCCATCAAATCTCCCGAGTTGTGCCCGTCCGTCGTTGCCCGAGACGGCGTAGTCTACCTCGTCGGCGGCGTGATGAACCAGACCACGGCTGTTCGGGCCGGCGGACGCGGCGATGTAACCTACACTCATGTCCTTTGGACCATCAAAAAAGGTTCCAATGTCTCGTCTCCCGTCTTCCACGACGGGCGGCTGTTTGTGGCCAACGACACGACGGCGAAAGTCTATTGCCTTGATGCCGCAAAAGGCGAAATCGTCTGGGAGCAAAAGCTGCTGGAACGTTCCGAACGGATCAACGCCTCGCCAATCTTGTTCGGTGATCGCATCTATTTTCTAACCCGCAAACACGGGATGTTTGTGGTGCAGGCCGGCTCGGAGTTCAACCTGATTGCCCAGAATCCTCCCTTGGACCCCACGCCGTTCAACGGCAGCCCGGCCGTTTCTGACGGGCAGATCTTCCTGCGGTCGGAGCGCGCGGTGTATTGCATCGCCGACAACTGATTTCAGCCGACCAGGCGCGGTTTGCACTTCGCGCCAGCGCGCCGCTTCGCTAGCCTGCCGCCCATGCGAATTCTGACCGGCATCCAGCCTTCCGGCGCGCTGCACCTGGGCAACTACTTCGGGGCCATGCGCCCGGCCATCGAACTGCAACAGCAGGGCGAGGCGTTCTATTTCATCGCGGACTACCACTCGATGACTTCGCTCACGGACGCGAAGCTCCGTCGCCAGTACACGCTCGACGTGGCGCTGGACTTCCTTGCCTGCGGGCTTGATCCCGCGCGCTGCGTGTTCTGGGTGCAGTCGGACGTGCCAGAGGTTACCGAACTCGCGTGGCTCCTCTCGACCGTCACGCCGATGGGCCTGCTGGAACGCTGCCACAGCTTCAAGGACAAGGTCGCCAAGCTCGGCGACGGCGAGATCGGCTCGGTGAACCACGGCCTCTTCGCCTATCCCGTCCTCATGGCGGCGGACATCCTGCTGTTCGATTCCAACGTCGTGCCCGTCGGCAAGGACCAGAAGCAGCACCTTGAAGTCACGCGCGACATCGCGGGCAAGTTCAACCAGCAGTACGGCCAGACCTTTGTCATCCCCGAGCCGCGCATCCGCGAAGAAGGCGCGGCGGTGCCGGGCCTCGACGGTCAGAAGATGAGCAAGAGCTACGGCAACACCATCGAGCTCTTCGGCGAGGAAAAGGCCACGCGGAAGAAGATCATGGGCATCGTCATGGACTCGCGCACGCCCGCCGAGCCGAAGCCGGACGCAGACAAGAACCTCGCCATCCAACTCCTCAAACTTGTCGCGCCAACCGAAGTGGCAACTGATTACGAGAACCGCCTCCGCGCCGGTGGCCTTGGCTACGGCGATCTGAAGAAGACGCTCTTCGAGAACTACTGGCAACACTTCGCCGCCGCCCGCGCCCGGCGCGCCGAGCTGGCTGCGAACCAGGACTACGTCCGCCAAATCCTCCGCGACGGAGCCGAGAAGGCCCGTGCCGTGGCGACCAAAGTGCTGCAACGCGCCAAGTCCGCCAGCGGGCTGGGTTGATTTTGCCCTTCTGCATCGTTGTTGAAGCCACGCGACGGTGAATACAACGCCATAAATGGCTGGATTCTCCGCGGCTCATGCGGGAATTTACAGCTCATGAAAGCCCGTCTTGGTTGCTTGCTGCTGCTGGCGCTCGGGGCCATCCCGACGCCTGCGGCGGACAAAGTCGATTTTGCCCGCGACATCCAACCCATCTTCGCCAGCCGTTGCTACGAATGCCACGGCGAGCGCAAACAGAAGTCCGGCTTCCGGCTTGACGACAAGGCCGTGGTGCTGCGTGGCGGCGAATCCGCCAAGCCCGCCCTCATCCCCGGCAGCAGTGCCACGAGCCACCTCATCCAGCTCGTCTCCCACCCGAACGCCGAGGAGCGCATGCCGCGAAATGGCGAACCGCTCTCCGCCGCGCAGATCGCCTTGCTCCGCGCCTGGATTGACCAGGGTGCGATTTGGCCGGACGCCCTGAGCCGCACGGCGAAACCGCACTGGGCCTTCATCGCCCCCCAACGGCCGGCGGTGCCGAAGGTGCAAAGCTCGATCCTCAAGCCGCAGAACCCGGTGGACAACTTCGTGCTCGCGAAGCTGGAGCGGGAGAAGCTCAAGCCCTCGCCCGAAGCCGACAAGCTGACCTTGCTGCGTCGCCTGCATCTCGACCTCACCGGCCTGCCGCCGACGATTGCCGAGGTGGATGCGTACCTCGCGGACAAATCCAAGGATGCCTATGCGAAGCAGGTCGAGCGGCTGCTGGCTTCCCCGCATTATGGCGAGCGCTGGGGCCGCCACTGGCTGGACGCCGCGCGCTACGCGGACAGCGACGGTTACGAGAAGGACATGTCCCGCGAGCAGTGGCCGTATCGCGATTATGTCATCAACGCCTTCAACCGCGACATGCCGTATGACCGTTTCATCGTCGAACAGCTCGCCGGTGATCTGCTGCCGGGCCGGACGCTCGAACAAGTCGCTGCCACGGGCTTCCTCCGCAACTCAATGGTCAATATGGAGGGTGCGATTGACCCGGAACAGTTCCGCATGGACGCGATGTTCGACCGCATGGACGCCATCGGGAAGAGCATCCTCGGCCTGACCATCCAGTGCGGGCAGTGCCACTCGCACAAATACGACCCGCTCACGCAGGAGGAGTATTACCGGCTCTTTGCCTTCCTGAACAACGACCACGAATCGCGCCCCGCCTACTACACCCCTGAGCAGCAGATGAAGGTCGCCGGACTGCGCCGCGCGATGAGCGATATCGAAGCGGACCTCAAGCATCGCGCGCCCGACTGGGAGCAGCGCATGGCCGCATGGGAGAAGTCCGTCGCAGGCGACCAGCCCGAGTGGGTCGTGTTGCAGGGGCTCGACCAGGAAGGCGACAAGAGCCAGCGGTATCAACACCTCAAGGACGGTTCGTTGCTCGCGGAAGGTTATGCGCCGACGAAGTTCACCCAGTATTTCCGCACGACCAACGATCTCAGCGGAGTCACCGCCTTCCGCCTCGAACTGTTCAACGATCCGAACCTGCCCTACGGCGGACCGGGCCGTTCCTTCCGGGGTACCTGTGCGTTGAGCGATTTCATTGTCGAGGCCATCGATGCGAAGAACCCGACGAACAAGGTGAAGTTAAAATGGTCCGGCGCGACGGCGGATTATGAGCAGCCCGAACGCCCGCTCGAACCCAACTACTTCGACAAGTCCACGAACAGCCGCCTTTACGGTCCCATCAAATTCGCAATTGATGGCAACGCCAACACCGCGTGGGGCATCGATGCCGGGCCCGGCCGGCGCAACCAGGAGCGCAAGGCGGTCTTCACCTCTGACAAGCCTGCCGGGTTTGCCGGTGGCACCGTGTGGCGCATCGGCCTCCAGCAGAATCACGGCGGCTGGAACAGCGACGACCACATGAACAACAACCTGGGCCGGTTCCGCCTGAGCGTGACGAAGGCCAAAGGCACGGTACAGGCGGACCCGTTACCGAAGAAGGTCCGCGACATCCTCTCGGTCCCCCGTGACCAACGGACGTCCGCCCAGATCGCCACGGTTTTCAGTTACTGGCGCACGACGGTTTCGGAATGGAGCGACGCCAACGCGAAGATCGAGGCGCTCTGGCAGCAATGGCCGGAAGCTTCGACCTCCCTGGCCCTCGCCGCCCGCAACGAACCGCGCGTGACCACAATGCTCAAACGCGGGGACTGGCTCCGGCCGACCCAGCCGGTGAGCGCGGGCGTGCCGGCGTTCCTCCACCCGATGGCCCCGACCCAGGAGCCGGGCCGCCTCGCCTTCGCCCGCTGGCTCGCCGACAAGCGGTCACCTACCACGGCCCGCGTGTTCGTGAACCGCGTCTGGCAGGCCTACTTCGGCACCGGCATCGTGCCCACCTCGGAGGATTTCGGCACGCAGGCCATCGAACCGAGTCATCCCGAATTGCTCGACTGGCTCGCGTCTGAATTCATGGATCCTCAAGTCTTGAGTTTAGAGTCCAATGTCTTGAGTCGAACACAAGACACAAGACTCAAGACTCAAGACCTTGAGCCCTGGTCGATGAAGCACCTTCACCGGTTGATCGTGAACTCCGCAACCTACCGTCAGAGCAGCCGGGTCACACCAGCCTTGCTTGAACGCGACCCGGGCAACCGGCTGCTCGCGCGCGGGCCGCGTTTCCGCGTCGAGGGTGAGATCGTCCGGGACATCGCGCTGGCTTCGAGTGGACTGCTGAACGCAAAGGTCGGCGGTCGCAGCGTAATGCCGCCGGCCCCGTCGTTTTTGTTTCAGCCGCCCGCCAGCTACGCGCCGTTCCCGTGGAAGGACGAGGAGGGCCCGGAGAAATACCGCCGCGCACTCTACACCTTCCGCCGCCGTTCGACCCCCTACCCCGCACTGCAATCGTTCGATGTGCCGAACGCCGACGTGGCGTGCGTGCGTCGCCTGCGCAGCAACTCGCCCTTGCAGGCGCTCGTCTCCCTGAACGAACCACTCTTCGTCGAGGCCGCGCAAGCGCTCGCCCGCCGCACGCTCGCCGAAGGTGGCAAGTCCGACGCGGACCGCATCAACTACGCATTCCGCTGCGTGCTCACCCGATTGCCCGGCGAAGATGAAAAGCGGGAACTGCTGGCCCTGCTTACAAAACAAACCCAGCGCATCGCCGATGGCTGGCTTAACCCGAACGAGATTTCAACGGGCCTAAGTGAACTGCCAAAAAATCTTCCCGCCGGCACGTCGCCAACCCAACTCGCGGCCTACACCGTCATCGCGCGCGTGCTGCTCAACCTCGACGAAACCATTACGAAGGAATAGCCATGAACTCCCCGTCACGTTTCTATCGCAACCGCAACCCACTGGAAGTCACGCGGCGCTGGTTTTTTGAGCAATGCAGTGTTGGCTTGGGTGCCATCGCGCTCAACCAGCTTCTTCAGCAGAATGGTTACGCTGCGCCCGTCGGCGAAAATCCGCTCGCGCCAAAAGAGCCGCATTTCAAGGCAAAAGCCAAGCGCGTCATCTACCTGTTCATGGCCGGTGGACCGAGCCACTTGGAACTGTTCGACAACAAGCCGGAGCTGGCCAAGTGGGACGGCAAGCTGCCGCCGGCCGAGCTGATCAAGGATTACCGCGCCGCGTTCATCAGCCCGAACTCCACGTTGCTCGGGCCGAAGTTCAAGTTCGCCCGGCACGGTCAGAGCGGCGCGGAGCTGTCCGAGTTGCTGCCGCATCTCGCAGGCGTTGCGGATGATATCGCGGTCGTGAAGTCCATCCACTCGGATGCGTTCAATCATGCGCCGGCGCAGATCTTCATGAACACCGGCTCGGTGCAGTTCGGCCGCCCGAGCTTCGGCGCGTGGACGACCTACGGTCTCGGCAGCGTGTCGTCGGATTTACCCGCCTATGTCGTCTTCAGCACCGGTAGCAAAGGCACGAGCGGCGGCGCGTCGAACTGGGGCAACGGTTTCCTGCCGTCCATCCATCAGGGCACGATGTTCCGCAGCACCGGCGATCCCGTGCTCTACCTCTCGAATCCGAAAGGTGTGGATGCGCAGATGCAGCGCGACTCGCTCGACTCGATCAAGCGGCTCAACCAAAAGCACCTCTCCGTCACCGGCGATCCCGAGATCGCCACGCGCATCAACTCGTTTGAAATGGCCTACCGGATGCAATCAAGCGCACCGGAGCTGATGGACTTGTCCAAGGAGAGCAAGGCCACGCTGGAGATGTACGGCGCGGAACCGGGCAAGGCGAACTTCGCGAGCAGTTGCCTGCTGGCCCGCCGCCTCGTCGAGCGCGGCGTGCGGTTCGTGCAGATTTTCCACGAGGCGTGGGACCATCACGGCGGGCTGGTCGGCGGCTTGAAGGACCAGTGCGGGAAGACGGACCGGGCCAGCGCAGCGCTGGTGAAGGATTTGAAGGAACGAGGCCTGCTCGAAGACACGCTCGTGATCTGGGGCGGCGAATTTGGGCGCACCCCGATGGTGCAGGGCGGCAACGACGGCCGTGACCATCACCCGAACTGCTTCTCCATGTGGTTCGCTGGCGGTGGCGTGAAGCCCGGGCTCACGCTCGGCGGGTCGGACGAATTCGGCTTCCACGCCACGACCGACAAGGTCCATGTCCACGACTTGCACGCGACGTTGCTGCATCTGCTGGGCTTCGATCACGAGAAGCTCATCTACCGCGACCAGGGCCGCGATTTCCGCCTGACGGATGTGCACGGCCACGTCGTGGAAAAGATGCTCGCGTAGGCGGTGGCCCTTGTTCGCACAGATACCACCCGCCCGATGCACCTCGTTATTGCCACCGCCCGCAGGCTTGCCAGTTGGGTAGTCGAGGGCGCTGTTCGCGTGAGGAGAAACCATGGACTACGGGCTGCACTCGTCCTGTCCTTGGCCGGCTTGACCACCTCCGCCGCCGAACTGCGTTTCAACCGCGACGTGCGGCCAATTCTCGCGGACAACTGCTTTGCGTGTCACGGCCCCGATGCGGAACAGCGAAAGGCTAAACTACGGCTCGATGTACGCGAGGAGGCGCTGAAGCTACGGGGCTCCGCCGGTGCCGCCATTGTCCCGGGTCAGCCCGGAAAGAGCACGCTCGTGTCACGCATCGAATCTTCCAAGAGCGATGAGTTGATGCCTCCGGCAAAGTCCCACAAGCAGCTCACCGCCGCGCAGAAGCAGGTGTTGAAACGCTGGGTCGCAGAGGGTGCGAAGTATGAGGCGCACTGGGCGTTCACCGCCATCGAGCGCTCGCCGCTGCCAGCGGTGAAGCAGAAGTCCTGGCCGCGCAATGCGATTGATCACTTCATCCTCGCCCGCCTGGAGCAGGCGAGGATGGCACCGTCACCACCCGCAACGCCCGAGACACTATTGCGCCGCGTGAGCTTTAGCGTGACCGGTCTGCCGCCAACCCCCGAAGTCGCGGTCTCGTTTGGGACCCGGCCTGACGACGCGAGCTATTCCGCTGTGCTCAATGGTCTGCTCGCTTCCACCCAATACGGCGAGCACTGGGCCCGGCATTGGATGGACCTCGTGCGCTACGCGGACAGCGCGGGCTACGAGCTGGATTACCTCTTCACGCACGCGTGGTGCTATCGCGACTGGCTGGTGCGGTCTTTCGCCGAGAACAAGCCAATGGACCGTTTCATCCAGGAACAAATCGCGGGCGACGAACTGTGGCCGGGCAATGAGGAGTCCGCGGACGGCGCGCTCTTTCTCACGATCGGTCCCATGCGCCACGAAGGCGGCATCCAGCGCGCGAAAGACCGCGAGAACGAATGGTTCACGGACCTGGCAGACACCACTGGCGCAGCCTTTCTCGGGGTGACCATGGGTTGTGCCCGTTGCCACGACCACAAGTTCGATCCGTTCACGCAGAATGATTATTACGGCCTGCACGCCATCTTCGCGGACAGCGAGTTTACCACGGAATATGTCGGCCCGGGCAATTCCAACACGCGCCCGGCCTACATCCGCCCCGTGATCCGCACCAAGCCCGGAGCAGTCCAGGTGCTGCGGCGCGGCGAGGTGGACATGCCGTTGCGAGAAGCCGTAGCTGCCCTGCCCGTTTCCCTGCCCGGCGGCGGTCCTTTGCCAGCGGATAAAAACCGTCGTGCGTTGCTGGCCCGATGGCTTACTTCGCCGGACAACCCGCTCACCGCGCGCGTGCTCGTGAACCGCGTGTGGCAATGGCACTTCGGCCAGGGATTGGTCCGCACCGCCAGCGACTTTGGCCGGCAGGGCGAGGCCCCGTCGCATCCGGAACTCCTAGACTGGCTTGCGAGCGAACTCATCGCCAGCGGCTGGGACCTGCGCCGCGTGCACCAGCTCATCCTCGAATCCGCGACCTACCGGCAATCCAGTATTCGTTCACCGGAAGCGCGGGCGGTTGATCCCGAGGACCGGTTGCTGTCGGGCTTTCCCCGGCGGCGCTTGCAGGCCGAGGAACTGCGCGATGCGCTGCTGGCCGTGTCCGGTGCTTTGAACCCGAAATCGTTCGGGACCCCGGTGGTGCCCGCCGTCGAACCGTGGGCGATCGCGGCCCTGCGTAACCGGAACTGGGAACCGACCAAGGACGAATCCGAATGGCGGCGGCGCAGCCTCTACTTTCCGGTGCGTCGCTCGATCAAGCTGCCGTTCTTCGACGCGTTCAACAGCCCGGACAACGTGAGCAGTTGCGCCGGACGCGACAGTACGGTCGTGGCCTCGCAGGCGCTGACGTTGCTCAACAGCACCGATACGCTCACCCACGCACGCACATTCGCGGGCCGGTTGTGGCGCGAAAGCAAGGGTGACACCAACGCCGCGGCGGCACTGGCCTGGCGGCTCGTGTTTGGGCGCGCCATCACGACGACGGAAAGCGAGCGGGCCGTCGCCTTTTTGCAGGCACGCGAGGTGGAATGGAGCAAGACTAAGCCCGCTGCCAGCGTGTTGCCCGTCGGAATCATCGAGACGCAACCCATGCCGCCGGCGCGGGGGGCCGCGTGGGTTGAGTGGTGTCTGGCCCTGCTCAATGCGAACGAATTCGCTTATGTGGACTGAACCCAAGTCATCCCTGCTCAACCGCCGCGACTGGCTGCGCCACGCCGGTGGCGGCCTGGGCGGTCTGGCGCTGGCCTCGCTGCTGTCGCGCGATGGTTGGTTGCAGGCGGCGGAGTCCCCTGCCCTGGTGAATCCGCAGGCACCGCGTCCGCCGCACTTCCCGGCCCGTGCGAAGGCCGTGATTTACCTCTTCATGCATGGCGGCCCCAGCCACGTGGACACCTTTGATCCGAAGCCCGCGCTCAACAAATACGACGGCCAGCCGCCCCCGGAGGAGTTTCATCAATTGAAGCTGCAATTCACGGATGTGAAGAAGCAGAAGCTCATGGGCAGTCCGCAGACCTTCACGCGCTCCGGCCGGAGCGGGATCGAGATTTGCGATTCCCTGCCGCAGTTGCAGCAGTGCGCGGACGACCTCTGCATCGTCCGCAGCATGCACCACGAGGTGTTCAACCACACGCCCGCCATCTGGCTCGCAAACACCGGCTCGTCGTTGCCGGGCCGTGCTTCGCTCGGCGCGTGGTTGTCCTACGGGCTCGGCAGCACGGCGGACAATCTCCCGGCCTTCGTGGTGATGCATTCGCGTCCGCTCAAGCCCGGTCCGGGCGTGTGGGGCAACGGTTTTCTCCCCGCCGTATATCAGGGCACGCGCGTCAGCACCGGACCGACTCCGATTCCGCATCTCTCACCGCCGACGGAACTGCGCGGCGGCAACCAACGCGCGATGCTCGACTACCTGCAGGACCTGAACCGCAACCACGCCGCCCGCCGGGCCGACACCCAGCTTGATGCGCGCATCGCCTCCTACGAACTCGCCTTCCGCATGCAAAGCGCTGCGCCCGAAGCGGTGGACCTCAACCGCGAGAGCGACGCGACCCGGTCCCTCTACGGCAAGGGCTTTGGCGAGCAATGTCTCGTCGCGCGCCGGCTCGTGCAGCGCGGTGTCCGCTGCGTGCAGCTTTACCACGGGGGCGACAACGAGGACTGGGACACGCACGGCGATAATTTCAACGGCCAGAACCGCCGGATGCGCGAGGTGGATCAGGGCTGTGCGGCCTTGCTGAAGGACCTACGTCGCTTGGGGATGTTGGAGGACACCATCGTTGTCTGGACCGGCGAGTTCGGTCGCACGCCGACCACGGAGGGCAAGAACGGCCGGGACCACAGCCCGTATGGTTACTCGATGTGGCTGGCGGGCGGCGGCATCCGGGGCGGCCAGGTGTACGGCGGCACTGACGAATTGGGTTTCCGTCCGGTGGACCGGCCCGTGCACCTGCACGATTTGAACGCGACCCTGCTGCATCAATTCGGCCTGAACCATGAGCGGCTCACCTGGCGACAGGAAGGCCGCGACTTCCGCCTCACGGATGTGTTTGGAAACGTCGTGACCGGCTTGCTGGCGTAAATGCTCCGGAAATCGCGCGTGGGACTCAACTGGTTTGCCCGGCGCGGAGGGCATCCGATTCTGAACAAACCAACTCGGGAGGCCGTCCAGAACCCCAGCCCGAGCTGCTTGAAACCATCTGTGCATCCAACCAAAAATCTTTTCCGCCTTGCGGGCGTTTCCAACTCCAGCTCAGGCTTCTTTTCCGCCTTGGCCATAGCACTCCTTTTGGCCTGGCTGCTCGTTTCGAGCGCACGGGCGGGCGACGCTGCTGCGCCACCGATGCTCACCGACGAGGAGAAGAAGGCCGGTTGGAAGCTGCTGTTTGATGGAGTCACCACCAATGGCTGGCGCGGTTTGGGGATGGAGGGCTTTCCGTCGGTGTGGGTGATTGAGAACGGCTGCCTGCGTTGTCTTGGCGGCTACAAGGGGGCCAACGACCTGGTCACCGTGGACAAACACGAAAATTTCGAGTTCAGCTTCGAGTGGATGTTTCCCAAGCGCAGCGGCAACAGCGGGGTGAAGTACCGTGTGCAGGAGAAAAAGGGACAGGGCTACGCCTTCGGCCCCGAGTACCAGTGCATGAACGATCCGGAAGCCACGGACAAACACGCCAGCGGCTCGCTTTATGACTTGTTCCCGCCGGTCGGGAAGAAACTCAAACCACAGGGGGAATTCAACCAGTCGCGCATCGTGCTCCAGGGCAGCCACGTCGAGCACTGGCTCAACGGGGTGAAAGTCGTCGAGGCCGAGTTTGGCAGCGAGGCAATGAACGCCGCTCTGGCGCAGAGCCATTTCAAAAACAGCGACTGGGGCAAGAACCCCGTGGGCCACCTCATCCTACAGGACCACCACAGCGAGGTTTTCTTCCGTAACCTTAAAATCCGTGTCCTGCCCGCCGCCGGCACCAAGTGACCCCGCGCCCGGGGCACACGTCCATTTTCCAACATGAAACCAGGCATCAGCCGTCGTTCCGCCCTGCAGCAGTTCACCTTGGCCGCCGGTGGCGCGGCTGCAACGCGCATTCTTGGCAGCCCGCACATCTTGCGGGCGGCCAATGCGCCCGGCCGGCTGAATTGCGTGGTGATTGGTTGCGGTGCGCGCGGCATGTCCCATCTGGCGGCCGCGGCCGGGCACAATCAGGGCGACCGATCATCGCAGAACCTGATGGCCGTGGTGGACGCCGATGAAGCCAAGCTGGCCTCCGTGCTCAAGTGGGCGAAGGGCAAGGACCTTGATCCCGACCGCATCCAGACCTTCACGGACTACCGC
>RFSE01000085.1 GCA_009924135.1 Pseudomonadota bacterium | reverse complement strand
AAGGACACGCGTGTCCTTTAAGACGGACGGGTAAGAACGGGTAGTCCGGCAAAGACTTGGGCATTTTTTCGCCTGCCGGGCGCTGCGCACCCTCCGGCTCAAAAACCGCCCAAGACTTTGCCTTGGACGGGGAGACGCACGGGCGGTCAATGCAGCCAAGACTGTCCGCACTCACCGCCCGTGCTTGAGAAGGGTATGGACGGTTTCGGCCATCCGGCCGAAACGGGTTGTGACGGATTTTGACGGGTTAAGAGGTTGACGCTTTGCGTCAACGGGTTCGGCTCCGAGCCGACGAGGGGTATCCCCCTCGTCACGTCACCGGATCAAATACGGGTTTGTTCGCCTTGCCCTCTTCTCATTTTAACGTCCGGTCAAGGTCGTTCCAGCCCATCCCGGTCGAAGGCGTTCCACCGCGCTCGCCCCACCTTGACTTCGGACGTTCCGTTCAGAGGGCGGAGAGGCGAACGCCACCCCGCAAAGGTCGATTTACCAATTTAAAAACTGTGCCAAAATGTCATACCTAAACGACTTTGAAACAGAGCTTTTCGCCAAAATTGAGCATGGCAGCGAGGATACCGCAGCCATCGTTCGATGGGTTTCCGAGAAGGTTCTCGAAAGCTATCGAAACGGCATCACCGCTGGCCGAGTTGGCAAGACGGTGATTCGCCAGGGCAAGAGCCGCCGAAGCGGCTTGTTCGGGAAGACCGAATAGCCCTGTCGGGCTGAAAACTCCCGCCATAGGGCGGGAGTTTCACCGTGCAAGGAAGTGACCGTGCGTGGAGGCCGGTCGAGTGTTGCGAGCAGTTATCCTGTGGTATCATTAAAAACACCCATGAAGACGACCGAGACCATTTCACACGAAGCAGGCAATCCCGAGGCGTGGATTTGCCTGTGCGGAAACCATCCCTCCGGGGACGGTTTCTTTCCGTGTGACGCCAAGGGCAACGAGGTTGACCCTGTGCCCAGTGAGTGGACGACAAACGCCTACGTTTGCCACAAGTGCGGAAGAATCATCGACCAGCACACGTTGGCGGTGATTGGCCAGAAGGCGAAGTAGGAATCTGAAAGTTCAACGGAAAATCCCGCGCAAGGCGGGGTTTTTTCATGCTGGGTTCTCAGCGTTCCCGTTTCGCACGGGGTTAGGCACAAGAAGTTCCTAACGGCGATGTTTACGAATACCCCGTAAACATCGCTTTCACTCTAAAAAAAGCAACAGTCCGATGATGAGTAAAAGGAAAACCATCAACGCATCAGAATAAACGGTTGTTTTTTTATTCATCTTCTCGGGCATGATTCCGCCACATTTTTCATGCGTGGGTTTCCCCACACCCCCTCCCGATTCGTTCGCCACCGCCCTCTTTCCATCTTACCATCCGGTCAAGGTCGTTCCAGCCCATCCCGGTCGAAGGCGTTTACAATCAGCCGGCGCACTGGTTTTCCTCCGTGTACATGGGGATAGTGCATGGTTCTCCCATCTCAACTGCGGAATCAAAGATGGACCACCGCGCGGGCACGGTCCTCCCAAGCTGATCGTGTGATTCCGGTTTACCGGTCTTCAGAGCAGCCGGGGCTGCTGTTCGTCCTTCGCCAGGGCTTCGCCGAGGCTCTCCACGCGGGCGCGGCGGCGTTCCATGATGTTTTTCTCCAGCTTCGGGTCGTAGGACACCGGATAATCGCCATCGTAGCAGGCCATGCAGAAGCCGGCACGGGGCAGACCGGTGGCTTTTACCATGCCGTCCTGCGACAGGTAGTGGAGCGAGTCGGCGTTGAGATACTCGCGGATTTCTTCGAGCGTGTTGGTTACCGCCAGCAGCTTGTTGCGGTCGGGGAAATCGATGCCATACACGCACGGGTTCATGTGCGGCGGGCAGGAAACCAGGACGTGCACTTCCTTCGCGCCGGCCTCCTTGAGGCTGTTCACGCGCGTCTTGCAGGTAGTGCCGCGCACGATGGAGTCATCCACAATGATGACCCGCTGGCCGCGCACCAGATCGCCGATGAGGTTCAGCTTCACGCGCACCGCGAAGTCACGGATGAGCTGCGAGGGCTGGAGGAAACTGCGGCCAACATAGTGGTTGCGCACGAAGGCCATCTCGTAAGGAATGCCGGACTCCAGCGAGTAGCCCAGCGCGGCGGAGTTGCCGCTGTCCGGCACGGGAATGACCAGGTCCGCCTCGATCGGATGCTCGCGGGCGAGCTGGCGGCCCATCTCGACGCGGGTGCGATAGACGTTGCGCCCATTGAGATTGCTGTCCGGCCGGGCGAAGTAAACGTACTCGAAGATGCAAAAGGCGCGCCGCGTTTGCGCCGGGAAAGCCTGCACGCTCCGGATGCCGTGCTGGTTGATGATGACGATTTCGCCGGGCTCGACGTCGCGGACGAACTTGGCGTGGATCAGATCAAACGCACAGGTCTCGCTCGACAGCACCCAGGCATCCCCGACCTTGCCGATGGACAACGGCCGGAAGCCATGGGGATCGCGCACCCCGATGAGTTCGTGCTCGGTCATGATAACGAGCGAGTAGGCCCCTTCGATGCGACGGACCGTGCTGATGATCGCGCTCTCGCCGCGGGGATCGCCGGGCTGGGCGAGGAGATGGAGAATGATCTCGCTGTCCACCGTGGTCTGGAAAATCGACCCCTTGGCTTCGAGTTCCTCGCGGAGCTGGGCGGCGTTGGTGAGGTTGCCGTTGTGGGCCACGGCGATCTGGCCGCGCGCGCAGTCCACCGTAAGCGGCTGGGCATTGCGGATATGCGAGGAGCCGGTGGTGGAGTAGCGCGTATGCCCCACGGCCATGTTGCCGACGAGCTTGTGCAAATCCGCGCCGTCGAAGATCTGGGGCACCAGGCCCATGCCCTTCTGCTCGCGAAACTGTTTGCCGTCGCAGGCCACGATGCCGGCGCTCTCCTGGCCACGGTGTTGGAGGGCGTAGAGGCCGTAGTAGGCCAGCTCGGCGGCGTTGGGATGGCCGTAAATGCCAAAAACGCCGCAGTAATGTTTGGGATGGTCGGGTGATTGCATCGGGCGCGCGCGCGGAACTCAAGCGGACGTTCCGCACATTGGCAAGCGGAGAGTGCGAAACGCCTGCCGCATCCGCCAGCTAATCCGGTGGGAAGCTGTAACCGGGTTTGCGCGAAAGGCAAGCGAGTCAGTCCGCGCGCCCGAATTTGCCCGCAGCAAATGCGCCGTTTTGTCCCACCATTGGAAACATTTTTCACAGGCAGCGGGTCAGGCAGAGACCGAAACGGCCTCGGAATCATCGCTTTCAATGGGTTTTTTGATGAAAACCGCCAGTTATAAGCGTGGCACGGAGCTTGTTAATCAGCATGACGTTGGCGCTTCGCGGAAGAACAGCCCGCGAAGCTCGTAGTCCGACACGGTGGGCCGGGGCGGCGGCGTAACCCGGCCCACCGTTCAAAACACGCCGCCATTTTTATCAATCGTATGACCACATTAACTCGTTGGAATCCGTTCAAAGAGATGGAAGACCTCCAAGGCCGCCTCTCCTCGCTCCTGCACCAATCCCCGACCCGATGGAATGGCAGCAAGGAAGAAACCCTGACCGTCGCTCAATGGGCGCCCTTGGTGGACATCACCGAGGATGAGGGCGAATACCTGATCAAAGCCGAACTGCCGGAAGTCCGGAAGGAAGCTGTCAAGGTCACGGTGGAAAACGGCATCCTCAATCTCTCCGGTGAACGCACGCTGGAGAAGGAGGAGAACGGCCGCCGTTACCACCGCATCGAGTGCAGCTACGGCACCTTCGCCCGCAGCTTCGTGCTGCCGGACGACGCCGACGCCCAGAAGGTGGCGGCGGAGTTCAAGGATGGCGTCCTGCGGGTGCGCATCCAGAAGCACGCCCAGGCGCTGCCCAAGAGCATCGAAATCAAGGTGGCGTAAGGCCATCGGGCAGATTTATCCAGCGCGATCAGCTCCGGCGGATCGCGCTTTTTTCTTGGCCGGTGATTGATTAGCTTCGGGGCATGTCCTCGCTGCGCATCCGTCTGTTTCAGGCGACGGATATTGCTTTCGCCGACACGGTGCGGGCGTTGGCGGGCTGGAATCAGACCAAGGACGACTGGCTGCGCTTCGTAAACCACCAGCCGGACGGGTGCTTCATTGCCGAATGGGATGGCCAACCCGTCGGCACGGCGACTACTACGATGTACGAGGACAAGGTCGCATGGATCGGAATGGTACTCGTGCATCCCGACGCACGGCGGCGTGGCATCGGGCGCGCACTGCTGGAGCATTGCCTCAAGTTCCTGAAGCCGCGGGTCGCCTGCATCAAGCTCGACGCCACACCGCTGGGCAAAACCCTCTATGATACGCTGGGCTTCAAGGACGAGTGGACGCTCCAACGCTGGCAAACGGAGCGCGTGGAACTGCCGGCCAGCCCGATGAAATACCACGTCCGCCAGTGGCGAGAGGCCGATGTAGAGGCGATGCAAATTCTCGATGCCAATGCCTTCGGTGTCATGCGTTGGCCAATGGTGAAACGCATCACATTTCAACGAGCTCGCTGGCATGTCCACGAGACGGTAAAGAAGCGTATAGTCAGTTTCGGCGTGATGCGGAAAGGAGCGCGGGGGCACTATCTGGGTCCGGTTGTGGCCGAGTCCATCGCCGCCGCAGGGCCGTTGATCAAAGAATTCCTCACTGAACTCACAAACCAGCCGGTCTATTGGGACAAGCCATACGGTGCCAAGGAGCTTGCCGTATCGGACCTGCTCTGCCGGAGCATTCTGAAGGACCTGCCGAACCAGCCAATCTATTGGGACATCCCCGATGCAAACACGGGCGCGGTGGAACTGGCCCGGCGGCTCGGTTTCACGCCGCAGCGCCTGCTCATCCGCATGTTTCTCGGCGAGAACAACTGGCCCGGTGACCCGCAGAAAATCTTCGCCCTGGCCGGCCCTGAAATTGGTTAGCTGCCCCGGCGCAAAACCCAAATCTTCGAACCCGGAACCAGCAGCAATTACTTCGCCGGGGCGGACTTCACGCCCAATCCGGCGAGTTGCCCGGCCAGCCCGTCGGCTTCGGCAATCTTGCCCTGGTCACGATAAACTCGTTCAAGCACGCCAAGGGCGGCCAAGTGGGCCCTATGCTTCGGACCGCCATGCTGGGTGATGAGGCTGTCGCTCCGAAGCAGCAACGCTTCGGCGGTGGGATAGTTCTTGCGCCCCGCGTAATACCTCCCGAACGCAAGCAACGGATTTACCAGCAGGACACTGTCCTTGCTCTCCCGGTCCTCGATGAGCTTGATCAGCTTTTTGAAGCCCGTTTCGGCCTCCGCATACTTCTTGGCCAGCTCCAGGGTCTGGGCCTGCTCCAGTCGGATTTGCATCACGCGGGGATAGTCCGGGATGAAGGTCGTCCGCACGATCACGTCCGGTCCGCCATCAAACTTGGTGGAAGAGCTCTGCGTGCCGAGGATTTTCAATGCCGCCGTGTAGAGTTTGTCCGCCTCATCGTATCGCCCGGCCAGCGCGTAATTGTGAGCAAGCGCCGCCTGGCAGGTGCCGACCAGCGGGTGGTATGCGCCGCTTTTCCACTTGCAGATCGATTCAGCCCGTCGGAGCAATTGCTCTGCGTCGGCATATTTCTTCTGATCGGAAAGGTTCCCCCCCAGATAGAAGGCACATTCCGCCACGCTCAAATGATGGGCTCCCAGTCTGGCCTCGCGCAAGGCAAGGGCACGGCGAAGGTGCGGCTCCGCATCCGCGTGATGCTTGTTGTCGATCTGGATTCCTGCGGCCAGGAGCAAGGTCTCAACCAGGCGCGGATCGTTTTCCCCAAATTTTTCCGCCATGGCCAGAGCCAGCTTCAGGAACTGTTCAGCCTCGTTGTAGGCGTGCTCAGCAGCAGCCTTCCTCGCATCGTCACAATATTGTTTCCAGATCTTTGGGTCGGCATCCGCAGCAGAATTGTGGGCCACCAACCCGAGCAGCAAGGCCAGTCCAGCGATGCGCCGGGTGATTCCAAGATTCTTCATAAGAGTGCCAAGGTATAAAATTCCTGACGGGAAGACTAATTAGCCCCCGGGGCAACTGGCAAGCCGCATCAAACGGCAATTACTTCTTCCCCACCAATTCCAACACCGCCGCCGTCATGGCCGTCACGCCGGTCTTCAACGTCGGCTCCGGCACGGGGGCAAATTTGCTGGAGTGCAACGAGGGCAGAGTCTTGCCGGTCTTGATGCTTTCGGTGACAGATTCCTTGGTGATGGTGCCGAGCCAGAACATGCAGATGGGAATCTTCGGTTCCGTACGCCCGAACAAACCGAAGTCCTCCGCACCCATCACGGGCTGCTTGGCAACGAGATTACCCTCGCTGACGGCCTGCCCGATGGCCCCCATGAGACGCTTGGTGAGCGCCGGGTCGTTGAAAGTGGACTTCGCCCCTTCCTCGGAAACTTCCACGACCGGCATGAGTTTTTCCGGAATTCCGGCGGCGAGCGCCTGGCCGCGCACGATGCGTTTGAGCGCAGCGATGGAGTGCTCCCGCACCTCGTCCGAGTAACTGCGCAAGGTGAGCTGAAGCCGGACTTCCTCCGGAATGATGTTGTGCTTCGTGCCGCCGTGGATGGAACCGACGGTCACGACCGCCGGGTCCGTCGGCGAGGTCTCCCGGCTTACGATGGTCTGGAGGCCGAGGATGATTTGGGCCGAGAGGACGATGGGGTCCTTGGTCATGTGGGGCCAGGCACCGTGACCGCTCACGCCCCGCACGAGGATGTCCACGGTGTCGGCATTGGCGAGGGCGTAGCCTTCGGTATAGCCAATGGTGCCGGCCGGCAGATCACTTGCGGCATGCAGTGCGAGGCAGAAATCAGGGCGGGGAAAGCGCGTGTAAAGGCCCGCTGCCAACATGGACTTCGCCCCACCCACCCGTTCCTCCGCCGGCTGACCGATGAAGACCAGCGTGCCGCTCCACCCCGCGCGCAAGGTCGCGAGCACCCGTGCCGTGCCAATGAATGAGGCCATGTGGATATCGTGGGCGCAGGCGTGCATGACCGGCACGTCGTTTCCCTTATCGTCTTTCGTGCGGGCCTTGCTCGCGTAGGGCAGACCGGTTTCCTCGAGCACGGGCAGGCCGTCGAGGTCGGTGCGGACCAGCACGGTCGGGCCGGGGCCGTTCCTGAGCACGCCCACGATTCCGTTGCCACCAAACTTCGTGGTCACTTCGAACCCGGCCTGCTTCAACTCGTCCGCGATGCGCGCGGCGGTCTGCACCTCTTGAAACGAGATTTCCGGGTGGGTGTGGAGATGGCGGTAAAGGTCAAACAGACGCGGATAGTCAGCGTCCACCTTGGCTAGAATGGCGGGCTGAAGGTCGGCGGCGTGGACCGACCACGTTACTTGACAGGCCAGAAGCAGAAGGGCGGGGAGAAGTTTCATGAGTTGATGAATTATCCGAGCGTAGGAAACGGCCGTGCCTAGCGCAAGCGGCGGCGCGGAGGAGGTAATGGGAGTTCCAGCTTCAGCCAGGTGGAATTGGTCAGAAAAATTGGGTCAGAAAGATGAATGGAGAGGCTTTGCCATACGAAGGGCTCCTTTCCCTTCTCAATATTTCTGATCCCATCTTTCTGAACCCGTGTTCGTGTTCAAACCCCTTCCACCACCGCATCGTGCCCGCTGTTGCCCACGATGCGCACCTGCCGGCCCTTTTCGATGAGGTCGCCGACGGAAACGACATCCAGGATTTCGTACCCGAACTGGGCCTTGCCACCGGGGCGCAGAGTAGATAGCGCCACCCCCACCTGGCCGATCCGGCGCTCCTGCGTGGCGGTCAGGGCTGCCTCGGTCCGTGCGCCACTGGCCCCCCGCGAGACCATGACGTGGTAGGCATTGGTCTTGGGCATCATGCGGCTCAGGATGAAGATGACCACCAGCGAACCGAACCCGGCGAGGGCGAGATCGTTCAAGGGCAGCCGCAACTGCGGCAGCGTCGGCAAGCTGGGCATGCCGGGATACATGTCCACCATGGCCATCACGAGCGACACAAGAATCAGCCCAAACCCCAGCAAACCCAGGACGATGGTGCCCGGAAAGAAAAACAGCTCCAACATCACCAGTGCAATGCCCACGACAAACACCGCCACCCATTCCAAGCCCGTCAACCCGGCGACGTAACCGCCGAAGAAGTAGATCGCGAAAGCCGTGACGCCGATGATGCCCGGCAGGCCAAAACCCGGCGTCTTGAACTCAATGTAGATTCCCGCGATGCCGATGATGAGGAGCACCGGACTGATGATGTTGACCCACGACGCGAGCTTCTCCGCGCCGCTGGGCTCGATGCGCTTTACCAAGGCACCCTCAAAATTAAGCTTCTTCACCAGCGCCTCGACATTTTCCACCGTACCGGCCGAGAGCAATGGTTTGGCCGGCTTGCCATAGGTACGTGCAGCCTCCTGATCGGTCAGCGTAAGAATCTGCCCCTTCTCGTTGATGATTTTGTCGTCGAGCTTGAGTTCCTTGGTCTTTTTCACCATCGCGTCAGCGACCTCGGGATTATGGCCGTGCTTTTCCGCGTTAGCCCGGACCAGCGCGCTGATGGCCGAGGAAGCCTTGATCTCCATCGTGCCGCCGATCTCCTGCACCCCGCCGCCGGGAGCGGCCATAACGGGAGCCGCCGCACCGATCACGCTTTGGGGTGCCATATAGATCTTGCCCGTGCCAAACGCGATGAACGCCCCGGCACTGAAGGCCTTTTTGTTCACGAAAGTCACGGTCTGGCCGGGAAACCTCGCGATGATGCCGATGATTTCCTCGGTCACATCCACCCGCCCGCCATTGGTCTCCATGTCCAGCACGAGCAGGTCCGCCTTGGCCTCCATCGCTTCCTTCACCCCGCGCCGGACGACATAAACCAGCGGCGGCATGATGTCTTCGCGGATGGGCAGGACGAACACCTTCCGGGTGGGGGTCACGGGCCCAGCCGTCACCACGGCTGCATTCGCAGTAACGGCGAGCAGTGCCACCAGCATCACCCAACCGATCCAAAACTTCAGCCCTTTGGTCATGCTGTCAGCGTAGCCCGCCCTGCCCGCTCCCGCAAGATCGGCAGTCGCCCATACGGGAGACAACAGCCCGGAGCCTGGACACGGTGTAACCCCAATCAGCTGGTCGATTCCGCCTGTACGGATGCTCGGTAGTTTAGGCTCAAGATTTTTCAGCGCACGGCTTGCAGTTGTTGGAACCCACCTTAGCACGCCTGCATTCCCGCACCAATGCCACCGTGCCTGATGCATTAACAGCACTGCTGACTGGCAGGCACCTGTCCGCGCCGCTGTTATTTCTTCGCCGGCCGAGCAGCATCCGTTGCCGACGCCAGCACCTCATCGGTCTCATAACTGAGGCTCTTGAACAGGGCCATCAGCTCCGCCAGCGGCATGTCGAACTGGCCGCCCTTGGTTTCGTAGCCGTTGGCCAGTCCTGATTCGCCCTTGGGCTTGAAGGTGTTCCCCCATGGGTTGAAGCAATGGACGATGCGCTTCTCCGGGTCGTAGCCGAAGAGCGCGAAGGTGTGTGCATCCGGCCAGCCGGGCGGCTTCACGAAGCTTGCGCTCTTGTCCGGGTCGCGACGGGTGTGCAGCAAGACGAGCTTCTTTTCCTTCATCAGCCGCGTGAGCAAGGTGTGCAACTCCTCGCGCTTCGCCTCCTGTTCCTTCGTCTCCTTGCCGAAGCGGAAGCCATCGGGAATGGCCTTGTGGCCAGTGAGCGTCTGCATGGTCGGAACCGACAGCCCGCCGCTGATGAACTCGGAATGCATCGCCTCCTCCTCGCTGAAGCCGCCTTTCACGTTGCGCTCCTTGGCCTTCTTCCAGATTTGCGCGTAGGCCTTCTCGAACACGCTCAGCCACACCCCCGAGTTTCGGTTGAAGGCCGCGCCCAACAACAGTTCGCTGTCCGTGAGCGGCGACACCGTGATCGCCTGGCCATCACCCATGGTCACGCGGATGTCCCGGTTCTCCAGCGGCGTGAACATCGCCCGGAGCTGCTCGGGACGTTGCTGGACCAGCAGGGCGAGGTTTGCCAGCAAGAAGCAATCGCCGGTGGCGCCCTGATGGAAGCCGTCAAGGTTGGGATCGTCCTTGGTGAACAAGGCCCGGTTGGCCCGCGTGAGGCGCTCGCGTGCCTTGTTCATCTCACCGGCAAACTTCGGTTCCTTCACCAGCGTGAGGAGTTCCTCCTTGGACACGGAGACCGGCTTACCCAGGCCGGCCGGCTTGTATTTCTGCTCGTAAAGCACCACGGCAATCCCGGCCTCGAAGTTCCGGGTGGTCGGGTCCTTGAGCACCGCCACCAGCTCGCGGCGGTCGAGCGCGGCGTCGGCGTTTTTGTCCCAGCGCGGCCAGAAGGCGTTGATCATGCCGGGCAGGTTTACCGCCGGGGCGGCGGGCGGCGCGACAGGGGCTTTCGGCTTGGGGGCTTGAGCCAGGGCGGGCCCAGCGCACAGTAGTAAGGCGCACAGGCAAAACGTGAGTTTTCGAAGCGTCACAGCGGTGTGCTACGCGCACCTTCCGGGCGGGTCAACGGAAAACGAGGAGCGGAGCCGGACCTTGCCGTTCCGCCAGTCAGATGAACTCGTTGATCAAGTTCTCCAGGAATTCCTGCCGACCGCTTTCCAGCTTGGGCTCGCCGAATTTGAGGGCGTGGGCTTCGAGCTGCTTGAACCCGACCTTGCCCGCCTCGATGTCGGCACCGATGCCGCTGTCCCAGGTGCGGTAGCGGTTCTTGACGAAGGCGTCCAGGCGGCCGTCCGCCCGGATGGCGGCAGCGATCTTCAAACCGCGCGCAAAGGCGTCCATGCCGCCGATGTGCGCGTGGAAGAGGTCCACGGGTTCAAAACTCTCGCGGCGCACCTTGGCGTCGAAGTTCACGCCGCCGGTGGTGAAGCCGCCATATTTCAGGACGCTCAACATGCACTGCGTGGTGAGGTAGATGTCCGTGGGGAACTGATCAGTGTCCCAGCCGAGCATCAGATCACCGGTATTGGCATCGATGGAGCCGAGCGCACCAGCGGCACCCGCGACATCCATTTCGTGCTGCATGGAGTGGCCGGCCAGCGTGGCGTGGTTGGTCTCGAGGTTGAGCTTGAGGTGGTCGATCAGGTCGTATTCGCGGAGGAAGTTCAGGCACGCGGCGGCGTCGGAGTCGTACTGGTGCTTGGTGGGTTCCTTGGGCTTGGGCTCGATGTAGAACTGGCCCTTGAAACCGATTTCCTTTTTGTAGGCCACGGCCATGTGAAGGAACTTGGCGAGGTGCTCCAGCTCGCGCTTCATGTCAGTGTTCCAGAGGGAGCTGTAACCTTCGCGACCACCCCAGAAGGTGTAGCCTTCGCCGCCCAGTTCATGGGTGACTTCGAGGGCCTTCTTCACCTGCGCGGCTGCATAGGCAAAGGCGTTGGCGTCACAGCTCGTGGCCGCACCGTGCGCGTACCGGGGATGGGCAAAGAGCTGGGCGGTACCCCAGAGGAGCTTCACGCCGGTCTTCTTCTGCTGGGCCTTGAGGAGCTTGACGATGGTGTCGAACCATTTATTGGACTCGCGGAGGCTGGCACCGTGCGGGGCCACGTCGCGGTCATGGAAAGCGTAGTAGGGAGCGTCGAGTTTCTCGCAGATCTCGAAGAAAACCGGCACGCGGGCCTTGGCGAGGTCCAGGCCGCTGAGGCCGGCTTCCCACGGGCGCTGGGCCGTGCCCCAGCCGAACATGTCGGTGCCGTTGCCACACATCGTGTGCCAGTAAACGACGGAGAAGCGCAGGTGATCGCGCATCGTCTTGCCTTCGATGACTTCGTCGGCTTTGTAGTGCTTGAAGGCGAGCGGGTTCTTGGACTGCGGACCTTCGTAGGCGATCTTGGCGATGTCAGGGAAAGCGGACATGTGAATCAAATGTGTCGTTATTGCAGTATCAAAAAGGAACCCAGTTCGTAAAACAATCACGCTGGGGCTGCAAGCCGATTCTGGCACCGAAATTGTAGCCGGGCGGCTGCATTGACACGGGGGCTGCGCTTCTGTTGTCATCCGCGCATGGCCAGAAAGAAACCCGTCGTTCCGAAGAAGAAAGTGCTCATCCCCATCGGTGACGCCACCGAGGTCATGGACACCTTGTACCCCATTTTCCGCCTGCCCGAGGACGGCTTCGAAGCCGTGGTGTGCGGGCCGGAAGCGCGCTTGTACCACGGCGTGCTGCATGAGATCCCCCCGACGGCCGAGGGCGAACCGAGGTGGGACATCACCCGCGAAAGCCCCGCCTACCATGTCCGCGCCACCCTCGCCTTTCGGGACATCAACCCCGAGGAGTATTGCGGCCTCTTCATCTCCGGCGGGCGCGCGCCAGAATATCTGCGTTACGATCAGGACCTGCTCCGCATCACCCGGCATTTCTTCGCCGCAAACAAACCCGTGGCCAGCGTCTGCCACGGCATTGAAATCCTCACCGCCGCCGATGTCATCAAGGGCCGCACCGTCACCACCGTGGCCAAGTGCGAACTCGACTGCCTCCAGGGCGGGGCAAAGTACGTCAACCAGCGCGTCGTCGTGGACGGCA
This sequence comes from Pseudomonadota bacterium, assembly GCA_009924135.1. Taxonomy (GTDB): domain Bacteria; phylum Verrucomicrobiota; class Verrucomicrobiia; order Limisphaerales; family SXTU01; genus SXTU01. Next base: position 13,206 of record RFSE01000085.1, on the reverse strand, counting down.
ACCTCGTCTGCTCGCGCGTGTGGATGGACAACACCTGGCTGATGAAGGAGTTCATGGCCCAGCTCAAGAAGTATGTGGGCGAGTGAAGTGTTCAGCCAGGTACGGAACGCGCTGGCATGAGACTTTCATCCCTGTGCTCCCTGGCCGTGGCAACCGTGACCGCCTTCGCTCAAGAGCCCGCGTCACCGCCGCAGGGCGGCGAGCAGAAAGCGACGGGGCCGCGCGCGTCCTGGAGCCGCATTGTGCTCACCGCCGATGACAAACCCGCCTTCCCCCAGCCACCGGCGGGTTGGGATGCCCGGCAAGATGGCATCGCCCACGGCAAGTTGAGCCTGGTCGAATACGATTCCAAAACCGTCGGCACACGCCGACGGATGAATGTTTACACGCCGCCAGGATACACCACGGAACGAAAGTATCCTGTGCTTTACCTGCTGCACGGGATTGGGGGCGATGAAACGGAGTGGCAGCGTATCGCGCAAACGAACGTGCTGCTGGACAACCTGATCGCTAACGGGAAGGCGGTGCCGATGATCATCGTGATGCCCAATGGCCGGGCCCAGAAGGACGACCGCGCCGTCGGCAACGTGTTCAAACACCAGGCCGCGTTTGCCGTGTTCGAACGGGACCTGCTTGATGACGTCATCCCGACCATCGAGTCGCGCTACAGCACCCTTGCCGATCGTGAACATCGAGCGCTCGCCGGCCTGTCGATGGGGGGCGGCCAGGCGCTGAATTTTGGCCTGGGCAATCTTGAGAGGTTTGCGTGGGTGGCAGGTTTTTCCTCCGCGCCCAACACGCGTCCATCCGAGCAACTGTTGACCAACCCGGCGGCAGCCCGGCAACTCAAACTGCTGTGGCTTTCCTGCGGCAATCGGGACGGGCTTATCCACGTCAGCCAGGACGTCCACGCTTACCTGAAAGCAAACGGGGTGCCCCATGTCTGGCACGTCACCGACCACGCACACGATGCGGCGGAGTGGAAGCAGGCCCTGTATCATTTCTCGCAGCGGCTGTTCCGGTAGCCAACCGTTGCCATGTCCCGTATGAAAAATGACCGCCACGACAAGCTGGGAAGCGCCCTGCCATCGTTCCGGTTGCATGCTCCGTGCTCAACGAGCCGGAGACCGAAAAAAAACATGAACCGTTCCTTCACCCGCCGCCAATTCCTTGCGACCGCTGCCTTGGCCGCCTGCTCGCTGCCTGCCGCCCCGCCGCGCCGCATCGGCCTCGGCTTCAGCCTCTACGGGATGAAGACCCTGCCCGTGGACCAGGCACTGCGCGTGTGTGCGGAGACCGGCTTCCACGATGTGGAACTCGCGCTCAACCCCGGCTACCCAACCGAGCCCAAGCTCCTTTCTCCAGCCCAACGCAAGGACCTGCGCGCCCAGCTCGGCACACGCGGCCTGCGCCTGAGCGCGTTGATGGACAACCTCAGCCTGACCGCCGACGATAAAACCCATGCCGCCAATCTGGAGCGCATCAAGGCTGCGGCCGAACTCGCGCACGACCTCGCACCCGATGCCCCGCCGATCCTCGAAACCGTGATGGGCGGCAAGCCCGCCGAGTGGGACCAAATCAAGGCCCGCATGGCGGCCCGCCTCGCTGATTGGGGTCAGGCCGCAGCGGCCGGAAAAATCACCCTCTGCATCAAGCCGCACGTCATGAGCGCCGCGCATCTGCCCGAGCACGGCTTGTGGCTGCTGGAGCAGGCGAAAAATCCGGCCGTGAAGCTCGCCTACGATTTCAGCCACTACCAACTGCGCGGCCACGACCTGGGCAAGACCCTCGACACCTTGCTGCCGCACACGGCGTTCATCCACGTAAAGGACTCGCAGGGCGAACTGGCGAAGTTTCAGTTCGTGCTGCCGGGCGAAGGAAAAATCGATTACGCCGATTACTTCCGCCGCCTCAAAGCGGCAAACTGGTCCGGCTCCGTCTGCGTGGAAGTCAGCGGCCAGGTGTTCGGCAAACCCGGGTACGACCCGGTCGCCGCGGCGAAGAAGTGCTACGCGGCCCTCGCGCCGGCGTTCCAGCAGGCCGGCCTCTGAGCCGGAGCACGGACGCCCACGTCCGTCGCCAGCCTAAATGGTGAGGTCCCGATGCGGACGTGGGCGTCCGCGCTCCAGGTACGCAACGAGCGCGCTGGACGTACCGGACTTACCCGCCTACTTTCCCCGCGCATGAATTTGGCGTCCCGCCCGTTGGTTATCGCCGGCCGTGAGTTCCGCTCGCGGCTCATCCTTGGCACCGGCAAGTTTCCGTCGCCCGTCGCGATGCGCGACGCGCTGGCGGCCAGCGGCACCGAAATGGTGACCGTCGCCCTGCGGCGCGCCGATCTCAGCGGCCAAAAGGACCCCTTCGCGAACATCCTCGAATTCATCGACCCGCAACGCTACCTGCTGCTGCCCAACACCAGCGGCGCGATGAACGCGGAGGAAGCCGTCCGGCTCGCGCGCCTGGCCGTCGCCGCCGGACTGCCCAAATGGGTGAAACTCGAAATCCATCCCGACCCGCGCTACCTGCTGCCCGATCCCATCGAGACGCTCAAGGCCGCCGAAATCCTGGTGAAGGAAGGTTTTACCGTGCTGCCCTACATCAATGCCGACCCCGTGCTCGCCAAGCGCCTGCAGGAAGCCGGATGTGCCACCGTCATGCCGCTAGGCTCCCCCATCGGTTCGAATCGCGGCCTCCAGACCCGTGATCAAATCCGCATCATCATTGAGCAGGCCACTGTGCCAGTTGTCGTGGACGCAGGCATCGGCGCGCCGAGCCACGCAGCGGAGGCGATGGAACTGGGCGCGGACGCCGTGCTGGTGAACACTGCCATCGCCATCGCCAGCGATGCGAACCGCATGGCCATCGCGTTCAAGCAGGCGGTCGAAGCCGGTCGCGCAGCGTATGAAATCGGCCTGGGCGCGGCGCAGTCCACGGCCAGCGCCACGAGTCCGTTGACTGCGTTTTTGAATTGAAAGCCTGACCAACCCTCGCAAGCTCTCCCCGATGAAGTTGCCAGTCATTCCCCAAAACCGGCTTGATGAACTGATTGCCGGCTGTGCCCAGGCCCGTGTGCTCGTCGTCGGCGACGTGATGCTCGACCAGTACATCTGGGGCCATGTCGGGCGCATCTCGCCCGAGGCCCCGGTGCCGGTGGTCGAGTTCGACCGCGAGAACTACATGCCCGGCGGCGCGGCCAATGTCGCGCGCAATGTCCATACCCTCGGGGCCAAGACTGAACTGCTCGGCCATGTGGGCCGCGATGAGGCTGCCGGCCGCCTCCGGGCACTGCTCGGCGAGCAGGACATCGCCTGCACCGGATTGCTGGCCAGTCCGGCCCGCACCACCAGCGTAAAGACCCGCATCATCGCGCACCAGCAGCAGATCGTCCGCGTGGACCGCGAAACGCGCGGACCGGTGGACGCGCGCGACACCAAGCGCCTGCTCACCACCATCGAACAGAATCTCTCGGGGGCGGACGCGGTGATCGTGTGCGATTACGGCAAGGGCGTCGTCACCCAGGAACTGCTGGATGGCCTGCGGCAGTTGTGCCGCATGCGGGGCGTTTGGTTGAGCCTTGACCCCAAGCCGGTCCATGAGCTGAGCCTCGTTGGCCTCTCGCTGCTCACGCCCAACCGCAAGGAAGCCTTCGAACTCGCCGGCGTCTCCGACGGCACGCGTAATGCCGACCCGCTTAAAGACGCCAACCTCCAGCGCGTGGCGGAAACCCTGCTGATGGAACTCAGCCCGGCGTTGCTGCTCATCACGCTGGGAGATCTGGGCATGCTCCTGTGCCAGCGCGGCCAGAAGCCCTTTCACATTCCCACCGTGGCCCGCGAAGTTTTCGACGTGTCCGGCGCGGGTGACACGGTCATTGCCTCGTTCACGCTGGCCATCGCCGCCGGAGCATCGCCGGTCGAGGCGGCCATCTTCTCCAACCACGCCGCCGGAGTTGTCGTCGGCAAGGTGGGTACGGCTACCGTTTCACCGTCAGAACTGGCGGAAAGTTTCCGCCGCGAACGATGAACTGGTTGCGTGTTATGGGGTTGGCGTTTCGGATTGTCGCGCTGCGGAACCTGTTACAAGCTCCGTCACCTTGGCTGTGAACCCGGAACTCCAAACTTCAAACTCGAAACCGCGTCGTGCGGTCTTCCTCGACCGTGACGGCACGATCAACGTGGACCGGCATTATCTCAGCAAGCCGGAGCAGTTCGAGTTGATCCCCGGGGTCGGCCCCGCACTGCGGAAACTGCAGGACGCGGGCTTTCTATTGATTGTCGTCACCAACCAGTCAGGCATCGGTCGCGGCTACTACACCGAAGCGGATTTGCACGCGGTAAACGCGCGGATGAACGAACTGCTCACGCCGCTCGGGGTGCGCTTCGAAAAAATCTACTTTGCTCCGGAATCACCCGAACATCCGAGCCGGGGACGCAAGCCATCGCCGGCGTTCCTGCTCGATGCGCAGACGGAATTCGGTGTGGATTTAGACCACAGCTTCATGGTGGGCGACAAGCTGATCGATCTGGAGTGCGGCTGGAACGCAGGCGTGCAGCAGAGCCTGCTGGTGCGTACGGGCTACGGAGCGGAGACCGAGCGCAAGCACGCGGACAAAATGTCCCGCGCCGTGGTGGTGGATGACCTGCCGGCGGCGACCGCGTGGATTCTCAAACACGCCGCGTAAGGCGCGTCACCAGTTTCCGTCCACGATGAGCGAGGCCGCATTCCGGGCGAGATCCTCGGCAATCAAGGGAACGCCCTGACGTTCCGCGCTCGCCAAGTCCGAACCCGCCCGGATGATGGTCCGCCCGCCAACATCCCGGTCGAAGATGATCTTGCCCGTGGCGCGGTCACGCACGGTAAGCCTCGCCGAGATGGTCAACGCGTAATCGCGCAGGGTGAGCGTGTCGGCCGGTTGGAAGCTGACCCCGGCTCGATCAAAGTGCGTGATGACCCCGGTGAGGACGACATCGGATTCCCCCCGGGAATCGAGCTTGTAGCTGCCATCCTGCTGGAAACGCTTGCGCAGCGCATTGTTCACGGCCTCGATCAGCCGCGGCTCAGCCGTCTGATTTTTGATCAGGCCAATTTGAATGCTGTGCTGGCCGGCGGGGAAACTGGTGGTCGTGCCAAGCTTGTACCCAGCGCAGCCGGTGAAGGCGGAAACGCTGGCGGCGAGGCCGAGGGCGAGCAAGGCGCGCATGGTGATCACGGTTTGGGGGCCGTGGCCGGCGCGGCGTTGGTGCCGGGAGCATTGGTCCCGGGAGCGATGACAGGCGCTTGGGCGGTCCCCACGCCGGGCAACGTCTTGAGGAACTCGATGCGATGCTTGGCCTCGGCGGCGAAAGACGAATCCGGGTCCTTGATGAGCACCTCGTTGTAATAGACGAGCGCTCCGCTCCACTGTTTCTTCTTCTCGTAGAACTGGGCGATCTTGATCGCGCCCCGGGCCTGTTCGGCACGGAGGGAATCGATGTTCTTGCGCGCCTCGGGCACCCGCTTGTCGTCCGGGTAGAGCGAGATGAAATCCGTGAAGGTGGAGATGGCCTTGGCCGCGACGCCCTGATCGTACTCGGCAGTCTTGGCCTGCTTGAGATGCGTCTGGCCCGCCTTGAAGAGCGCGTCAGCGGCCAGGTTCTTCTGGTCGTGGTACTTGTCGGCCGCCTTTTCGTAGGCCTTCACGGCGTCGGTGAATTCGCCGCGCTTTTCGTTGGCCGTGCCGATGCTCATCTGGGCCAGGGGCGCGACCTCGCTGTAAGGCCCGTTCTTGATGACCTTCTCGTACATCTTCGAAGTCTTCTCCATCGACGGGAAGAACGGGATCACGCCCCAGAGCTTGAACCACTGACCGCCGAGGTAGCGGTTGGCGATCTCAAACTGCCGCTTCAACACTTCCTGATACTGCTCTGCCTTCGGGTATTTCTCGATCAGAGTCTGGTAGGCCTTGAAGGCATCCTCGTCCTTCTTCAACTCTTCGAGGCTGCGCCCGGCGAGGAATTGCGCCTTTGGCGCGTAGTCTGAGAGCGGCCATTTGTTGACGGTCAACTTGGCAGCCTTCAGGGAGAGATCGTAATCCTTTTTTTCAAAGGCCTTTTCGGCAACTTCCACCTGGTCCTTCGCACGGGTCTTTTTCCAGCTCGAATCCGAGCCGTAGGACTCGTAGGACCAGCCTTCCCCTGGCTTGTAAGTCAGCGGCGCGGGGCACACATGCGGAAAGGCAACCACGGCTGCGAGCAGCAGGGTTACGCGGAGAGTCCGTCGAATCATGGGAGCCACTGTAGGTAGCAGGCCGGGGCGCGTCAAGGCGGCCAGCCGACGATGGGAAGAACCTGCCGACACGCGTGGCCGGGCACTTGACACTCCATTTGCTTTCCAACAGCCTGACCGGACTCGTTCGATAACACGATTTCCAAGCTATGTTCTCGCATCGCAAATTCCTCACCGCCCTCGGGTCGGCTGCCGTGGGCACCGTCCTCTTTGCCGGCTGCGCCACCATGAACCGCGAAGCGGGCTTCCTCCCGATCTTCGACGGCAAGACCCTCGCCGGCTGGACGCTCCTCGGCGGCAAGGGCGCCGGCTACGGCGTCAAGGACGGGGTCATTTTCTGCGCCAAGGGCGGCGGCGGCAACCTCCTCACCGAACGCGAATACGGCGACTTCATCCTGCGCTACGACTACAAGCTCGAACCCGGCTCCAACAACGGCATCGCCATCCGCGCCCCGCTGGCAGCCGGCAGCCTCGCCTACCTCGGAATGGAAATCCAGGTGCTCGATGACACCGCGCCGCAATACGCCAAGCTCAATCCCGCCCAGTACAACGGCTCTGTTTACATGATTTCGCCTGCCAAACGTGGCGCGCTCCGGCCCGTAGGCCAGTGGAACGAGGCAGAAATCTACGCCCGCGGCCGGCACATCCGCGTGACGCTCAACGGCAAGGTCATCGTGGACACAAACCTCAATGATGTGACCGACCGCGAGACGATCCGGAAACACCCCGGCATGCTCCGCGACAAGGGCCACATCGGCTTCCTCGGCCATAACGATTACGTTGAGTTCCGTAACCTGCGCATCAAGGAATTCCCCGTCGCCGAGGCCCAGAACATCCCGCCCCAGGGCTTCGAACGCCTCTTCAACGGCGTGAACCTCGAAGGCTGGAAGGGACTCGTCGCCGACCCGATTAAGCGCGCCAAGATGTCCAAGGAGGAACTCGCCGCCGCCCAGGCCAAGGCCAACGAGGACATGACCGCGCATTGGGGCGTGGCGGACGGGATGCTCGTGTTCGACGGCAAAGGCCACAACCTCTGCACCGCGCGCGACTACGGTGACATCGAAATGCTCTGCGACTGGAAGATCGAGCCCAAGGGCGACAGCGGCATTTACCTGCGGGGTTCTCCGCAGGTGCAGATCTGGGAACGCGACACTCCCGGCAACCCCAAGCGCGTCGGCTCCGGCGGTCTCTACAACAATAAGACCAACCCCGCCGATCCGCTGAAATGGGCCGACCACGCCCCCGGCCTGTGGAACCGCTTCCGCATCCTCATCGTCGGCGACAAGGTCCACGTATACCTCAACGACGAACTGGTCGTGAACAACGTGACCTTGGAGAACTACTGGGACCGGACGCAGCCGCTCTTCCCGTTCGGCCAGATCGAACTCCAGTCCCACGGCAGCATCCTCTGCTTCCGCAATCTCTATGTGCGCGAGATCGGAGCCCCGCCCGCGCCCGCCGCTCCCAAGGCCGCCGCCAAACCCGCAGCCAAGCCCGCGCCCAAACCGGCCGCCAAACCCGCAGCCAAGGCAACGGAGCAGAAGTAGCACCCGCCCGAGCGGAGGCCGCGCGAAAGCCGCGAAGGAGGCGAAGCAGATGCCCTCGCTCTTTCGTTCCCCGCGCAGCCTGCACGTGACTCAATTCGATTTAAGCCTCCACAAACCGCCGCTTCACAAACCGGTGGCGGTCGTGTTCACTCCCCGGACTTTATGAGCAAAACCGCTTTATTATTCGCTGGTCAGGGCGCACAAGCCGTCGGCATGGGCAAGGACCTGGCGGCCACGTTTCCCGCAGCGCAGGCCCTCTTCGACCGCGCCAACACAGCGCTGGGCTACGATCTCGCGGGCGTCTGTTTTGCCGGCCCCGAGGCCGAGCTGACCAAGACCGAAAACGCCCAGCCGGGGATCTTCCTCGTAAGCTGGGTGGCGCTGGAGTTGCTGAAAGCCCGCGTGCCGGGCCTTAAGTTCGACGCCACGGCCGGGCTTTCGTTGGGTGAGTTCACTGCCTTGACGGCGGCGGGCGCAATGAGTTTCGAGGACGGCCTGCGGGTCGTGCGGTTGCGCGGCCGCTACATGCAGGAAGCCTGCGAAGCCACCAAGGGCGGCATGGCTGCGATCATCGGCCTGGACGAAGGCCCCACGCGCGAAGTGTGCACCGAAGCCGGCGTGGAACTGGCGAACCTCAACTGCCCCGGCCAGCTTGTCATCTCCGGCGAGGTCGACAAAATCACGAAAGCCTGCGAACTCGCCAAGGCGCGCGGGGCGAAGCGCGCCCTGCCCCTCACCGTAGCGGGTGCGTATCATTCACGGCTCATGGCCGGCGCTCAGCCCAAGCTCCGGGAGGCGCTTACGGGCATCAATCTGTCCGCACCCATTGTGCCCGTCATCGCCAACGTCACCGCCCAGCCCCATGGTGCGCCGGCGGCCATTGTGGACACGGTCGTCGCCCAGGTCACCGGATCGGTGCGCTGGGAGGAATCCGTTCGATACCTGCTGGCGCAAGGCTTCACCCGGTTCATCGAACTGGGACCCGGCACCGCGTTGACCGGCTTCATGAAGCGCATCGACAAGACCACCCAGGTGCTGAACGTGGCGGACTGTGCGAGCCTTGAAGCGACGGTGAAGGCGCTTGGCGCTTAAAACAGTTTCGAGTTTGGAGTTTCGGGTTGGCGTTCGTTCGAGCGCGTCCGAATCACTGGTCTTCAACGCGAAACTCCAAACTCCAAACGCGAAACGAGCCCCGTGTTTACTTCGCGCAACCACACTGCCATCGCCGTCGGGTTGTTGTGCTGCATCCTCTTCTGGGGCGCGAACAACACGGGGGTGAAGTATCTCGTGCGCGAGTGGCCGCCGGTGTGGATCGCGTGCAGCCGCATGTGGCTGGTCGGCGCCATCTTCTATCTGCTGTTACGTTGGACGAACTGGTTCGGGCCGACCCATCCGCTGACTCCCGAACTGCGGCGGAACCTGTGGTGGCGGGCCGGTCCCAGCCTCGCGGTGTACATCGCGGCCTTCACCCTCGCGCTGAAATTCACCTCGGCCTCACACGTCGCGCTCTACCTGGGCAGTTCGCCGGTGTGGGCGTTGCTGGCCGAAGGCCGGCCCCGGGCGAACCTGGAATCCCTGCGCCGTTATGGTGCGGCGGCCTTGGCTTTGAGCGGACTGGTGCTGCTCTTCTGGCCGAAACTTCACGCCGGGGGCGGCGACTGGCGCGGCGACCTGCTCGCGCTGGGGGCCAGTTTCCTATGGACGGCCTACGGTCGTCATTGCCGCGTGCTGGCGCAGAGCATGAGCGGCGCGGAAATCACGGCGGGCACGATGTGGCGCGCGGCGGCGTGGCTCACGCCGGCGGCCGCGTGGGAGCTGGCGCACGGCGGACTCACGTTCACGTGGGGACTGGCGGGCGTGCACGCGTACTGCACGATCTTTGGCGGCGTCATCTCCTTCGCCCTCTATAACAACGCGCTGCGCCACTGGCCGGTGAGCCAGGTCTTCCTCTTCAGCAACCTCATCCCTGCCAGCACGATGATCTGGGCGTGGCTGCTGCTCGGCGAACCGGTGACGCAGACCTTCTGGGTGGCGATGGTGCTGGTGATCGCGGGCGTGGTGCTGGGCCAGTGGCGCTGGCGTCCGACGCCGAACGAGCCGAGCCCGACGCCGAATGAGTGATGGGCAAAAGCCCGCAATACTCGCGTCCCGCCCCGTTCCGACACCCGCAACCAGATCGTCAGGCACGCCGCAGCCTTGCCCTCCGGCCTTCCGCCCCGTAGAAAGCGCGCGTGAAACAACCTGCCGCTTCCGCCCCTGCCCCGCTTTCGCCGGGTCTGCGCCGCTTTCTCTACGGCACTGCCGCCACTACGGGCGCAGCCATCCTCGTCGTCGAGATTCTCGGTGCGAAGATGCTTTCGCCCTACGTCGGCACGTCGCACTTCGTCTGGACCGCGCAGATCGCGGTGACGCTGATCTCGCTCGCGGCGGGCTATTGGTTCGGCGGTTGGCTCGTGGACCGCTCGCAAAATCTCCGCCGGCTCTACACCTGCATCCTGCTGGCGGGCCTGTACCTGTGCTTCACCGTACCCTTCACGAGCAAGGTCGCGTTTTGGTGCCTGCAATTTCCGCTCGCGGTCGGGTCGCTGCTGGCGTCGCTGTTTCTCTTCTTCGTGCCGCTCACGCTGCTGGCCACGGTCGGACCGTTTGTCATCCGCGTACTCACGTCCGTGGTCGCCGGGGTCGGCGGCACGGTGGGCCGGCTCTCGGCGATCAGCACGCTCGGCAGCGTGCTGGGTACGGTCCTGATTGGCTACGTGCTGATCCCGTTCCTGCCAAATTCGACGACGATGTTCATCACCGCCGGCGTTTTGATGGCGGTCGCGGCGCTATACCTGCTGATCTGGCGCGAGGAGGGTGATTCCCTGGGCATTCCGCTCGTGTTGGTGGGCGTGGGCGTGCTCGCGGGCTGGTCCGGCGTGCGCGCGGATGCCCGTCCCCCGGCGGAATACATGGAGGAAGTCGCCCGGCGGAACTCGAACTTCGGCCTGATGCAAGTCCTCGAAAGCGTCGGGGGCCTGCGCCGTTACTACCTGAACGACTACCTGACCCAAAACACCTACGACCCCGACACCAAGCAGAGCGTCTCGCTCTTCACCTACGGCCTGCACGGGCTGGCGGGCGTTTACACCGAGCAGATCAAGGACGTGCTGTGCATCGGCATGGGCGTGGGCATCGTGCCGATGGAGTTCGCGCATGAAGGCGCGAAGGTGGACGTGGTGGAAATCAACGGTGCCGTCGTAGGCGTGGCCAAGGACCACTTCGACCTCGAACCGGAGAAGCTCAACATCACCATCGGCGACGGCCGGCAGTTTGTGAACGCCGCCACGAAACAATACGATGCCGTCATCCTCGACGCCTTCCTCGGCGATTCCTCGCCCTCGCACCTCATGACGCAGGAGGCCTTCACCGCGATGCGCCGGGTGCTCCGGCCCAACGGCGTGCTGGTCATCAACAGCTTTGGCGATTTCGACGAAGGCAAGGACTACTTCACCGCCTCGCTGCACAAGACGCTCAAGTCCGTCTTCGGCGATGTGCGCATCCACGCCAGCGGGAACGGCAACGTCTTCTTCGTCGCCACACCGGCGAAGGAGTTGAAACAACGTCGCACGATGAACATCGAGGCGATGTATCCGACCGTACGGCAGCAGGCACGCGACGCGCTCGCCGGCATCAAGGAGACGGACCCGAAAAGCGGCATCGTCCTGACGGATGACTTCAACCCCGTGGACTTCCACGACGCGAAGAACCGCGAGCAGTTCCGCCGGCAACTGGCCTTCTCGATGAAGCCGAAGTGAGCCCGTTCCGCCCATGAGCCGCCCGAAGTTCCGCCTCATCTTGGACTGCGGCGGGAAGCGGAGCGCCACGCCGCTTTCCTGTCCCGCGGAGCGGGCTTTGCTTCGCCGGCCGTTCCGCTCCGCTGGAATCCAAAGCGGTGTCGCCGCTGCGCTCTGCCACCGCAGTCCAAAACGCGGCGGGAAATTCCCCTGAGCCAGGCCCTGTCCATGCGCACCATCTACTTCGACTACAACGCCACCACGCCGCTGGACCCGCAGGTGCGCGCGGCGATGCTGCCGTACATGGATGACATCTGGGGCAACCCCTCGAGCGTCCATCACATCGGTCGCCGGGCACGGGCGTTGCTGGATGATGCACGTGACCGCGCCGCCGTCGTGCTGGGGTGCAAGGGCAGTGAAATCGTCTTCACCAGCGGCGGTACGGAGAGCAGCAACCTTGCGGTCTTTGGCACCGCGCGGCTGCTCCGGGACAAGGGCCGGCATCTCATCACCTCCACCATTGAGCACCACGCCGTGCTGCACTGCTTTGATTATCTGGAGCGCAAGGAAGGATTTACCGTCACGCGCCTGCCGGTGGATGCCACGGGTCGCGTAAGCGTGGACGATCTCCGCCGTGCGCTGCGGCCGGATACGATCCTCGTGAGCGTGATGGCCGCGAACAACGAGACCGGCACGCTCCAGCCTGTCGCGGAACTCGGTGCGCTCTGCCGTGAGCGGGGAATCATCTTCCACACCGACGCCGTGCAGTGGTTCGGCAAGGAGCCGTTCGCGAACGTTCACCAGTTCAACGCCGACCTCGTTTCCATCTGCGCGCACAAGTTCCACGGGCCGAAAGGAGCGGGCGCGCTTTACATCCGCTCGCCGCTGCACCCGGACCCGGTACAGTTCGGCGGGGCCCACGAGAACGAACGTCGCGCCGGCACGGAGAACCTGCCGGCGATCATCGGTTTCACCGACGCGCTGGAGCGCTTTGTGCGCGTGCCGGTGTTTGAGCGCACCCAGCTCGCCCCGCTCACGGCCCGGCTGCTGGCTGCGGTGGATGGCATCGTGGGCGCGCACTTCCGCGGCTCGCGGGAGCACCGGCTGGCCAACACCGTGTCCTTCACCGTCGAGGGCACGGACAGCATCGCCCTGATGGCGGCGCTGGACATGGAAGGCGTGTGTGCTTCGAGCGGCTCGGCGTGCTCGGCGGGATCGCTGGAGCCATCGCACGTCATGCTGGCCATGGGTGCACCCGCCGCCGAGGCCAATGCCCTGGTGCGGCTCTCCTTGGGACGGACGACGACCGTTGAAGAGGTTGAAACGGTCTGCGCGCTGCTGCCGCGCGTGCTGCGGCAGGTCCGGCGGATTTGAGTCTCTGAGGGTGGCGAGTGCTGGCAGCTTCGACTGTGGCGGCGGGCATCCTGCCTGCCGTAGAGGGCTGGCATCTTGCCGCCCGGCATGGCGTGCGGAGTATTAAAGTCATGAGATTTCACGGTGCGGTGTGAATGGGATGCGGACGGTCAGCAGGGACGGCCTGTCCCGCCGGGCTGGAAGCCACGGCTCTACGGCAGGCATCTTGCCGCCCGGCATGGCGTGCGGAGTATTAAAGTCATGAG
>RFSE01000084.1 GCA_009924135.1 Pseudomonadota bacterium | reverse complement strand
TGCGGCTTGCCGGTCGCGCCGCCGACAGCCCAGCCGCGCGTCCGGTCCTTCTTGGGGGCGTCGTCGTGCAGCACGTTGTCAGCGTCGAAGTTTGCCTGGGTGAAGTCCGCAATGGCCGCGCTGAACTTCATTTCGCGTGCGCCGTTCATGGCGAAGGCCACCTCCTTTTTGGGCGCGTCGTTGCCGGCCCTGTCCCAGACCACATTCCGTTGCGCGTCGAGCGCCACGACGCGGAAACCCTTGAGCCGTTCGCCGGCTTCGGCACGGTTCCAGACGACGATTCGTTCCAGCGCACGGGCTTCCTTCAGGTCCACTTCCCACCACGGATTGTCCTGCGACTCGGTGTGGGCGACGGACCCCTTGTCGTATTCGCCGTCCGTCTTGCCATCAATTGCCCGCGACGCAGCGGCTCCCATGTAGGTGCTGCTCTGCTTCGCCTCGCCCTTGAGTGCGACGTTCTCACCGCCACTGAAGACCTGGACTTCCGCGAGCTGGAGGAACTGATTTTTGGCGGGCAGTTCGATGCGTACGAAGCGGGCGACCGGTCCCTTGCTGTCGGCGGGCGGGAGCAGGTTCACACGGACGCGGGTGACGATGAAATTGCCGGCCGCCTGACCGGGGCCTTTGCCGGGAAGCTTGTCGCTGGGCAGGGCTTCGAGCCGGAGCGCCGTGAGCTTCTGAGCCTCAGGGATGGTCAGTTCGACGGTGAAATTGTCCTTCACGGCATCGTTCTTCGCGGCGAGGACGGAACCGTCGTCCTGCGTGGCGAGCAGCGCCCCGGAAGTTGATTTTGCCGCGCTGGGTTTGGGGGAGGTCCAGTCGAGTTTCACCGGGAAGGACTGCGCCCACTTGTCCGCCGCCGCGATGACCGCTGCCGGAGGAGATTTGAATTTCGCTTCGACCGCCGCGAGTTCGGTTTCCCACTCGGCTTTCTGCTTCTTTTGGGTGTCGCTGAAGAAGCTCAGGACGGGGGCTTCGTCCTTGCGGTCGGCGTCCTCCGTGTTGTTGAGGAAGGCGAAGAGCTGGTAATATTCCTTTTGCGCGATGGGATCGTATTTGTGCGAGTGACACTGGGCGCAGGCCATCGAAGTGCCCATCCAGACTGCGAACGTCGTGTTCACGCGGTCCACCACGGCCACGTTGCGGAACTCCTCGTCACTGGTGCCGCCCTCGTTGTTGGTCATCGTGTTGCGATGAAACGCCGTGCCCTTAAGCTGTTCGTCGGTCGGGTTCTCCAGCAGGTCGGCCGCGAGCTGTTCGATGGTGAATTGGTCAAAGGGCAGGTTGCGGTTGAAGGCGTTGATCACGTAATCCCGGTAGGCCCAGATCACGCGGGGCGGGTCATCCGCGTAGCCCGCGCTGTCGGCGTAGCGTGCGAGGTCCAGCCACATGCGTGCCCAATGTTCGCCGTAACTCGGCTTGGCGAGTTGCAGGTCCACGAAACGTTCGTAAGCCTTCGGTTCCTTGTCGGCGATGAAGGCATCCACCTCGGCCACGGTCGGCGGCAAGCCGGTGAGATCCAACGCCACCCGGCGGGCGAGCGCGTAGCGGTCTGCCTCAGGTTGGGGGAGCAGGCCGTCCTTGGCGAGGCGGTGCAGGACGAAGGTGTCAATCGGGGAAGAGTAATTAGTGATTAGTGAAGGGGTGACGGTTGCTTTGGAACCGGCACGAGCGAGCAGGCCGCCAACTAATTCCTTGCTAATCACCGGGGGAGCAGGCCGTTTTGGCTTTTCGTAGGACCAATGCCCCGAAATCTTCGCTCCCGATTGCACCCAGGCGGTGAGCAACTCCACTTCGCGCGGCGTGAGTTGTTTGCCAAACTTCTTTGGCGGCATGACTTCGTCCGCGTCCTTCGTGGCGACCCGTTGGAGCAGCAGGCTCTTCGCGGGCTGGCCGGCCTCGATGGCCCGACGGCCGTCACCAAGATCGGCGGTGAGGCCATCCGCGGTGTCCACGCGGAAGCCGATGCCTTTCTTGCCGCCCTTGCGCTCCTTCTCATCGGGGCCATGGCAGGCGAAGCACTTGTCGGAAAGAATCGGGCGGATATCCCGTTGGAAATCCGGGGCGGTGGGGGCCTTTGGTGCCGGGGCAGCCATGAGTCCACCCACGGCCCACACCAGCCCCGCGCAACCCAGACGTATCAGTGTTCGCATCATACTTATCAGCGCAAAACTCAATTAATCACGGCGACCTTCAGTTTGGACGTGTATTGCGGGCGGACGATTGAGTATTTGCGAGTCAATTTTCAAATCAACGCAACTTGGTTTGGAGGCAGAAACGCTGTAAGGGACGCATTCGCTTCGCGCGCGCAGATCGGCCCTTGGAATGGTCACTTCGCATCAACGTTCAAATGGGGGCTTCTGTCGCCCCTGCCGTGGCTTTGATGAGGCGTCTGATCCACTCACGGATCGCGCTGTTTGTCGCTGCTCCGCAGCATATTTGGGATTGGACGGAGTGCGTGCCGCCAAACGGGCAATTCTTGTTGTTGAGCTGTGGTAATTTCGGCGGTCCTACTCATCTCGTCCCAAAATGGCTTTGATGGCGCGTTTCGCATCCCCGTTCAACTCAGAATCGGATCTGGGGCAAGGCAGGAGAAGCCGTTTTACCCAAGGCTCGGAAAGCTCCAATTACTCGATTCCGTCGTTCATCAGCATACAGGAAGGAGTAGGACACCAAAGATTGTTTTTGCGACAGCTGCCAGATTCGGTATTCCGCGTAGGAGAAACTGGTGGACAATTCGCGAAGGAGAAAGGGCAGGGCGTTGGTACCCATGTACCTGACTGCCCGGTCGGCATCTTCCCGGTCAGTTTCCCCATGGGTCATGCCTACGCCGTATCCAATTTGAAGCCAGTAGCTCAACGGATGATCATCCCAAACCGGTTCGTTCACCGGGCGGATGATTGAAACAAAAGCCGTCAACCCGACCAGCAAGGTTACCCCCACCAGCAGTAGAACGGTCGTGCGCTGCATGGGAGGCGACTCACCCCAGCTTCAGCGGCCCGCCGTCGCAGAGGGCGGCCTTGCCGAAGGTCTCGAGGCGGTGGCCCATGGCGTGGGCGAGGGCGAGGTGCAGGCGGTTGTGCGTGACCTTCTCCAGCTTGAGCGAGCGGCCCATCTGGAAGCCTGGCGCGCCGCCGACCAGCAGGAACGGGATGTTGTCCAGCGTGTGCGAGTTGCCCTTGCCCAGTTCGTTGGTCCAAACGATCAGTGTGTTGTCCAGCATCATGCCTTCGCCACCGGGCTCGGGCGTGGTGGAGAGCTTCTGGACGAGGTAGGCCAGTTCGCCGCAGAACCACTTGTTGATCTTGGTCAGCTTGGCAACCGCGTCGGCGTTGCCGTCCGGTTCGTGCGAGAGGGAGTGGTGGCCGTCCTTGATGTCGAGCCAGTTCATCTTGGCCATGCCCACGGACTTGGTGAACTGCAGCGTGGCCACGCGGGCCATGTCGTTGACGAAGCTGTTGACCAGCAGGTCGATCTGCATGCGGCTCAGGCGCGGCAGGTTGTCGTTCTGGTCGGCGATGCCCTCGCCCAGGGTCGGCGGCGCGGCACGGAGCTTCTGCTCCTTGGTATCGGCGATCTCCTTCTCCATCTGGCGGACGAGCGCCTGATGCTCCTCCAGCATCCGGCGGTCTTCGGCGCTGATGAGCTTGCCGACCTTCTGCAAGTCGCCCTTCACGGTGTCGAGGACGCTTTGGAGGTTCTCCTTGTCCTTCAACTGGCCGTAGAGCTTCTCGTACATCTGGTAGGGATCGGAGATGGGCGCGATGGGCTTGTTCGCCCCGGCGTAGCTCATGCGGGTCCAGGGATCAGCGCGATCGGTGACGCCGACGCCGAATTCGAGCGAGCCGAACCGCGTGCGGGTGTCGTCCTTGCTCTGAAGGTAGTTCTTGATCTCCTGATCAATGGAGATGCCGCTGGCCCAACCGGCCGGGGCCCCGCCGCCGCCCATGATGTTGCCGGGGAACAGCTCGATGCCGGTCAGCAGGCAGCTCATGCCGCGCATGTGGCTGTCGCCATCGCCGCGGACTTTGTTGTAAACGCCGTTGAGCACGAGCATCCGGTTCTTGAAAGTCTCCAGCGGCGACATGATCTCCTTGAGCTGGAAGTCGGTCCCGGTGGCGTCGGGCCAGTAGGCGGCCGGGATGGTGCCGTTGGGGCTGAACATGAACACCAAACGCTGGCGGGGCCGGGCGGGTGCGGCCAGACCGAGGCTGGGCAGCCCGGTGAGGAAGGGCAGGGCGGCGGCGGAGAGGCCGGCGGCCTTGAGGAACTGGCGGCGATGGAGGGCGTTCATGTTTTCTTTTTCGGCGTGCTGACCGGCGTCCCGGTCCCTTGCAGGGCGGACACCGTCACGATGTCCACCAGCAACTTCTGTATGTTATACCCTGATTGGACGAAGGAAAGGTGCAACTGGTTCAGAACATCCAGTCCGTAGGCGGGCATGGGCTGTTTGACCACCTGGCTGAACAATTGCTCGATGAAGGCATTGTGGGCGTGGTCGCTCTTCACGGCGAATTCGGCGATGTCCCGTGCGCCTTTGAAGTGGACGATGGCTCCGTCATCGGTGGTGTAGTCGGCGGCGGCGTCGACGGTCCGGTTGCCGTCCTTCTCCCGGAAACGGCCCACGGCGTCGTAGTTTTCCAGGCTGAAACCGAGCGGGTTGATGACCCCATGGCAGCTCTGGCAGGCCTGCGGGCGCGTCAGTTCGGTGACTTTTTCCCGCATGGACATGCCGGGCTTGAAGTCGCCGTCCTTGAACGCGACCGCCATCGGCGGCGGTCGCAACGAGCGGCCCACGATGTTGCGGGTGAGGAACACGCCGCGATGGACCGGGGAACTGGTCTTGGAATAGGAGAAAGCCGCGAGCAGATACGGATGCGTCACCACGCCGGAGCGTTGCTTTGGGTCGAGTTCCGTGCGGATGAACTCTTCGCCTGCGTTGGTCTTGATGCCGTAGAACTTGGCGAGGCGGGCGTTCACGAAGAAGTCGTCCTCCAGCAGCAGCCGGCGGTAGTCGGAGGATTCGGACCAGACCACGTCGTCGAGGAAGAGGTTCAACGACGTCCGCAGGTCGCCGATGATTTCAGGCGTGAAGCCGGGGTAGAGTCCCTGATCCTTGGTAAGATCCTCGATGTGGTGCATCTGGAGCCAGCGGTGGAGGAAGTACTGCATCTTCCCACGCGACCGGGAGTCCGCGAGCATCCGGCGGGCTTGTTCGGTGACCTGCTCGCGCGTGTGGAGCCGGCCTTCGGTGGCGGCCTTGGTGAGTGTCGAGTTGGGCAGGGAATCCCACATGCCGAACGAAAGGCGTTCGGCGACCACGAAGTCATCCGGATGCTCGCTCTCGATGCCGAGATAAAGGAAGCGCGGCGACTTGAGCGTGAGGAGCATGACGCGTTTCACGCCATCCTCGGGCTTGGTCGCGCTGCGCAAGGGCAGGGTGACGAAGAGATTCTTCTGCTCGTCCGTGAGCGGACGGCGAAAGGCCCGGGTGACCAGCTCGGCACAGAACGCTTCGACCTTCGCAGTCCGGTCCTTGTCGGCGGGCTTGCTGCGCGTGAGCCGGTCGAGGTTCCTGGCCACATAGGTGGCGACTTCGATGGCCACATGAGTGACGGCCTCGTCCCATTCCTTGGATACCGATACGCCGCGTTCGTAGCCCACGCTGCTGTCATCAGCCGGGAACGGCGTGGAGATGATGAAGGTGGTCGCCGCGCGTTCGGGGGCAAGATTGCGCGCGGGGATGACCTGTTGGGCGCCGTGCGGGGGACGCCACAGGAGCGTGACGTTCGCCAGCGGGTCGCGCGAGGTCTTGAAGAACTCCATCTTCAACGGATAGGCGCGTCCGCCGATGAGGCGCAGTGTGGCCGTGTGTTCGACGCCTTTGAAGGAAGAGACCGAGCCATCGATGAGCGGCTTTTCGTCGTCGTTCACCCAGAGCCGGACGCCGTTGGCAGTCTTGACCACGAACTCGTAGTCGCCGCTTTCATCGGCCAGCACCGAGCCCGACCACTGGATGGCGAAACCATTGGTCCCTTCGCCGGCCCAGTCCGGGCGCTTGGCCCCGAAATCGAAATCAATCTTGAGGTCGGTGCGGTCCGGGGCCTTGTCCTCGCGGCGCATATTGCGGGACTTGTAGGTGAGCGCTTGCAGACCCTTGCCGGTGGAGATTTTCGGCTCCTCGCCCGGGGCGCGGAAGAGGTCGGCCACGGCGAGCAGGTGCTGGCGGTTGGTGAGCCGGACCAGCTCGACGCGGGCGGGCTTGTTCCGGGCCCGGGCTTCGCGCGAGTAAAAGGTGTCGTGGACGTAGCGCGAAACGGCCTCGGCGTTCGGACCGGTGCAGGAGCCGGGCTTGTCCTCCGGCATCGTCTTGGCGATGTAACGCGTGAGCTTCTCGATGGACCAGTCGCCGACCAGCGGATCGTTGTACTTGCCCTTAACGCCCTCACCGGCGGGACCGTGGCACTTGGCGCACTGCGAGCGGTAGGTGGCCGGACCGTCCGGCTTGCGGGAGAAGAACGAGAACGAAGCGGCGTGGGTGGTCGAAGAGAGCCAGAGGCTCAGTAGCAGCCAAGCGGCCAGCGCGCCCTGGCGCTGGGCCGACGGCGACGGGAGAGTTGATCGTGATTGCAAAACAAACGGTGTCATCAAAGTCGTAAGCGTGACGGGCGACGCTGGCCAGCCATTCGACCGGGAACATACCCGGCCGATTCATGCAGGCGTCGCGCGCCGACCCTCGGAGAGTACTTCCGCCGGGACGTCGCGCAAATGCCAAATCAATCCCGTCCACGAAAGCGCCTTGAGGCCGTAGTAGGTGAGGTCAATTTCCCACCAGTAAAAGCCCTGGCGGGTGGAGTGCATGTAGTGGTGGTGGTTGTTGTGCCAGCCTTCGCCGAGGGTGATCAGGGCGAGCAGGAGGCTGTTGCGGCTGGTGTCGCCGGTCTGATAGCGCTGGCGGCCGAAGACGTGCGCGAGGGAGTTGATGAAGCACGTGCAGTGGAAGAGCACGACCGTGCTGATGACACCCCAGACCAGGAGCTGCGCGCCGGAGGTGCCCAGCGCCGGGTGGTAATGCGCCAGCCACGCGCCGGAGCCGTAAAGGGCCGCTGCCAGTAACAGTGGGACCAAGGCGTCAAAGCGGTTGAGGAAGACCAGTTCGGGGTACTTCGCCAGATCCTTGACCCGTTGATAATCCGTGGGGAAGTTCCGGGGACTGGTGATCCAGCCGAGGTGCGCCCACCAGAACCCGTGCTGCCGGGGCGAATGGGTGTCCGCCTCCGAGTCCGAGTGCTGATGATGCGCGCGATGATGCGCGGCCCACCAAAGCGGCCCACGCTGGGCGGACGCCGAACCGACCACGGCGAAAACGAACTGCATGAAGCGCGAGGTCTGAAACGTCCGGTGGGAGAAGTAACGGTGGTAAAACCCGGTGATCGCGAACATCCGCACGAGATAAAGCGCCACTGCTACCGCCACCGCCGTCCAGCTCCAGCCGACCCAGATCACGCCGAGACAACCCCCGTGCAACAGGACAAAAGCGCCGCAGCGGCCGAAGTCCAATTTGTCCGCGCGCGTACGCGCCACGGCAGCATCTTCGCTGCCATAGTCCGAATCAAACCACTGTACTACTGCTGCCAGCACCGTCCGGATCGGGTTCATCAAAGTCAAGCCACTGAGGGTAGAGGGGAAACGGCCATGGTCAAACCCGGCATTGTGAAGCCTGTGTTACGGATTTGCCGGCTCCGCTTCGGGAATGGTCCGGCGTATCCTGGGGGGTTGACTACCGGCCGCTCACTCCCGTGGGGCGAAGAGCGAAGCTCCACCTGCACTGCCCTGGTCGCAGACTGTGAAGGTTGCGACTACGCGGCAGGGGAGCTAGCCGCCTCAATCACGCTCAGGTCACCGATCAGCTCGGTGAGCATCTCGGGCACGTCACCGGCAGGGACCGGCAGATACCTGCCGGTGGCGGTGGCGACAATCTGACCGGAGGGATCGTGAAGCTTCGCTTTCGCGTCGAAAATTTTGTTCCGTCGGTTTGCTACCAGCTCAGCGGTGACGAGCAATTCCTCATCGGGCCGGGCCGGGCGTTGAAAACGCACCGTCATCTCCGCGCAATAGGCAAAGCGGCGCGTGTTCACGGCCACCGCCCAGACCATGATCTCATCGAGCACCGTGGCGAGGATGCCGCCGTGGGTGACTCCCTTGAAGCCGATGTGCTCCGCGCGTGGTGTGAAACGCGTTATGACGCGGGCTTCATCCGTCTGAAACCGGAGGCGTAGTCCGTGGAGATTGCTCTCACCACAGACGAAACAGGAACGCGTATGGGGCAGGGCAGCCATCGGAATGACGAATGGCGAATTGGGAATGGCGAATCGAACAAACGCTCTTGCAGCGGCGGGAAGGACCGAAGGTGGAATTCACCATTCGCCATTCCACCTTCGCCATTTCCTCAGACCTTCATGATCTCTTTTTCCTTCGCGGCGAGGTGCGCGTCGAGCTTCCCGATGTATTGATTCGTAAGCTTCTGCACTTCTTCTTCGGCCGTCTCGACTTCATCTTCGGAGATGCCGCCGCTCTTGGATTCCTTCTTGAGCGCTTCGATGGCATCGCGGCGGATCTGGCGGATAGCGATGCGTCCGTTCTCGGCCATCGCCTTGACGGCCTTCACGAACTTCTCGCGTTGCTCGGTGCTGAGATCGGGCAGGACGATGCGGATGAACTTGCCCTGCACGGCGGGGTTGAGGCCGAGGTTGGCCTTCTGGATGGCCTTCTCAATCGGCCCGACACTGCCCTGATCCCACGGCTGGATCATGATCATGCGTGCTTCCGGAGTGGAGATGTTCGCCAGCTCCTTGATGCGCATCATGGAGCCGTAAACCTCCGCCTGGATGTTCTCCACGAGTGCGGGCGATGCCTTGCCCGTGCGCACGCCGGAGAACTCATGCTCCACGTGCTGCTCGCTTTTGATCATCTTTTCCTCTGCATCCAATAAAACGTCGTCGAGTGCCATGCGGTGAAAGTAGGAGGCCGGCGACGAAGTTCAAAGCGGAAAGTTGCTGGGCCGGAAAAGCAGGAGGCAGACTTAAGCCGCACTACTGGCAGGGAGGGCCCTCGTTTCCCCACTGAAAATTCGAGTGTGGAGGGGAGCGGTTGCCCGCGCCGAGCACAGCGTGCCGGCCAAGTGAGCGACCGCTCTTTACAGCCCGCGCCAGATCAACTCCAGGGACATGAGCGCGTAACTCGTGGTCAACGGCGTCTCCTTCTCCCACCACCGCGCGTTGGCGTTGGCCCATGAGCCGTCGGGCTTCTGGAGGTTCATCAGCTTCAGCGCGAC
Source organism: Pseudomonadota bacterium (assembly GCA_009924135.1). Taxonomy (GTDB): domain Bacteria; phylum Verrucomicrobiota; class Verrucomicrobiia; order Limisphaerales; family SXTU01; genus SXTU01. Next base: position 16,547 of record RFSE01000084.1, on the reverse strand, counting down.
CTCGTGACGCCAGTTCACCGATTTGCCTGCCTTGGTCTGGAAATCCCTGACCTGAGCGGCGGTGAGCCCTTTGGTCAGCAGGTGCAGGTAATAATAAAATCCCTGCGGCCCCATGCCGGGATTTTCCTCCAGCGTGTAATTGGCCCGGAGCCAGTCCAGCACCGCAACCACGCGCGCGTCGTTGGCGGGCAGGTCCGCGTAAATGTAACTGAGCAAGCCCGCGTAGCTGGCGCTGCCGTAAGAGCGGAGGGCGACCCGGCCCGTGGCGGAATTGGTCACGCCGCCGGCCATGCTGTTGCCGGGGTAGTAGATGAAACCGCCCTTGTTGGCATCGTCACCGGAGACCCAGGGTTGCGTGTTGTGCGAGGGCAGGTTCTGGCAGTTTTGGAGGAAATGAATGGCCGCCGCGAAGTCCAGTTCCTTGGTGTCAGTGGTCTTGCTGTCGGCTACGGCATGTTTGCTGTGATAGAGCGCCTCCAGCGCGCAGAGCGTGTTGTTCAAATCCGAGTGGGAATACTTGTTGCCATAACCGACCCCGCCATCGAACGGCGTGTCGAGCTGCCCCTTCTCGCCGAAGTCCACCTGCGTGCCGACGATGAACGCGCGTGCTTTGCGGATGGCGGCGGTGTATTCCGGCCGGCTGGCCGAGGCGAGGGCGAGGAGGGAAAGCGACGTGTTGTAGTTCGCCATGTTCGTCACGTAGATGCCGCCATCAGGCTTTACGCTGGCAAGGAGGAAGGCGTAACCACGTTGGATGGCCGGAGTGGGGGCCTTGAGGTACTTGCCAGACGGTTCGCCATTCAGTGCCACCAAGGGCAGGGCGGTGACGGCGGGATGGTCGGGGGTGGTCCACCAGCCGTTGGAGTTTTGGTTCAGGAGCAACCAGGCGGTGCCCCGGTCAATCGCGCGCTGCACTTCGTGGCGAAGCGATTCGTCGTGGCCCGAGGGAGCGGGAATGGGACCCCGCTTGGGCGATTCGGCGGCGTGACCGGGCAGGATGAGGAAGGCGGCGAGGGCCAGAGCGGTCGGAAAATAGTAGTTCATAACGACTGTGCTGTCAGACGGGATAGCACCCAGGTTGGTTCAAGGCGAGTGCGAACACGGCCTTTCCGCTTGTCTCGACTTCGCGTTCTGGTACTCACTGGCCGCGTGAGTGAACTCAAGAAATTACGGCTCGGCATTCTCGGCTCCGGCAAGGGCTCCAACATGGTCGCCATCGCGGATGCGATCTCGGCTGGCAGCCTGCCCGCCGAGATTGCCATCGTGCTCGCGGACGTGGCCGATGCGGGCATCCTGACGCGGGCGCAGGGTCGCGGGCTCCCGGCCCGCTTCATCGCGCCGGGCAAGTTCCGCACCAAGCTCGACGAGAAAGCCGAGGCCGCCTACATCGCCGCATTGAAAGAAGCCGGCGTGGAACTGGTCGTGCTCGCCGGCTTCATGCGCATCCTGAAGGGCGAGTTCCTGCGGGCCTTTCCGCAGCGTGTCATCAATATCCATCCCTCACTCCTGCCATCGTTCACGGGTCTGGAAGCCTGGAAGCAGGCGCTTGATTACGGCGTGAAGTTCACCGGCTGCACGGTTCACTTTGTGGATCAAGGCGTGGACACCGGTCCCATCATCGCGCAACAAACCGTGCCGGTCCTGAGCCGCGATGATGCGGATTCCTTGCACGGACGCATCCAGGTCGCCGAGCGGCAGCTCTACCCGCTGGCCATCTCGGCCCTCGCGCGTGGCTTGGTGCGCGTGGAAGGCCGCAAGACGGTTACGCAGTCGGCGGGTTAAGGAGATTGGTTCGCCGTGGCCTCCGGTTACATTCATACCTTCTCAGCGGAGGAGCAGGCCCGGCTCGTCGCGCAAGCCGCGTTCCTTGAGCCTTATATCTTCCCCACGATCGATTTCACCGGGTGTGGCCGGGTGCTGGAAATCGGCTGTGGCGTCGGCGCGGAACTGCAAATACTTCACCGTCGTTTCCCGCTGGCGCACCTGACGGGGTTGGACTTTTCTGCCACCCAACTGGCCAAGGCGCGCGAATTCCTGCGCGACGAGCTGGCTGCCGGGGCGGTGGAACTTCACGAAGGAAGTGCGTACGAGCTGCCTTTCGCCGATGCGAGCTTCGACGGTGTCTGTCTCATTTGGGTGTTGGAACACCTCGCCGAACCGTTGCGGGCGTTGCGTGAAGCGCACCGCGTGCTTCGGCCCGGTGGCGTGCTCGCGGTGACGGAAGTCTTCAACGCCGGCCTGCAGGTGGAGCCGGCGTGCCCCGCGATGGCGGACTACTGGCAGGCCTTCAACACGCTGCAACGCGAACTCGGCGGCGCACCCAACGTGGGTGGGGAACTTGCCACCCTCGCGACCGACGCGGGCTTTCGCGAAATTCAGTTCCACACGCTCCCGGTGCGGATGGACGCCCGCATGACGGGGCTGTCTATCCGAAAGGAGTTCATCGGATATTGGCACACGCTCTGGCTCAGCGGTGCGGCACAACTACTGGAGCGCCAGCGCGTCACCCCCGCGCTCGTTGCTGCCATGGAACGCGAGTTCACAAGCCTCGCGGCGAACCCCGCTGCGATTTACGACTACTCCGCCCGGCAGGTGCTGGCACGGAGGTGAAAGCGAGCCGACGTCGGGACGGTGACTTGGCAATGCACCGCCGTCATGCCGGAGCGCCGGTCTCCGACCCGGCGCGCTGTTCGACCTGGCCCTACATCACCTCTGCCAGGTCCACCAGGCGGCTGCGTTCGTTCAGGGACTTGGCGGCGGCGGCCATGATGGCGGTGACTTCGAGGATCTCCTGGTGCGGCACGGGTTCCACGCCGGTCTCGACCATTTTCAGGAAGGTCTGGGACATGCGGAAGATTTGATAGTGATGGCCGAACCAGTAGTTGCCGTTGATGGCGGGCGTCCACTCGTAGGTCTTCTTCGCGAAGTGCGCGCTGCCGCTGCAATAGGTGGGCGCGACATCCGGCCGGCCGTACCAGACCTCGGCGGGCATGCGGTCGTCGTAAGTGAGCAGGGCGTGGCAGGTGGCTTCGCGGGCGTACATGTTCACGGCTTTCACGCCGGGGCCGCAGAGGGTCATGCACATCCAGACGGGGTGCTGACCATAGATGAACCAGCTCGGGTAGCTGTAGCCGCCGCCGGTGCAGGCGATGACGTATTGCAAAGCGCCGAACTCGCCGCTGTTCTTCATGCGCAGGGCTTCCTCGGTGCCCCATTGGTGGCGATAGAGGCTGGAGGACATGATGTGGGCGTTGTGCTTGCGCGCGAAGTCGAGGATGCGCCGGGTCTCGGGGACGGTGCCGCCGATGGGCTTGTCGCAGAAGGTGGGCAGGCCTTTGGCGAGCCCGGGGGCGCACAGCTCGAAGTGGTCTTCGCCGCGTCCGCTGGCGTCGCCGACCCAGATGGCGTCGGAGTTTTTCACGAGTTCGTCGAGGGTGCGGGCGACTTGGACGCCGGGGAAACAATCGGCGAACATCTGCGCGCTGGCGGGATCGGCGTCGTAGTAGGCGGAGATGACGGTGTTGTCGAAGGGGAGCTTGGCGAAGTCTTCCTTGGGGTTGCGGAAGTGGGATTTGAACAGGTCCACCGGGCCTTTGCTGAGATGCTTCTCGATCATCTTCATGTCCACGGTGGGGTGGAAGCCGTGGGCGAAGTGGTAGGTGTGGCCGTTGGTTTTCTGCGGTCGTCCGCCGATGCTGGAGGAGATGACGCCGACGCGCAGGGGCTTGCGCGGGCCGAACGTGGTGAGGGGATCGGCCGCCGATGCGGCAGCCGCGAGGGCGGTGGAGCCGGCGGCGGCGAGGAAGTCACGGCGCGAGGTGGAAGATTTCATGCTTCCAAAGCCGACGCGCTTGCCATCGCGCCACTTCACTCCTACTTTTCCGCGCCTATGGAAAATGTGGTCATCATTGGGTCGGGTTGTGCGGGCTGGACGGCGGCGCTTTACACGGCGCGGGCGAACTTGAATCCCGTCGTCGTCACGGGCGCGAATCCCGGCGGGCTGCTCACCACGACGAGCATTGTCGAGAACTTTCCCGGCTTCCCCGAGGGCGTGGATGGCACGGAGTTGATGATGAAGATGCAGGCGCAGGCCGAGCGCTTCGGCACGCGCGTGCAATTCGGCGCGACGGTCGAGGCGGTGGACCTGGGCAAGCGGCCATTCGTCGTGACCGTGGATGGCGAGAAGCTGGAAGCGAAGTCCATCATCATCGCCACCGGCGCGGGCCACAAACATCTGGATGTGCCGGGCGAAGATGAACTGGAGAAGAAGGGCGTGACCTATTGCGCCACGTGCGACGGCGCGTTGTCGATGTTCCGCAACCAGCCACTGGTCGTCGTGGGTGGCGGCGACTCGGCGTGCGAGGAGGCCACGTACCTGACGCGCTTTGGTTCCATCGTGTACCTCGTGCACCGCCGCGACACGCTGCGCGCCTCGAAGGTCATGGCGGAGCGCGCGCTGTCGAATCCCAAGATCAAGCCGGTATGGGACTCCGTCGTCACCGAGGTGCTCGACGTGAAGACCGGCAAAGTCACGGGCGTGAAGCTTAAGAATCTCAAGACGGGCGAAGAGAGCATTTTGCCCTGCGCCGGCGTGTTCGTTGCCATCGGGCATTACCCGAACACACAGCTCTTCAAGGGGCAGGTCGAATTGGACGAGCACGGCTACGTGGTCCGCAAGCAAGGCTCGCAGACCTCGGTCGAGGGCGTGTTCGTGGCGGGCGATTGTTCGGACCCGGTATACCGTCAGGCCATCACCGCCGCCGGCATGGGCTGTGCAGCGGCGATTGATGCGGAGCGGTATCTGGGATCGTTGAACCAGTAACTGGAGTTGCCATCAGGATTGCACTCGCTGGATGCGTGTGCTGTTATGTTGGAAATGACACCCACTCGCTGCTTGTTGATTGCGTGCGCGAGCCTCCTGCTCACGGCGATTTGCCAAGGGCAGACAACGGCAGAGGACTGGTTTAAGGAAGCGGCCGCCAAGTATGGCAAGCGCGACTACGACGGTGCCATTGCCGACTTGAGCAAGGCGATCGAGCTCGATCCAAAGTTCGTTCCGGCCTATGTCCATCGTGGGGTGGCCCGCCGGGCCAAGAACGATGCCCCAGGTGCGCTGGCCGACTACGAAACTGCCATTAAGCTCGCGCCGAAATACGCGCCGGCTTACGTCAGCCGCGGCAACTTGCGACTCGGACAGGGCAGCTTCAACGAGGGTCTCACAGACTTTGACCTCGCGTTGGAGTATAGTCCGATGGACGCCAAGCTGTTCAACTTGCGAGGCGAGGCGAAAGTCTCCGTCGGCGACTGGGAAGGGGCGGACGCAGATTACTCCCGCGCACTAGAACTGGAACCAAGCCTGACGCATGCGTTTTTTAACCGGCTTACCGTAAGAGAAATGAAAGGCGACTGGGACGCCATCATCGCCGATCAAGACCAGGCCATCGCGCAGAGCCCTGGCAATCCGGAAGCCTTTACGCTACGGGCGAAAGCCAAGCTGTCCAAGGGTGATTGGGACGGAGCCATTGCAGATTTCACGATGGCCATGGAAGTAAGAGGGGCAAACTCCTTGTCGACAACCAGCCGCCTGCTGGACCGGGCGGCGGCGAAGGCGGGCAAGGGCGACGGAGCGGGGGCGTTAGCGGATTACGACAGTGCCTTGCAGCGCGCACCGCGTAGCTACATGGCTTACACCGGACGCGGCCATGCCAAACGGTTGGTTGGGGATTGGGATGGTGGGCTTGCGGATTTCAACCGAGCCATCGAATTGAACGCCAAGCACATTGAAGCTTACCGAGGGCAGGCGGTCATCTACTGTCTAAAGGGCAACTGGGCTGATGCCATCGGCGCTCTGAAACGAGCAGGCGAAGTGGACGTGCGGCCTCACGCTGGCATGGCTCAACTTTTTTGGCTGGCCTTGGCGCGGCAGGGCGACCAGAAGGGCGCAGACCAGAAACTGGCGGAATTCGTCGCCCGCCGCCAAGCCAACCCCCCAGGCGCGAATGTCAGTTTTACCGGTATTGGCGCGCTGAGAGTCGCGGCAGAAGCGAAACGTCCGGGTGGCTCGTTGGATTGGGACGGAAAGGTCCTGGGTTTTCTCCAGGGCAAAACCAGCGAGGCAGATTTTCTTGCTGCTGCGGCCAAGTTTTCGAAGCGGCACGGTCCTGCGCCAAGTGAAGCCGCGTTCTATGTCGGCATGAAGCGATTACAAGCCGGGGACCAACCGGGGGCGATGGATTATTTTCGCAAGGCGGCAGCATCGGCCTTCAAGGCCAGCCTGGAGCGGAGCCTAGCCGAAGCCAATCTTAAGGCTCTGGAAAAGAAATGAACATCCCTACTTCAGCTCAACGCCAAGCCATCCTCGCCGCGCTCAAGGGTGGCAACAAGATCGAGGCCATCAAGCTGTGCCGCGAGGCTACGGGCATGGGGCTGGCGGAGGCGAAGGACTGGGTGGAGCGGCTTGATCCGGCCACGGGCCAGGAGCCGCCAGTGATCGCGGTGGAAGCGGCCTTGGCTCCGGTTGCCGACTTGCTTTTCACCGGCCAGAAGATCGCTGCGATCAAACATTACCGCGAGCGGGTGAAGCCCGGCGCGGGGCTGAAAGAGTCGAAGGAAGCCGTCGAAAAGCTTGAAGCCAGTCTGCGGGCGCAGCACCCGGAGAAGTTCACCGCTCCGGCCAAATCCGGCTGCCTGACTGTACTGGCGGTGCTGGCCATGGTTTTCGTTTTGCTCGTCCTCATTAACCACTGAAATGACACCCACTGAACTCGCCGCGCGCCTCGCTGCGCCCGACCCGCCGCATCTGCTGGATGTGCGGCAGCCGGAGGAATTTGCCCTCGTGTCGCTGCCGGGTGCGACGCTGGTGCCGCTCAACGAACTGCCGGAACGTGTCGGGGAACTGGCCGCCTGGCGCGGGCAGGAGATCGTGGTTTATTGCCATCACGGGATGCGCAGTGCGCACGCGATTGGCTGGCTGCGGCAGCAGGGTTTCACGGATTTGCACAACTTGACCGGCGGAATTGACCGGTGGTCCGTGGAGGTTGATCCGAATGCGGCGCGTTACTGAGTCGTCTGCCAACGGTCCGAAATAGCACGCAGACGTAGTTTCCATTTCTTTTCCAATGGCGTTGCGGTAGAAAAAGCTCATGAGTCAACGGCAGGCGCGCATCCGGCGCGCAACCAAAGAGACGCAGATCAGTCTCGACCTGAATGTGGATGGCACGGGCAAGGCCGTCATCCGCACCGGTGTGCCATTTTTCGACCACATGCTGACGCTCTTCGCGAAGCATGCGGTGATGGACCTCAAACTGCGCTGCAAGGGCGATCTGGAAGTGGACGCGCACCATACCGTCGAGGACTGCGGCATCGCGCTGGGCCAGGCCTTTGTGCAGGCGCTGGGGGACAAGAAGGGCATCCGCCGCTACGGCACGGGTTTCGATCCCCGGAACCCGTTGACCGGCGAGGCGTTCGTACCGATGGATGAATGCCTGGCGCGCTGTGTGATTGATTTCAGCGGGCGGCCTTATCTGGTGTGGCGCGGCATGGATGACTTGTCGCAGAAAAAGATTTCCGAAGCCGACCGCACGCAGGACATGTCGAGCGCTTTTCGTTTCGGTCTGGCACGCGAATTCTTCCAGGGTTTCGCCAACGAGGCGCGCTGCAACCTGCATCTCGAACTGCTTTACGGTGGCGAACCGCACCATGTGGTGGAAGGGTTGTTCAAGGCTTTCGCCAAGGCCTCGGATTTTGCCTGCCAGCGCGACCCGCGCATTGCGGGACAAATCCCCAGCACGAAAGGCAAACTGTAGCCCATGCCGCCGCCGATCGACCATAAAGCAGCGCTCGACGTGCAACTTGTTGCCGCTTCCCAAGCGGGCGACATGGTTGCGTTTGAGGAACTGGTCGCGCGGCATCGTGATAAAATTTATGCGCGCGCCTTCAGCATGATGCGCAACGAGGAGGAGGCCATTGATCTTTCGCAGGAGGCATGGGTCAAGGCGTGGCAGCGGCTCAAGCAGTTTCAAGGCGATTCCAGCTTCGCCACGTGGATGACGCGCATCGTCATCAACCTCTGTCTCGACCAGCTTCGGCGGCAGAAAAGAACGCGTGCCGAATCGATTGAACAACTGGATGAAGAACTCGGCGGGGATGAATTGTTCGATCGGGACGGTGATGTCCCGGCTATTTTACGCGCGGCGGCGCTTGGCGTCGCTGTTGCAGAGTCTGAAAAAAGAACAGCAAAGCTGAATTGAAATTGAAGGCAGTTATGAACACTGAATTGAAATTGCAGGCACTGGTGGACGGCGAGCTCGAAGCGCGGGAAGTGCGCGAGCTGGAAACGTTGCTGGCGCAGGACGCCCCCTCGGCGGCCTTGCTGCAGGAGTTGAAGTGGACCCGTTCCGCGCTCACCGGCCACGAGGCCGGGGTGCAGCTGCCCGAGTCCCGCGAGTTTTACTGGAGCAAGATTTCCCGCGCCATTGAGGCCGGGGAGAAGCAGGCCGTCGCCGCGCCGACCGAGCGCGTCTGGTGGCTCCGCTTCCTGTATCCCGCCACCGGGCTGGCCGCGCTGGTCGCCGTCCTGTTTGTCGTCAGCGGCGGTCGCACGACCGATGGCTCCGACAGCGAAAGCGTGCCGGAAGATGTGAACGCCGTCAGCTTCCGCTCCGAGTCGGAGAAGATGACAGTGGTGTATGTGGCCGACGAAAACGGCAACTTCAGCCCGGTCAGCCAGGAAGCCAAACATGAACCTGAAGCTGACAAGTAATCCGACGCGCCGGAACTTCCTCCTGCTCTCAGTTTTGGTCTGGGGGGTGATGCAGACCGTTGGGGCCTCCGTTCCGCCGGAGACCAAGGTTCAGGCCGTGCTCATCTGGGGCACGGATGAGACCAAGCCCACCGGCAGGACCCTTAAGGAAGTCGATGCCAAGCTGCGGGACCGGCTGGGTAAAATCTTCAAGTGGCAAAACTACTTTGAAGTCAGCCGGCAGAACGCCGGTGCGTTGCCGGGCAAATCCCAGACGATCAAGCTCAGCGATGACTGCTCCGTGGACATCAAGATCCTGCCCGACAACATGGCCGAGGTTAAACTCATGGGCAAAGGCAAGACCATCGTCACCCGTCGCTATGCGCTGGCCAAGCAGGATTCCGCCACCAAACCGGACGCCCTCGTTCTGGCCGGTGATGACAAAAACAACACTGCGTGGTTTGTGGTGTTGAACTTCAACTGAATCGCTGGTTCATTCCGGTCACTCCACACGGCCTGCCGACCCTGGGAAACTGTTCAGACTCCTTCCGCCGGGGATGTTTCGGATTACCCAACCTGGTCGCAGGTCAATCTGCTGGATGGATTCATCCGTGCCCACCCGTTGAAACCTAATCTTCCGACCGGCGTCTGACTCTTGTGACTGGGACTTCCTGTTTGTTGCGCGCTGGCTTTGGGCGGCAAGGGCTCCGCCGTTTTATCGCCTTGCTGTTGCTTGGCCCCACACTTTCGTTGTGGTCGGCGGCTCCTGCCGTCTCACCTGCTGGAACGGATTTCAACCAGGCCATCGCTCCGTTCCTGAAGGAGCATTGCAACCGTTGCCATAGCGAGAAGCAGCCCAAGGGGGATTTTCGCACCGACACGCTTTCCCCCAAGGTCGGTTTGGAGAACATCCCTCAATGGATCGAAGTGATGGAGCGCATCAATTCTGGGGAGATGCCGCCGAAAAAGGAAAAGACCCGGCCCAGTCCCGCCGACACCGCCCGCATCGTGGAATGGCTTTCCTCCCGCATCAAGGAAGGTGAATCAGCCCGCATGGCCGCGCGGGGCCGCGTTTCGTACAACCGTCTGACCCGCGAAGAGTATGTGAACACGGTGCGTGAACTTATCGGAGTGCAGTTCGATGCCACTGATCCGGGTGGCTTCTTGGAGGACGCGGAATGGCACGGCTTCGAGCGCATCGGTTCGGTGATGACCTTGTCGCCGTCGAACATCGAGAAGTACATGGCGGCGGCTGAAGTGATTTTGGCGGAGGCGTATCCCGAGAAGAAACCGCAGCCCCTCGAATACACGCGTCCGGCCGTTACTGAAAACCAGATCAAGGAAAGTCATCGCGAGCGGTTGAAGGAGATGGGTTTGCTGGACAAAGTGCGCTACGAGGTCTGGCCGGGGGACATCTTCCGCTACTCCGCTTCCGAGTCCCTGCCCGAGGCGGGTATCTACGAGATCACTTACAAGTTGAGCGGCTTGAAGCCGGAGAAGGGCCGGGCCCCGCGGCTCTTCGTGTATGAGACGCGGCTCGACCGCGTGTTGCACCAACAGGACATTCTCGCGCCCGAGGACCAGCCCATCACCGTGACGTTCCGCGCGCATCTGCCCAAGGGCCGGCCTAATGTCCATGTGATCAATGATGTGCCCGGACCCTCGAATACGCCGCCTTCCGGTCGGCACGGCGACCGTCCGTTCGTCAGCACAAAGGAGGGCCGCCTCCCGTGGCAGATGAAGTTGACCGATGAGCAGGGGCGCGCGCGGTATCCCTTCCTCATCATGGATTCAGTTTCCTGGCGCGGACCGATCATTACCGACGAGGAACAACGGCGGCGGGAGGAATACATGCCCCGTGAAGATGGCAATATGGACCAGGTCCGCGAAGGCCTTGGGCGTTTGGCCCGGCGCGCGTTTCGCCGTCCGGTCGGCGCCGAAGAGCTGGACGAATACGTCAACATCACCAAGGCCGAGCGCGCGGCGGGCGAGAAGTTCCGGGATGCCGTCAAGGCGGGCATGCTGGCCATTCTGTGCTCGAAGAGTTTTGTCTTCCTGGCCGAAGGCGACGAGTCCGTCAGCCGGAACGAATTGAACGACTGGGAGATCGCTTCCCGGCTCTCCTACCTGCTTTGGAGCACGATGCCCGATGAGCAACTGTTCACGCTGGCAGAGCAGGGGAAGCTGCGGGACAAGGCCGAACTCTCGCGGCAGGTGACACGTATGCTGGCCGATCCCCGGGCCGCGCGGTTCAGCGATTCGTTTGCTTCCCAGTGGCTCAAGCTGCGCAACGTGGGCCGTTTCCCGCCCGACAAGAAGATTTATCCTGATTACGACGCGCACCTCGAAAAGAGCATGGTGCGTGAGACCCGTGCGTTTTTCCACGAAGTGCTGCATGGCGGGCTGACCTTGCGGGAGTTCCTGAATTCGGATTGGAGCATGGTCAATGCGCGGCTGGCGCAGTTCTACGGACTGCCCGTCCCGGCCGGTGCGAATGACGAGTTCCGGCGTGTTTCTCTTCCGGCGGAGAGCCGGCGCGGCGGCTTGCTCACTCAGGCGGCCATCCTGTCGCTCACGTCGGACGGTACGCGGCACCGGCCGGTGCATCGCGGCGTCTGGTTGTCGGACGCCATCCTCGGAAAGACCCCGCCGCCGCCACCACCGAACGTCGATCCCATCGCGACGAATCCGGTGGACGCCCCGAAGGCCACGCTGCGGATGAAGTTGGAAGCCCACATCCATGATGCCAACTGCGCCGCCTGCCACAACCGGATTGATCCGCTTGGCCTCGCGTTTGAGAATTACGATGCCATTGGCCGCTGGCGCACGGAGGAAGTCACGGATGGAACCGGCAATAATCCAACCGTCAATCCCGCCGGCAACCTGCCCGATGGCCGCACCTACAACACGCCGGAGGAGTTCAAGCAACTGCTGCTGGCCGACCTCGACACGTTCAACGTCGCGTTCATCGAGAAACTGGCCACTTACGGCCTCCGCCGCAGCCTGTCGTTCGGCGATCGCGAAGGTCTGGCGGCCATTGCCCAGGCCAGCAAGGCGAAGGACTACCGCCTGCGCGACATCGTGGATGCCTTTGTCCAGTCCGACCTTTTTGCCTGTCGCTGAACATTTGATGTTTCAACCGTATTTTCCAGTCCAACTCGCAACCGGCTAATCCAAAACCATCATGGCCAACCTCAATCTGAACCGCTGGCGCATCAGCCGCCGCACCATGTTGCGTGGTCTGGGGGCCACCGTCGCCCTGCCGCTGCTCGATTGCATGGGCGCGTTGCCCGTTCCCACGGCACCGAAGCGGAGCGTGTTTCTCTACATCCCCAATGGTGTCAACACGCTGAGCTGGCAGATCGAGAAGGCCGGGCGGGATTTTGAGTTCAGCACGCCGTTGAAATCACTGGAGCGGCATCGCGCCGACGTCACGCCCATCAGCGGTCTGCACCATCCGATGGTGCTCGGCAAACATCACAATTGCGACAAGGTGTGGCTCACGGGCGCTAATGTTCCCGGCGACGGCGGGGCCTTTCGTAACACCGTGTCGGCCGACCAGCTCATGGTCGAAACGCAGGGCGTGGCCACGCGTTTCGCTTCGCTCGAACTGGCCATCGAGGGTCATTCCCTGGCGTGGTCAAAGGACGGCATCCAGATTCCCGCCGAGCGCAATACCCAGCAGATTTTCAACATGCTCTTCGGCGTCGAACGGGAGAGCAAGGAAACCATCCGCCGCCGCTTGAGCCGGCGCGGCAGCATCCTCGACGTCGTGGCCATCGACGCCAAACGGGTGACCAGCAAGCTCGGCAGCCAGGACCGCACCAAGCTCGACGAATACCTCACCGCCGTGCGCCAGGTGGAGACCCGCACCCAGCGTGCCGACGAGTGGCTGAACATCCCCAAACCCGCCCTCGCCAGCGGCGATGCCTCCCGCCTCAGCCAGAAGCTGGACATGAACAAGGTCACGGACTACCACCGCCTTTTCTACGACTTGATGGTGATGGCCTTCCGCACCGATTCCACCCGCGTGATCAGTTGCATGATTTGCAGCGAATCCAACGGGGGGGCGATTCCGGACATCGGCATTTCGCAGACGCGCCACGGGCTCTCGCATCACAACGGAGATCCCGAGCAGTTGCGCCGGCTAACGCAGACGGACACATTCCTCATCGAACAGCTCAGTTACCTCCTCGATCAGCTCAAGGACCACAAGGAGGCGAACGGCCAGTCCCTGCTCGACACCACGCAGGTGCTCTGGGGCAGTGGCATGGCCTACGGGCACAGTCACGGCAACGCCAACCTGCCCACGATCCTTGCCGGTGGCCGCGCGCTCGGCTACAAGCACGGCCAGCACCTCGATTTCAACCTGCCCAAGATCGGCCAGTACAACGTCGCCGACGCGAACGCGCACTACCGCATCTGCTCGCGCCCCGTGGATGGCGACGCGCGGCTCAGCAACCTGCTGCTCACCATGCTCCAGCGCGTGGACGTCAAGGCGGACCGTTTCCAGGACAGCGTGCGGCCGTTGAAGGAACTGCTGGCTTGAACCAGCCGGAGCACCTCAAGTAATTCGCATCCACCATGCGCCTGCTTTTCGTTGGCATCTGCCTGCTCTTCACCGCGTGCCTGCTTCCGGCCCAGGATGCGCCACGTTTTCGTACGGACGCCGACGGACCCAATCCCAAAGCGGCGAAGGGCAAACCGGTCAAAGGCAAGGAGAAGGAAGCCCCGCTTGCGTGGTATCAGCTCGTCGAAGGCAAATTCCCCCCGGAAGGTTCGGCGCACGCCATCACTGGCGAACTGATTCGCAGCGACCATCTGGATCGCCGTTTTCAGATTCGCGTGGACCGCGATGACAGCCAGGAGCGTGGCGTGTGGGACCTGCCCGTGGACGCCACGATGCTGCCGTACGGAGCCATTTATTATCATGGTGCGCCCGCTGCGTTGCAGGACATTCCCTTGGGCACCCATCTGCGCGGCTTGTTCTACCTGAAGGACCCCAAGGACAAATCCCCGCTGCCCATGGGGCCGCACAACAACCGGCAAACCCCCGACGCTGACTTCCGCCGGTGCTTCCAACTGGAGGATGATTTCTCTTTCTACGCCCGCCAAAAACAGTCGTGGAAGATCGAGTCGGTCAACCTGGCCACGAACCGGCTCACGGCGACGTTGCAGCAGGACGGCAAGCCCGTCGGGCAGCCGAAGCTGTTCGACCTGCTCTCCAGTACGCGAGTGCTGAAGGGCAACGGGTTTGGTGACCTCAAGTCAATCGAGCCGGGCCAGAACGTCCTCTTCAACCTCACCTGGGCCACGCTCTACGGCCCGGGCCGCGTGCAGGAAATCTGGATCGATGAACCCAGCCGCAAGCTGGCCACCGCCCACCAGCTCGAATGCCATCGCAACCACATCCGGCAACGCGGCCTGCCCGGCTGGGTGCAGGAGGTCGATGACGAAAAGGAGATCGTTACCATCACCTTCTTCGGCGGCGTTGATCCATTGCTCTTCAACGAGCTGACCAACACCAATCCGGAACTGCTCGGCTGGCCGTTTTCGAAGAACGAAGACAATCCGAACGCGCCGAAAGGCGGCATCGCCGTCGCGCGGGAGAGCCTGCTGATGTACGACCCCGTGAATGACCGCAAGGGCGGCAACATCCTGGACATCAAACGCATTCCCATCGAGCCGGGCAGCAGCGGAGTCCAGATCCGTGTCAAATGCGGCATGATGCTCGAAGGTTACCGGCCCCGTCGCATCGTCCGTTTTTATCCGGCCACCTGGAAAGTCCTCGCGCTGCCTCGTGAAGAGGAGTCCGCCGGGCGGGATTAGCCGGCCAATTTTTTAATTTACCAACCACCATGCCTCGTTTACTCGCCCTCTGCCTCACCTCCACGTTGCTCGTCCTCACTGCGTCCGCGCAGCCACCCGACCTTACCAAAGTAAAGTCCCGGGCTGATCTGGACAGCGCCATCGCCGCCACGGCAGACCCCGCCTTGCGTCAGGCCCTGCAAGCCCACGCCAGCGCCATCCTGGCCGCCGCTGCGGAGCGCGCTCATGCGGAAGCCGTGGTCGAAACGATCAAGATCGGCCAGGGTAAAACCGAACGGACCAACACCACGCCCGAGAGCCTCAAGAAGCTCGCGGGCGGCGAGTTGTCGGTCTTTGATTCCCTGAAAGTGGTGGACCTGGCCATCCCCAACGCCGGGCCGCACGACCACCGCAAGGAGGATCCCTACGATGCCGCCTTCTTCGCGCACGTGGGGCAGCTCAGCCAGTTGGAGTCGCTCAACATCATCGCCACCAAGCTCGGCGACGATGGCATCGCCCCCATCGGCAAGCTGACGAACCTCAAATCACTGCGGTTCGTCAACAACGGCAAGCTCAGCGACGCCGGTCTGGAACAACTCGCCGGGCTGAAAAACCTCGAAGCCTTTTCGTTCGTGGGCACCGGCATGAAAGGCCACGCTTTCGCCAAATTCAACGGCTGGACGCGCCTGACCCGGTGCAGCTTCCGGGGCAGCAGCATTGACGACGAGGGCCTCCAGCTCATCTGCGAGCGTTTCCCAGGCCTCGAAAGTCTCGTCCTGGCCCACGCCAAGTTCACCGATGCCGCCGCCGTGCACCTGGCCAAAATGAGCAAGCTTAAAGGCCTGGAACTCGGCACCCACAACGCCACCCCGGCCGCGCTCAAGCACATTGCCGCGCTGCCGTTGGAATATCTTCAGCTCGGCGAAGGCTTCGAAGGGTCCGCCTCCGTGCAGGCCATCAAGGGCATCAAGACGCTCAAACGCCTGACCCTCACGGACTGCAAGCTCACCACGGACGACGACCTGAAAACCCTCGCCGGGATCAAATCACTGGAAAGCCTTGAGTTGGGCAACATCGGCTTCCCCGAAGCCCGCCTGCCGCTCCTCAAGAATTTCACCCAGTTGAAAGCCCTGCGGCTCGTCCCGGCGAACCGGGTGCCGTTCAGCCCCGAGACCCAGGCCAAAGTGAAGAGCCTGCTCCCGAACGCCGCGCTGAAGTTTGAGTAGCAGAAACGAGATTCCGATTCCGCCACGGCAGAGTCATTTGCAACTGCATCTATAGAATGGTGCAATACATGCCGCTGGCCAGGCATTGCCATTCAACCTAGCTTTCACAGTTGAAGTAGAGAGTGTGCCAGTTAAACCACTGACCCGCGCTAACCTGCACTGATCAGGCAGCGGGCAAGGACTTCACCCAGTGGGTGAAGCCCGATGTGGCCAACCCATTAGTGCCAGTCAGTGCCGGTAAGTGGTTTCTCCTTGCCCTGGTCCTTTTCAATTGCAGTTTCTCGGCCAGCCGGGGATCGAAGAAGCGGTGCATTTCGTGCTGGTTGCAGACCTTGGTCCAGAGCAGGCCGCTGGCGAGCTGGGTGGCGCACTGCGGGGAGAGCCGGCAGAGCTTCCAGAGCGCGGTGGGGTTCACGTGCCGCGCCCGCGGGGCGAGGGTGAACGTCTGCCACTTCTTCTGCTGCTTGTCCCAGCGGGACATGACGGATGGGCACTGGGTGGAGAGGAATTCCAGCGCGGTCGGCGACCACTGGCACGGGGCAAAAAAGGACTGCACGCTGCCAAGTGGGACGAACTTATACCAATTACTGGAATACTCTGGTCGAATCCCCGATTTGAACCAACTAACGGTTTCTCCCAATTATCCTGACAAAGTCTCGGTTCATGGGGCGGGGCCGCTCAGGTTAGGGTGGGCTGCTTGCGCAGAGGACCGTTCCTTCTGTTCGTACGGCTTGGCCTTCGGCTCCCTCTCCCTTTGCGGAGCAAGGGGAGAA
>RFSE01000083.1 GCA_009924135.1 Pseudomonadota bacterium | reverse complement strand
ATGACTGGGAAACCGGAAAAATCTACCTCAACATGGAAAACCAAAACCCGCCCTCAGTTTGATGCTCAATCAATTTACAGAAAAAAAAATTGCCCGGCCGGCCCAATCCCACCCAGCCCCAAGGCACCCCCACAGTCCAAGGCCAGCCCAACGTAACCAACAGCACCAGCTATCTAGGAAACGCCGCTGTCATGACCATCCCCGGCGGCTCGGCTGTGCGCATGGAGATCGTTCCCAATCCCTCCTCCCTCATTTTTCTCCAGGAACTTTTCGAGTGCCGCAACACCGCCTTTCTCCGCCCGCGCCTGGTCAGCGCCGCAGCGGGCACCTACCAATGGTGGCATTTCACAGTTGCCACCCCCAACACGCTCAACCTCCTGGAGAACTACACTGTCATCCATCAAGTCGGCGGCATGCTGCCCTTTCTGGACGGTCACGCTGAATACCGCAAAGCCGACAAGCTCCGCGCCGGCGACTTCGGGCTGACACCAGCCACCGACGATTGGACCGCTCCCTTTGGCAACAGCTACACGCGCTCATTCTAGTCCATGAAGCCTGTCCTCCATCTCTTGCTAGTCCTCGGAGTATTTGCCTTTGCCGCTTGCAAACGCCGGGCGAAAAGCTCTGACCCGGCTCCCCTTCCAGCAGACACCTCATCAGCCGGGGCGGCCGCCGCAGGCACCGAAAAAACCGGCACTGCGACTCCCCACCCCGCAAATCCAGCCGCGCCGGTAGTCACCCAGCAACCAGCTGGGGCTCCCGGAGTGGTCAACATCACCGACCAGATTCCATCAGCGCCACCGAACTCCTCGAAAACCAACCCCGTTGACCGGACCCTGACCGAAGCCTTGCAGCGGTACAACGAGGCCAACGGCAAGATGCCTGCGGATTTCAGTGTGCTGGTGGCCCAAAAGTACCTCAAGTCCATGCCAACGCCTCCCCCGGGCAAGCGTTTTGCATTAGATCGCCCGCATATGCAGGTCGTAATCATTGACTGACCAGCGCTAAGCCCTGTGCGTCTCGAGCAACTGCCAGCATCAGCTTGCTGAGGGCTTGTTGATTTTTTTCAAACCAGCTATGCATCCGTTCATGTTCGTCCGCGCCCTGACCCTGCTGTCGCTCACCTTCCTGCTCACCCGCCTCGAGGCCGCCACCGTCCTCGTCGAAGCCGAGTCCTTCAAGAACCCCGGCGGCTGGGTGCTGGACACACAGTTCATCGAGAGCATGGGTTCGCCCTACCTCATGGCGCACGGCCTCGGCACGCCAGTCGCAGATGCCACCACCACCGTGAAGCTCCCGCAGGCCGGCAACTGGCGCGTCTGGGTCCGCACCATGGATTGGGTCGCCCGATGGAAGGTCTCCGGCGCGCCGGGCAAGTTCCAACTGCTCGTGAATGGCACAGCGCTCCAACCCACCTTCGGCACGCAGGGTGCCGACTGGGCCTGGCACGACGGTGGCACGGTGAACCTGTCCCAGCCCGAGGTCGCACTCGCTCTGCACGATCTTACCGGCTTCAACGGCCGCTGCGACGCCATCATCCTCACCACCGATCCCGTCTTCCAACCGCTCAACGACTCCGCACCGTTCGCCCCGTGGCGCATGGCACTCGCGGGCCTGCCGGAGAAGCCGGAGGAAGCCGGCCAGTTTGACCTCGTCGTGGTGGGTGGTGGTTACGGCGGCATGGGCGCGGCCTTGTCCGCCGCGCGGATGGGTTGCAAAGTGGCCTTGATCCAGAACCGCCCCGTGCTCGGCGGCAACGGCAGCTCCGAAATCCGCGTGTGGGCCATGGGCGGCATCCGACGCGGGCTTTACCCCATGCTCGGTGAAATCGTGGAGGAATTCATGGACCGCGCGAAGTCCTCGCCCGGCACGTTCGAGGAATTCGGCGACGCGAAGAAGGAAGCCCTGGTCCGCGCGGAGAAGAACATTTCCCTATTCCTGAATCACCACGCCTTCCGCGTCGAGGTGGACGCCAACAAAATCAAAGCCGTCACCGCCTTTGACACCCGCACCGGCCACATCCGGCGCTTCGCCGGCACGCTCTTCGTGGACAGCACGGGCCACGCGGGCATCGGTGCGCTCGCGGGCGCGGATCACACAACGAAGGATGACGGCCATCTGGGCATGAGCAACATGTGGCGCTGGAGCGATGCCGACAAACCTGTCCCCTTCCCCACCACGCCGTGGGCGCTGGACCTCGTAATGGACGACTTCCCCTACCCTCGCCGCGGCCACGCCGAGTGGTTCTGGGAGAGCGGTTTCAACAAGCACCCGATCCTCGAACTCGAATCCACCCGGGACTGGAATTTTCGCGCGATTTTCGGCGCGTTCAACGCGATGAAGAACAAGGACGGCAAGGCCGAGCATGCCAAGGCCAAGCTCGATTGGATCGCCTACGTCGGCGGCACGCGCGAGAGCCGCCAGCTCCTCGGCGATGTCATCCTCACCCGCGAGGACATCAGCACCAAGAAGCAGTTCCCGGACGGCACCGTGCCCACGACCTGGGACATCGACCTCCACTACCCGAAGGAACAGTACGCCAAGAAGTTCCCGAACGACCCCTTCATCTCCAAGGCCGTCTTTGACAAGGCCGTGGACCGCCAGCACGGCTACCCGGTGCCCTACCGCTGCTTCTACTCGCGCAATATCGACAACCTCTTCATGGCCGGCCGCAACGTCAGCGTCACTCACGAGGCGCTGGGCACCGTGCGCGTGATGAAGACCGGCGGCATGATCGGCGAAGTCGTCGGCAAGGCCGCGAGCCTCTGCATCAAACACAGCACCACGCCGCGAGCCATCTATCACTCGCACTACCCCGAGTTGCAGGCCCTGCTCAAACTCCCCGGAGCCGCCCGCCGCGACAACGTGAACGACGAACCGAAACTCCCGTCCGACTACAAGCCCCTGCCCACCGCCTCCGTCGCCCCCGAAGCCGTCGGCGAAATGGGCGTTGACCCAAAGAAACTTCCCGGCCTCGTGCTCGACGACGCGCAGGCCAAGCTCACCGGCAAGTGGACCGCCGCCAGCAACCCCTCGCTCCAGCCCTACGTCGCCACCGGCTACCGCTACCGGGGCGCGAAGGAGGACGGCGCGGCCCGCTACGAGTTCACGATTGAGAAAGCCGGCGACTACGAAGTCCGCGTGAGCTACAGCCCGCACGAGAACCGCGCCACCAACACCCGCATCGCCATCGAGAGCGCCGACGGCCTGAAGGAGACCACCATCAACCAGCGCAACAAGCCCCCGCTCCCGCAGAACTTCCTCAGCCTCGGCACCTTCAGGTTCGCGCCCGGCAAACCCGCCGTCATCACGATCGGCGGCAAGCCCGCCGACGGCAACGTCCACGCCGACGCCGTGCAGTTGCTGCCGAAGTGAACCAAACAACGTAGCGCGGGCAAGGTTGCCCGCGCTACGACCGCAGCTCTTTCTTGCAGCCCCACGATCCAGGCGGCGGAGATTGGGGGGGGGCTTGGTGGCGATTCGTCCCGGAGGGACACTTGGAAATAGCCCGGCGTTTCAACGCCGGGAACGAAGGGGAGAAAAGCCAAGTCCCGGAGGGACGGTCCGCAATTCCCGGCCCATCCCGGCGTTGAAACGCCGGGCTAAGTTCGAAAGTCCCTCTGGGACGGTCGAAGACCGTTTCGATGGTGAGAAAAAGATGCGATGCTCCCCCGCGCTACGACCGCATCTTGACACTGCCCCCGGAGCGCGGCTGTGTCCCGCTCGGCGCGGGATCAGCCGCAGCAACGTCAGAGTGCCGAGCGGGAGCGAAATGCTTCAACGCCTCCTGCCAAGCGCAGCTGCTGCGGCTGGTCTCCGCGACACAGCCGCGCTCCGGTAGATATCGCGCCCCGGAGCAGTGTCATAATGCACCCCCGCGCTACAGCCCCCACACTCCCGGCTTGCCGCCCAAACCCGGCTCGGCTATTCGATTACGCATGACCACCAAGGAGGCGTTCATAGCCCTCAACTTGATCGAGCATGTCGGGCCCGTGCGCGTCCGCCAGTTGCTCGACCACTTCGGCGAGGCCCCGGTGATTTTCCAGGCGAACAAGCAACAGCTCCTTCAGGTGCGCGGCATCGGTGCGGACACGGCCGACGCGATCTGCGGCTGGGAAAGCAACGTGGACTTGAGCGGCGAACTCAAACGCATCTCCGACTTCGGCTGCCATGTGCTCACCCAGGCGGACGCCGACTATCCCGAACTATTGCGGCAGATCTATGACCCGCCCATTGCCCTCTATGTGTGGGGCACCTTGACCGCGAAAGACAAAAACTCCATCGCCCTCGTCGGCTCGCGGCAGACCACCAGCTACGGTCTCGAGACCGCGCGCAAGCTCGCCTACCAGCTCGCCTACGTCGGCGTCACCGTGATCAGCGGCGGCGCGCGGGGCATCGACACCGCAGCGCATCAGGGTGCGATGGCAGCCAAGGGCCGCACGGTCGCCGTGTTGGGGACAGGCATCAACCTCGTCTTTCCCCCGGAGAACGCCGAATTGTTCGCGCGCATCTCTGCAAACGGCGCGGTCATCACGCAGTTCCCGTTCAACCGCCCTGCCGACAAGCAGACCTTCCCCATCCGCAACCGCATCGTCGCGGGCATGACCCTGGGCACCGTCGTCGTCGAGGCGAACCTCTCCAGCGGCGCGCTCATCACGGCCAACTTCGCAACCGACTACGGCCGGCAGGTCTTTGCCGTGCCTGGGCGCATCGACTCACCGCGCAGCAAGGGCTGCCACGACCTCATCAAGAAAGGCGCGAAACTCTGCGAGGGCGCGGAAGATGTGTTGAGCGAGTTCGAGTATCTCTTCCCCGCGTCCAACAAACCCGCCTCCCCTGCCGAGACCGGCGTGTTACCCGCGCTGTCCTTGTCGGAGAACGAAGCCAAGATCCTCGACGTCGTCACCAAAGAGGAAACGCACATCGACGAAATCATCCGCACCTGCGGCCTGCCCACCTCGGCCGTCTCCGTGGGGCTCCTCAGCCTGGAGATGAAGCGCATGGTCCGCCAGTTGCCCGGAAAAATGTTCGTCCGCGTGCGGTGAGGCGACGAGTTCGCAGGCGTTCGACTCCCTCTCCCTTTGCGGAGCAAGGGGAGAGGGTTGGAGTGAGGGGTGGCGTGCGTGGGCGAGGGTGGCCGCACCCCTCATCCGGCCTCCGGCCACCTTCTCCCCTCGCTCCGCGAAGGGAGAAGGCTCCCTACGGTGCATCCCGGTGTGCAAGTACGTAGGCCTCGGGTGGCACCCGCGTCTCGCGGGTAGTTTTCGGCGTCCCGCCGAAAACTTTGGACGGACGTGCATTCCATGATAGCCGTATGCAACAGGGTTCCGTACGCCAGCGGTTCGGGCGGGTCGCCCGAACCGACCCGCGAGACGCGGGTGCCACCCCAAAGCCCGGGGTGCCCGCCAGGGTTGGGTTATCGGACGTCGAATCCCGGGGGCTTCGCAATGCCGGTGACAGTGCTCCGTCCGGCAGTTGCAAGAAACCGGGTTGCGCCCAGTAACGCGTCCCACCACATCCACGACACGGTTGGCTTTTGGGTCGGGCTCTGGCTCACTAGGGCTCCGTGAAATTCATCTCTTTTTTAGGCATCGCCTGGCTGACCTGCTTTGCTGCGGCGGCGGCCGACCCGCCGGTCCGGCCGAACTTCGTTTTCCTGCTCGTGGATGACCTGCGCTGGAACGCGCTGGGCTTCATGGGGGACAAGATCGTCCAGTCGCCGAACATCGACCGGCTGGCGGCACGAAGCACGGTGTTCGACAACTGCTTTGTCACCACGTCCATTTGCTCCGTCAGCCGCGCGAGCATCTTTTCGGGGCAATGGATGCGGCGCCATGGGATCGAGGACTTCGTGCGCGGGTTGAACGGGGCGGCGTGGGAAAATACGTATCCGGCCCAACTGCGTACGGCAGGGTTCCGCACGGGCTTCATCGGCAAGTATGGCGTGGGGTCCGTGAAGGAGACGGAAGCCAAGGCGAAGGCATTTGATTATTGGAAAGGGCTGCCGGGGCAGGCCGGTGAGTTCATCGAGAAGAATGACCCGACGCGCACGCACAAGACGGCGCGGTTCGGCAACGAGGCCTTGGAGTTCCTTGGCGGTTGTGACCAGGGCAAATCCTTTTGCCTGTCGGTCAGCTTCAACGCCGTGCACGCGCGCGACGGCAAGCCGCGCGAGTTCGAGCCGGACCCGCGTGACGAGGAGCTGTACAAGGACGTGATCTTTCCCTTGCCCAAGCTGGCGTCCGAGGAAGCGTTCCAGCGGCTGCCTGAGTCCGTGCAGAAGTCCGAGGGGCGCACGCGCTGGCACTGGCGGTTCGACACGCCGGAGAAGACCCAGCGCATCCTGCGGGATTACTACCGACTCATCACGGGCGTGGACCGTGAGGTGGGACGTATAGTGGCGGAACTGGAGAAGCGCGGCCTGGCCGACAACACGGTAATCATGTTCAACGGCGACAACGGGTTCGCCTTTGGCGAGCGCGGCATGGCGGACAAGTGGTTTATGTACGAGGAGGACATCCGCGTGCCGTTGTTCATCTATGATCCCCGGCTGCCGAAGACAGTGGGCCGCCGCTCGGCCGCGATGGTGCTGAACGTGGACTTCGCGCCAACAATGCTGGCGATGGCGGGCGTGGCGGTGCCGCCCGTAATGCAGGGGCGCAGCCTGGTGCCGTTACTCAGCGGCGCGGCTCCGAAGGACTGGCGCACCGAGTTCTTTTACGAACATCACTCGGTCGCGGCCCGCATCCCGCAGAGTGAGGGCGTGCGCACCGAGCGTTGGAAGTATCTGCGTTGGATCGCCGAGACGCCGGTCAAGGAGGAGCTTTACGACCTCCAGACCGACCCGCTGGAGGAGCGCAACTTGCTGAACGATCCATCCCACGCGCCGCGGCTGGCCGAACTGCGCGGCAAATGGGAGCGGTACGGGCGGGACCTGCGGTAACTGGAAAGTTACCTGGACGATTACCGTTGGGTGGGCATGTCCGGGCTTGCGCGTTTTTACCGGTGGTGCGACTGTCACGTCAGATTTCGTTCTGGAGCATGGCAAAGATACTCATCGCGGACGACGAACCTTCAGTGCTGGAGGTGGTGAACCGTGCGCTGGCCTTGGACGAACACGTCGTGGTCACGGCGCGGGATGGCGAGCAGGCGCTCATGATGGTCCGCACCGAGCACCCCGATCTGGTGCTGATCGACCTGTTCATGCCGCGCAAGGAAGGGCTGGAAACGATCATGCAACTGCGCAAGACGAATCCGGAACTGAAGATCATCGCCATGTCGGGCGGCAATCCCACGCACGGCATGTCCTTCCTGGAAATGGCCAAGCGACTTGGAGCGCATCGGGCACTGGCCAAACCGTTTACCATCACCGACCTGCGGACCACCGTGGCCGATCTGCTGACCGAGGATGCCTAGGCCTTGAACGGCGAGCCGGTCCCGATTGCGGGATGACTGCAATCAAAGAATTTCGTTGCCGGGAGAATTCCTGCTTCCCTCGCCGCCGTCATCTCGCATCATCTCGCCCATGCTTTCGGACATTCGTTCAGTTCACTTCGTGGGGATTTGCGGCACGGCCATGGCCAGTGCGGCGGCGGCGATGCAGGAGCGCGGTTTCCGCGTCACCGGCTCGGACACCAATGTCTATCCGCCCATGTCCACCTTCCTCGCCGAGCGCAAGGTGGAGGTCATTTCCGGGTTCGACGAAAAGAACCTTGCCACCAAGCCGGACCTCGTGGTCATCGGCAACGCCATGTCGCGCGGCAACCCCGAGGTCGAGGCGGTGCTGGACCGCAAGCTGCGCTATTGCTCGCTGCCCGAGCTGTTGAAGGAGTTTTTCATTCGCGGCAAGCGCTCGCTCGTCGTCAGCGGCACGCATGGCAAGACCACCACCACTTCGCTGCTCACCTGGGTCTTTGAGAGCGCGGGGCTGAATCCGAGCTATCTCATCGGCGGCATCCCGAGCAACCTGGGCGCGGGAGCACGCTTCACGGACAGCGAATGGTTCATCATCGAAGGTGACGAATATGACACCGCGTTCTTCGACAAACGCAGCAAGTTCGTTCACTACCTTCCCGAAGTCGCCATCGTCAACAACTTGGAACTTGATCACGCGGACATCTTCGCGGATGTCGCCGCTGTTCAGAAAAGCTTCTCCCATCTCATCCGCCTCATCCCGCGCAACGGCCTCCTGCTGGGCAACGGTGACGACGCCAACCTCGCGCCGCTGCTCGATGTGACGCACTGCCCGGTGAAACGCTTCGGCCTGGGCGAAAACAATGCCGTGCGCGCGACGCATCTGCGTTTCGGCGCGACGGCCAGCGAGTTCGAGCTGCCGAGCTGCAAGTTCCACCTCAACATGGTTGGCGAGTTGAACGTGCGCAACGCGCTGGCGGTCGTCGGCGCGGCGAAGCACTGCGGTCTTTCGAACAAGCAGATACAGGCGGCATTCGACACGTTCAAGGGCGTGAAGCGTCGCATGGAGGTGCGGGGCATCGCCGGCGGCGTGACGGTGGTGGACGACTTTGGCCATCACCCCACGGCCATCCGCGAGACGCTCAAGGCGCTGCGCATCAAGTATCCGAGCCAGAAGCTCTGGGCCGTCTTCGAGCCGCGCACGCAGAGCACGCGGCGCAATGTGTTTCAGAATGATTTTCCCACGGCGTTCGGTGAGGCGGACGAGGTCATCATCGCAGAAGTCGCTTTCGCCAACGTCCTCACGCCGGAGGAGCGGCTCAACACCACCAAGCTGGAGGCCGACCTCAAAGCCAATGGCAAACGGGCACAGTTCCTGCCGGACGTGGACACCATTGTGCGTCACCTCGGCCAGCAGGCGCAGGGTGGCGACGTGATCTGCGTCTTCACCAACGGCGGCTTCGGGAACATCCACGCGAAGCTGCTGGAGCGGATGGGCAAGCGGTGACCGTCTGCCGATCCGCTGTAGCGGCGGTCTGCGACCGCGGGGTTTGAGTCGTTTGAAATTAGGGTTGGCGCTTCGCCCAGCGCCATTGAAGCACTCGAACTGACGTTCAACGAACGGGAAGTTGGACCGGTTTACTTCCCCGCGCTGAACCCGCCATCAATGATGAACTCCGTGCCAGTCACGAACCCGGCCTCGTCACTGGCGAGGTAGAGGGCGGCGGCGGCGATTTCCTCGGGCTTGCCCATGCGGTTCACGGCTTGCGTGGCGCAGGCGTCGCGGTAGGCCTTCTCGGGGTCGGGGTATTTTTTCAGCCAGCCCGTCACGAACGGCGTTTCCACGCGGCCGGGGCAGATGGCATTTGCGCGTACGCCGTCGAGCGCATGGTCGAGGGCGAGGGCCTTGGTCATGCCGGCGATGGCAAACTTCGTGGTGACGTAGGCGAGACGGTCCTTTACACCGACGACTGCGCCAATGCTGGCGATGTTCACGATGCTGCCGGACTTGCGCTCGACCATGCCGGGTAGGAAGACCTTGGTGACGTTGAACACGCCGCGCACGTTGACGGCGTAGAGGCGGTCGAGGTCCGCGCCGGATGTGGTGAGCATGGTGCCCACGTGACCGATGCCGGCGTTGTTCACGAGCACGTCGAGGCGGTTGAAGCAGGACTTCACGGCGGTGGCCACGCGTTCGCAGTCGGCTTCGTTGCTCACGTCGAGCGCGAGAAACTCACCCTTGCCACCGACGCTGCGCAGGGCGTCCACGGTGGCCTGCCCGGCCTTTTCATCGCGGTCGGTGACGAACACAAACGCACCGGCCTGGGCGAAGGTGGCGGCGATGGCGGCTCCGATGCCGGAGCCCGCGCCAGTGACGAGCGAGATTTTATCTTTCAGCGAAAACATGGAGGTGAGGTTGCCAAGTCGGCGGGCGGCCCGCAACGATGAGCTGTGCTTTGCGGCTATTTAATTTGTGCCTTCAACACTTCCTGCGGGAGCAGCAGTTCACTGCCACTCCGCGCAAGGTAGGGTGGGACCGTCATGAGCAGGCGCGATCCGGCGGTGTTCTGGAACTGCCACAGCTTGCCATCCTGATCCTTCGCGACCGGGATGCTGAAATAGCCGGGCTTGGCGTCAAACTCGTGGACTTTCTTGCCCTCGCCATCCACCAGGGTTCCGGGTCCGGACGCAAAGCCGCCGACGATTTTCGTCCCCGGTGGCACGTAGAAGGCCAGGGTCCAACGCCCGTGAAAGGCCGCCGGTTCGTCGAAGCTCGACTGCACCACGACGGGCATGCCTTCGGGCAAGTTCACGGCCGTCCCCGCCGCACTGTCGTTGACCACCAGGCGATGCAGACCGGTGAAGGTCGTGGTGAATTCCACCGCGTGCTCCGCCTTGTCCGGGGCGACCTCCGCGTGCGCCACGGCCTTGCCCTCGGGCTCGGCCTCCGGGAAGAGGTCGAGCTTGGCCGCGCCGCGCGAGTTGTA
Organism: Pseudomonadota bacterium; assembly: GCA_009924135.1. Taxonomy (GTDB): domain Bacteria; phylum Verrucomicrobiota; class Verrucomicrobiia; order Limisphaerales; family SXTU01; genus SXTU01. Next base: position 15,670 of record RFSE01000083.1, on the reverse strand, counting down.
GATCAAACCCGCTGCGGCCGTGAACTTGAGCGTGGCCGGGGCTTTGGCCACCCAGGTGTGGTAAGTCCGGGTGCCCCGGCTCATGCCGCCGAAGTTGCCGGGTTTGGGCGCGGTGAGTTGCAGTGCGGCAGCGGGAACCAGGGTCGCGCTGAAGCCGATGGGGGCAAACGCCAGCAGTTGGTGATTCGCGATGCCCCGGCGCGCCAGGTCGTCGAGTTCCTCGCGGGGGAAGGGATCGCTCTTCTTCCACGGGTTCTTGACCTCGGGCACATTCCACCGGGCCTCGCTGGGAATGTTCACGGACTTGTCCCGGTTATCGAGGTCACGGTAAAGCGCCTTGGCGTGGACCATCATGGTCCCGCGCATCCGGTAGGTGTGGCGGATCAACTGCTCGAAGGCCGACTGCCGGGCGGTGCCGCTGGCCGTTGAGTAATCGAGCCAAAGTTCGACGTAGCGGGTGTAGAGCGTGAGATCGTCCAGCCGCGCGTGGATGGCGGGGTCAGTGGTGAGCTTCCGGGCTTCACTGAGCAACTGGAACATCCGGCCCAGCAAATCATCGCACAGCGGTGGTCGCTTCTCGGCGGTGAGCAACTCATAGAACTTCGTCATCGGCGCGCGGGCCGGGCCGAAGCTCTGCTCCAAAAAGTCCGCGACCAACGCATCGGTCCGGTTCGCCTCGCGCACATCCCACAGGATGCGTGAGGCCACGTAATAGCCGAGGCCGTTCGGTCCCCAGTTGTCGCTGGACTCGGCGGAGAGGAAGCGGGCGCCCTGTTCGTGGAAATGCGGGATGGAACGCTTCAGGTAATCAACGCGTCCGCCGCGCGCCGCCCCGGGCAGATCGCGATCCCAGGTGTTCACGCTGTAATACTCGCGGATGCCCAGCATGGAGGTTTGTTTGCCCCAGCCAGCGAGCAGTTGATCCACGCTGAAGCCGCCCGTGATGAACGCCGTGGCAGTGCTGACGACCACGCGCGGATGAGCCTTGAGACTGGGCGGGGGCGAGTGCTGGCTGTAGGCATACATGCCCACGAGCTTGTCCGCGTTCTTCCCGGTGAGGCCCGCCGCGACTTCGTTGGCCAGGGTCAACGCGCGGTCCGAGATCGAGCCGAGTTTCTTGCAGTCCTCGCATTCGCACCAGCCACCGCCATCGCTCGGGTCCACGCTCACGGACTGCAGCTCGGGGTTCTTCTCGAACTGGGCCTGGGCATCGGCCACGACGAGCTTCCGCACCGCAGGATTGCCGATGCAAATTTTGGTGGAACGGCGCTGGCCGTTGAAGAGGCCGTAGTATTCCGGGTGCGTGTCGAAGGCGGCCTTGTTGCGCTTGATGATGCCGTCGTAGGCATGGCCGGTGTGCAGTTCGATGCCCGCCACAGCCCGGTTTTTCGTGCACCAGTCGCGGTAGGGCTGCTCGGCGTAATCCCACGCGCCAAAACCATACCAGATGCGGCGCGAGTAGTAGCTGGGATGCTCGAAGCGATCCAGGGTGACGCTCAAATCTCGACGTGACGGAACGACCTCCCAATGCTTGCCGGGGAAGAACTGCCGGTAGCCGAGCGTGTGCAGGAAATCCCAGATGGCGTGCTCCACCGCGAGATCGGTCGCGCCAACGAGCAATGCCCCGCGAGTGTGAGTGCGGAGGAGATAGTCCTCGAGCTTCGTAGGGTCCTCCGGGTGGAAGCGATCGGCTACATTCAGCGCGGGAAAGTCCGTTACGAGGCCCAGGGCGAGTTCGGTTTGGCCATCACCGGGCTGCACTTGAAACTCGCCGCCGGTGATGCGGCTCAAGTGCGCTGCCAGCGTCTTGGCGGCCTGCTGCACCCGCGTGGAAGCCTTGGCCGCAATGACCACCGCTTGCATCGGCTTGCCCGCCCAGGCCAGTTCAACGGCTCCACCACCGTCCGCCGCGAGCGCGACCACGCAGAGCGCCGCGAGTGTAACGAGCCATGACAGGCTGCGAGGAATCATGCTGCGAGGCTAGGGGAGGAACCGGCCGTGCGGGAAGGAAGATGTTGCTGCATGTTATGGGGGGCGCGCAGATCAGTTTCTTCCTATCCGGGGTGCGACTTGGGCACGGTGCAAACACATGGGTAACACTTTGGTTGGCATTTAGGGTGTGTACTGTGGGCATGCCGTGGAACACAAAGACGTTGTTGGGCAAGCGCCTGCGTTGGGCGCATCTCGACCCGGCCCCCGGGGTGCGAAATCTTCCGGAGCGCGTCTGTGTCGCGTAGACCAGCCGCAGCGGCTGCGCCTGGCCGGAGGCGTTGCGGCGTTACACCCCCTTCGAAACTCCGACGTTGCTGCGGCTGATCCCGCGCCGAGCGGGACACAGCCGCGCTCCGAGGGCAGTGCGAAGATGCGCCCGATGCGTTCGGCTCATCCCCATCCGTGTTTCATCGGTGTTCCACCTGTGACCAAAGAATTCTTCCGGCCAATCGCTTCTGCTGGCATCCAGACTGGACGAGCTGGAAGCCATCGGCTAGTGAGTGGACAACTGCATGAGCCCTGTCCTGCGTCTGGCGTTGTTACTTTCGGGTCTCTGCCTCGGGCTGGCCCGGCTGGCCTGCGGGGCGGCGGAACCTGGTGCGCTCCGATTTGAAACCGACGTCCGCCCCTTCCTCACGCAGCACTGCGTCAAATGCCACGGGGAAAGGAAACAGGCGGGCAAGCTCGCCCTGCATCAATTGGATGGTTCGCTCACGTCGGAGAAAGCCCGCGAAATCTGGGCGCGGGTGGCCGAAAAGCTCTGGCTCGGCGAAATGCCGCCTGAGGACGAACCGCACCCGAGTCCCCATGCCAGTGGACGCGTGGTGAACTGGCTCACGGCGGAGTTCGCGCGGGCCGGGCACCGGCTGGTGCCACCCCCGGCACTGGAACTGCCCGGAGGCGGCAACCGCGTCAGTCACGAGACGCTCTTCACCACGAACACCGTGCCCGGCACGCCGCCGCCCGCCACCGCCGCGCGGCTGTGGCGCATCAGCCCGCAGATTTACGATGAACTGCTCCGTAGCGAGGTGGGGAAGAACGCGCGCGGCGTGACGCAGCCCTTCTCCACGCTCACTGGCGAGGGGTTCAAGGACTTCGCCAGCGGCTTCACCGTGGACGAGCCGACGACCAGTCTGCTGCTGCGCAATGCCGATGCGATTGTTGCGGCGCAGACACGTTTCAGCTACGAGGACGGGAAGTTCAAGGGGGCCGGCAACACGCCGCGCGAACTCGTCTCGCTGATGGATACGAACGCGCCGCCGACCGACGCGCAAATTCGTGCTGCCCTCGAACGGCAGTTCAAGCTGGTCCTGCGCCGGGAGCCGACCGCCGAGGAACGCACCCGGTTCACCGCGTTCATGCGCCGGAACATTGCCGACTCCGGGCAGGTCACGGGAGTGCGAACCGCGCTCGCGGCCGTGCTGCTGCTGCCCGAGGCGATCTTCCGCATCGAGCTGGGGGCGGGGAAGCCGGACGCCCACGGTCGGCGGCTGTTGTCGCCGCGCGAACTAGCCGGCGCGTTGAGCTTCGCGCTCACGGACCGGCCGCCGGATCGCACGCTCCAAGGCGCGCTGGACAAAGGCCAGTTCGCCGCGTCGCGTGAATCCGCCGCGAACGAAGTGCGCCGGATGCTGGCGGATGATTCGCTGGCCAAGCCGCGCATTCTGCGTTTCTTCCGCGAGTTCTTCGGCTACCCGCACGCGACCGAGGTCTTCAAGGATGACAAGGAGAACAAGGACCACGAGGCGCGCGTGCTGGTGAGCGACACGGACCGGCTGGTGGAGTTCTTCCTCGCCCAGGACCGCGATGTCTTCCGCGAACTGCTCACCACGCGCAAGGCGTTCGTCAACTTCGCCGTGGACACCAAGAAGAAGACCCCGAAGCGCGCCTTCGACGGGAAGAAAGACATTCACCGTGCCTACGGCCTGCCCGCCGGCTGGTCGTGGACTGCGGAACAGCCCGTGGAGCTGGACGGCCAGCACGCTGGCATCCTCACGCAGCCGAGCTGGCTTGTGGCCTTCTCGATGAACTTCGACAACCATCCCATCACGCGCGGCAAGTGGGTCCGCGAGCGGCTCCTGGGCGGCACCGTGCCCGACCTGCCCATCACGGTGGACGCCCAATTGCCCAACGCGCCCGAGCAGACACTGCGGCAACGCCTCGAAGGGACGAAGGCGGAGTACTGCTGGCAGTGCCACCAGCGCATGAATCCACTGGGGATGCCCTTCGAGGCGTTCGATCATTTCGGCCGGGCGCGCACCACCGAGCGCGTGCAGGACAAGGCGGCCACCGCCGCGAACGTGGACAAGAAGGGCCGGGCGCTCGGTCCCGTGTTCAAGGAAGCGCCGCTCAACACTCGCAGCGTGGTCGCGCTGACCGGCGATGCCCGGCTCGACGGGGAAGTCGCCGATCCGCTTGCCTTGATTCACAAACTCGCCGGCAGCGAGCGCGTGCGCCAGGTCTTCGTCCGCCACGCCTTCCGCTACTGGCTGGGGCGCAACGAAACCCTGGCCGATGCGCCGGTGCTGCAGGCGGCGGACCAAGCGTATGTCGGGAGCGGCGGGAGCTTCAAGGCCTTGCTCGTCAGCCTGCTCACCAGCGATGCCTTCCTCTATCGGGTGAATCCCGCCTCTCCAACCGCGTCCGTTACAACAGCGAAGCCATGAACTTTCTCACTCGCCGTTCCTTCCTCCACGGCACCTCGCTGGGTGCCGGCGGGGCCTTGCTCGCACCGGTGCTGCAACGGGTCGAAGCCGAGTCGGCCGGCGCTCCGGCACCCCGCCGTTTCGTTTTTGTGATCGAAGGCAATGGCGTGAACCCCGAGCAGGTGCAGCCCAAGACTCTCACCCGCCCGCGCAACGCCCAAAACCAGAATGACGCCGGCGGGCTCGTGGACCTGCCGCTGGCCCAGCACGAACTGCCCCGCGCGATGGAGCCGCTGGCCGAGTTCAAGGACCGGCTCACCATAATCCAGGGCCTCTCCGCCCGGGTCTGTGGTGGCGGGCACTCGAACAACTACGGCGCGCTCGGCTGCTACTCGTCGAAAAAGGGCGCGGCAGGCGAGACGATTGACTGCGCGCTGGCGAAAGCCGTGCCCTCGCTCTTTCCGCGCGTGGGGCTGGGCATTTCGGACCGCGCAGAGCACAGCATCATTTACAACATCTCCGCGTGGGGGCCGGACAAGGCCGCGCCCATCCAGTGCCGCCCTGACCTCGCCTACAACGAGCTGTTCGGCAGCGTGGCGCAGGGCGTGGGACGGGAGGAATTCGTCGCGCGCGGCAACCTTCTCGACTTCATGGTGGATGATGTGAAGCGCGTCGAGCGCACGCTGCCGGCGGCGGAGCGTGAGCGGTTGGGCAGTTACCTCGGGGCCTTCGAGGCCATGAAGGACCGGCACAGCCGGCTGAACGAGATCCAGAACACGCTCCGGGCCAAGGCCCCCGTGGTGACGGACAAGTTCCGTTCCGAGGTCGAGACCGACCGGCTGGATGCCGGCTTTGACATCGGGGCTGCCGCGCTGACCGCCGGGCTGACAAACGTCCTCGTGCTCGCCAGCGGCTGCGGTGATCCCTTTTTCAGCGTGCGCTTCGGCGGGCTGGGGATTCCATTGGACAAGCACAGCATCGGTCACGGCAAGGAGCTTAACGGCCGTCCGTGGGATGACTTGGCCATCACCATCCGGCGTTTTCACTTCGAACAGATGGCACGGCTCGCGAAGAAACTGCAGGCCATCCCCGAAGACCGGGGCACGATGCTCGATAACACCGTCATCGTGTATCTGAGCGACGCCGCCGAGCATCATCACTCGCGCTGCTGGGAATGGCCGATGGTCCTGCTGGGCAACTGTGGCGGCAGGCTCAAGACCGCTGGACGTTTCCTCAACTACCCGCGCTACGGCCACGCCGCCCATCGGACCACGGCGAATTTTTACCTCACCCTGCTCGAAGCCGCCGGCGTCCACCGCGACACCTTCGGCCTGAGCGATGCGAATTTGAAGGACCTGAAGCTCAAGGGGCCGCTGCCGGAACTGCTGGCCTGACGGGGCCGCCGTGGTGTCGGCCGTTGCAACGTGTGGGGCTCGCCATGAAATCAGTCCGTTCCTTGTTCACCGGTCTCGCGTTGCTATTACTGGCGGGGCGGCTCCTGGCGGCTGACACCTTTCCGCCCGGCTGGCTGCCGGTCCTGCGGCTCGACAGCAAACCTAAATGGAGCGCCGTCCGCGAAGACAAGGATCACGTCCAGCTCTACCTGCCGTCCTGCGGGCAGCCCGTGCGCGGGGTCTTCGTCTGCTTTGTGTTTCACAGCGGCGATCCACGTGAACTGGCCGACCTCTGGAATTTCGCGCTGGTCACCGTCCCGTGGCCGTTCGAGTTCGACCTGGGCGTCAACGACAACCGCAACGGGCGGTTTCAGCTCGGCCATCCCATGCAGGACATGGGCTTGCTGCTGCGCTATCTCGATCAGGCGGCGAAGGAAACCCAGCACCCCGAACTCGCCACCGCATCGCTCGTCGGCTGGCTGGGACAGAACGGCTCGCACCTCTGCGCCGACCTGTTCAAGCGGGCACCAGATCGCGTGCTCGCGTGGAGTGATTCCTTTCCCAACCGGCTCCGGCAGTTTCCCGAACTCACGCGTAAGGTACCCTTCGTATTCGCCTGGGAAATCCCGAAGAACGAACTGCGTGCCGGGGAACGCACGTACAAAAACGACGGCGATGCGCCGGCCGATTTGAGCTGCCGCGCCACCACCTACGGCTTCGATCACGGCATCTACTCGAAGTTCAATTTCTTCATGGCTTATCTGGACCGCTGCATTGCCACTCGGCTGCCAGCGGAGTTGCCGCCGCCTGGGCAGCCCGTGAAATTGAAACCCATCACGCGCGAGCAAGGTTGGGCGGGCGACTTCGGGCCCGTCAGCAGTTGGAACCCCATCGCGCCCGCTGGCGACACGAGGCTCAAGGACGCCAAGTATCCCGTGTGGTTTCCCGACGAATACGCCGCGTGGTCATGGCGCTCCTATCACTCGGCCTGTACGGACGTGGAAATCACCGGGCCCAAATGTACTTACCAGAAGCGCGACGGGAAGTGGGGCGGCCCTGATTGCGGACTGGGCTATGACGGCCCGCTTGCCGCGAAGGACCGCCACACCTTCTCGGCCACAATCACCGGCAACTATGTGAAGATCGAGTTTCACGACGGCCACCGCATCCTCGGCGAAACCGGGTCCGCCCCGTGGCAACTCCCCGACGTGACGCTCGCCCCCGGCCTGCGCGTGCTTTTCGCCGTGGGCGTGAAGGCCGACGGCTCGCGTGCCGCCAGCCGGTCGATGCTCGGCGACTGGACGATCTTGTCCCCCATGAAGCCCAGCGCGTTCCAGCGGAGGTCATCCACGAGCAGGAAGACGATGTTCGGCCGGACCGGCCGGACCGGCCGGTCTGCCGCCGCCGCGGCCAGGCAGGTCATCCAGGCAATGCTTAAGACACAAATGAATTTCACGGTGTCCTAGTGAGCCAAGGCACCGGCAAAAAGCGAGTCAGGAAAGAGACCCCGGCCGACCGAACCTTCACCAGTACGGACGCACAGTCGGGTCCGGCGTAACATTCACACTCAAGGCAGGGAAGCCGGCCGGAAACTGAAAATATTCCACATGCCCGTCGGCCCATCCGACATTCGCCCGGTCCTCGTTAAACCGGTTATGCCAAACCCCGGCCGGGACGTTCTTGGCCCGGCTGGCAGACCAGTTCCAATCGGCGAGGAGGAATTTCATGTCAACACTCCGGGTGATGCTGGACGTGCGCAGCGTGCCAGCCGGGGTGTTGTCCGTCACCTTCGCCACCCCATAGCAGTCGGCCGAGTATTCCACCATATAGCTCGTCCCGTAACTCTCGAAACACTTTTTGACCTGGGTAGAATAGAGCGGGATGGACAGGTTGTAGGAATCACCTGCATCCCGGGGACAGTTGTAAACAGCGCCGCCCGCGGTGTAGCTGTTGAGCACCCGCTGGCTTTCCGGAGTCGATGCCAGGTAGGCGGGTTGGAGTGTAAACACGGGATTGGCCGTCGGCGTCTGGCCGCCCATGTTGGCCCAACTGGTATGCACCGGAAACCGATCTTCGTAATCCGAGGCGTATGTCAGCATTGCCAGGGTGATCTGCTTCAAGTTGCTGGTGCATTTGGCCAGGTGGGCCTTTTGTTTCGCCTTGGCCAGCGCCGGCAGCAGCATCCCCGCCAGGATGGCTATGATGGCAATAACCACCAGCAGTTCAATCAAGGTAAAAGCCGCCCGCTTATGAAATCGCACCTGCATGGTCCTAAAACTATTCAGATCTACAGCTTCGTCAAGTTACAACTTGTATATTCCGTTATCGGCGCGTTTCCCTAATTCAATGATCGACAGCTCGACATGGGCGGTGCGGGCATCTTGGGACAAAAAGCGGGCGACATGGTTCCATCGTACGATCCGGAGATGCTCACGGTATTCGCCTCGCTCCGCTCGAAATGGAGACGTGGGGGAACACGTCCCTACCCGTGTCGCCGGTCGCCCGGGTGGCGTGGAACTCCGGTTCCCGCCGCAGGCCAAAACGCTTACCCACTTCGTCACTTCGTCATCGACAAGGCCCGCCGGCCCCAGTTCTGATTCCACCGCATCGCAAACGGCAAGCAACGCATCATTTCACTCCATGCAGCTCCGGCTTAAACTCATTGATCTGCCCTTGCGGCACGCGTTTACCATTTCGGTTGGCTCCATCACCTTGCAGCAAAACCTGCTCGTGGAGTTGAGTGCCGACGGTTTCACCGGCTACGGCGAAGGGGCGTCCGGTTCGGCCTACCAGGCCTTCACCGCACCGGGCATGCTGGCCGCTCTGGAAGCCGTCCGCCCACGCATCGAGGCCGAATCCCTCGACGATCCCGCGTCGCTCTGGGACCGGTTGCTGCCCGTCCTCGGTCACAACCGTTTCGCCATGTGCGCGCTGGACCAGGCCGCGCACGACCTCTGGGGCAAACGTATCGGCCAGCCCGTCTGGAAACTCTGGGGGCTGCAGCAGCGCGGCGGACCGTTGAGCAATTACACGATCGGCATCGACTCCCTGCCGGTGATGGTCGCAAAGCTCCGCGAGTTCGAGGGCTGGCCCATTTACAAGATCAAGCTCGGCACGCCCGACGATCTCGCGATTGTCCGGGAGCTGCGGAACCACACCGAGGCCACGTTCCGCGTGGACGCAAACTGTGCGTGGAGCGTGGAGCAGACGCTGGCCTTCGCGCCGGAGTTGAAAAAGTTGGGGGTTGAATTCATCGAGCAACCGCTTCCTGCCGGTGATTGGGCGGGCATGAAACGGCTGCACGCTGCGTCAGCCCTTCCTATTCTCGCAGACGAAAGCTGCCTCGTGCCCGAGGACGTGGACCGTTGCGCCGGACATTTCCACGGCGTCAACGTAAAGCTCACCAAGGCCGGCGGCTTGACTCCGGCCCTGCGCATGGTGCGCCGCGCGCGTGAACTCGGCCTGCAAACCATGGTCGGCTGCATGTGCGAGAGCAGCGTGGGCATCTCGGCCATCGCGCAGCTCCTGCCGCTGCTCGACTACGTGGACATGGACGGCGCGGTGCTGATCGCCAAGGACATCGCCACCGGCGTGCGCGTGGAAAAAGGCCGTCCGTACTTCCCGACGGAGAACGGAAACGGCGTGCAGTTGCTGCCCGGACTGTAGTGACGGTCAGTGACCGCCAAACGACGCTTACAAACCAAGTTCCAATGAGAATCGGTAGAAAGTGGTGATAGCTCGTACCCTTCCCCCTCACCCCGGCCCTCTCCCTCCGGGAGAGGGAGCCACGACGCCCGCATTCGAGCTGCCGAGCTGGTAACTATTTCGAGTGCTGGCTGACTTTCCCCCTCTCCCGAGGGTGAGGGCCGGGGTGAGGGGGAAGGCGTGCAACAGCAGCCAAGCAACGAACTCTCTTTGAGTGTCGGTGCAAGAGATCTGCTACTTACACCTGGCTCCTACTGCATCGGCAGCAACAGCTCGACGCGCTGGTCGCCGCGCAGCACCACGGCCTTCAGCTTGTCACCCGGTTTGGTTTCCCGCAGGAGCCGGCCGATCAGTTCACCCTCGGTGATGCGGGCGGTCTGGCCGTTAAGCTCCACGAGCACGTCGTCCTTCATGAACCCGGCATTCTTCGCGGCCGCATGTTTGCCGAACTGGCCGAGAAATTTCACGCAGAGCCCGAGCTGGTCGTTCGCCAGCCCGCGCTTCGCACGCTCCTCATCGCTCAAATCCACCAGCACCATCCCGCCCGAAGCCATGCCCCGCATCGGCCAGGTGCCGACACGACGCGAGATGTCAGACTTCGCGCGCCAGCCGTCGGGCAGGGCGAGCGTCAGCGCCAGCTCGGTTGCCCCGCGCTTCACACGGGCCGGGAGGGCGCCCGCTTCCGGCGCACGATTCAGCGCCCACGAGAAATCCGCGATGGACATGAGCAACTGCCCGCCGAGCAATTGGAATTCGTCCCCGGCCTGCACCCCGGCCCGGGCGGCGATGCTACCCGGGGCCACGATTTTCACTTTCGCGAGCTGGTCTGCTTCCAGCGTGATGCCCACGGTCTCGGGCATTGGCATGGGATAGATCAGCTCAGATGGGACCGGTTTGCCCTGGTCGCGATAGAACGACCGGTATGCATCACCGATCTGATGGCAATGCACGCAACTGCCCACCACCTTGCCCTCCCAGTCGAGGTCACGCTTGTACTTCCCGGCAAGCAGCGGGATCTCGATCGGCGTGGCAAACGGCGTGGGCACGCCCTGTTTGTCCGCGAGCGCCGCCTTGTTCACCGGATAGGCGGTATGCACGGCCAGTGCCGCTTCGAGCGAGCGCTTGTAGCCCGCCGTGGTCTTCTCCATCGGGTCCTTCTGGTGCGACCAGGAACCGTAACGCCCGTAAAGCGTCCCGTCCGCGTTGAAGAAAAGCGTCGAGAAGGAGAGGTCGTAATCGAACTGGAATTTGGCCAGCTCGATGGCGTTGGCGTTGATGAGCCGCACGCAGACAAACTGGTCGAGCAGCGGGGCCAGCTCCGGCGACGTCAGCACGCTGGCGTCCAGCCCCATGCAGCCGAGGCACGGCACGCAACGCAGCACGATGAGCAGTGGCTTACCGGTGCGCTTGGACTCGGCGAAACCCTTCTGCCAGTCGTTGTAAATCCACCGCTGGTCATTCTGCATTTCGGCCTTGTCCTTGCGAACCGCGCCTTCGCGGTCTTTGACGGCCTCGGGAAACGCCGTCGTGGTAAAGGCACAAACGAGTAGCGGCAGCAGGTAAAGGGTTGCTTTCATGGCGGTGCGGGTTGGGGCCGGCTCACAACTTGATGATTTCCTCCATCCGACGCTGCAGCTGATCGAGCCGGTCAGCGAGTTTGCGGAATTCCTTGCGCATCTCGGCATCCAGCTCGGCTTTCGCGGGCGCGATGTCCACGGAAGCACCCCGCCGCGGGGACACCGGCAGCACGCTGCTTTCGCCCTCCAAGCGCGTGCGCAACTGCGCGGATTCGGCGAGAAATTTGTCAGACAACTGGCGAAACTTGGCTTCCTGCTGACGCAGTTCAGCGGCCAGCGAATCTCGGGCGATCTGTGCGGTGCGGGATTGCTCGGCGGCCAGCGCGCTCAGGTCAGAGCGCAACTCGGTCGTGCTCGCGGACTGCGCCTGCACGGAGGCGGTCACTACCTGCCGCAATGTGCTCATTTGTTCCTGAATCTGCTGCAGTTCCGGCAGCGGAGCGGAAACCGGCTGGGCATGCGCAACTGACACCAGCTCCTGCCGCATGGTGCCGAGCTGCTGGTTAAGTTCACCCAACGCGCCGCTCGTTGCGGACTGGCTGGCGGCCGCTTCACCGGCAGTGCGACTCAGGGCTTCAACCCTTTCATCCAACTGACGCAGCTCCCCGCGCACGGCTTTGAAGTCGGCGGTGAAACTCGTGCCCTCCCGCATCAGTTGTTCGGCCTGGTCGAGTGCGGGCTTCATCGCCCCGAGCCGTTCCTTCAGTTCGTTGGTCTGCGCGATGACGCTGGAGTTGATCTTCTGCAGGCCGGTCAACGCGCGGGCCAGTTGTCCGCCGAGTTCCTCTGCTTGAGTACGACGCTCGCGTCGCAGGGACGCCAGATGATGAACGATCACGCCCCCGCAGAACAGCACCAGGCAGTTCAGTGCAAGCAGCAGCTCGCCCGCGTAAGCGGTCAGGGCGGACGGCGCATCGTTCATCGTGGAACCGGATTTTGTTTTGCAAGGCCGGCAAAGCAAGGAGTTTCCCGGCGGGGAAAGCAGTGCGGCGAGGGTGAATGCCGTGGTCCGGTTACACGACCGGCCGTTTCCAAATTGGAACCACCCGTTTCATCTCGTCTATGACCCACTGGCACGCTGCGAAGGCTTCCCCCCGGTGCGCCGCGATTACTTCCACCCAAAGCGAGGACTCGTTGACCTTCACGACGCCGATGCGGTGGACGAGGCGGATGGACTCGACTGGCCAGCGACGTTCCAATTCATCAAAGAGCCGGTGAAACTGGTGCTCGGCCATCGGGCGGAAGCATTCGTATTCGATGGCGCTGATGGGCTGGGTGTCCTCGCTGCCGCGCACGACGCCGCTGAAATACACCGCCGCCCCCATGCCACCGGACATGCGCCGCGCAGCAACGAGGACGGGCTCGTCGATCGGGTCGGAGGAGATGGTGAGGGAGCGGTGCAATGGATTAGCTGTTAGCGGTTGGCAGTTAGCGGCAGTCGTCAGCCGCCTTGCACGGGGGGGAAGAGGCTGACTTGATCGCCGTCCTTCAGTACGTGCTCTTTGTTTTGATACTCCACGCCGACGGCGATGAGGGTGGAATTGTGCATCGAGACCAGTTTGGGAAAACGGGCGTGGAGCCGGGCAACCAAGTCGCCGATGGTCGCACCCGCCGGCAGTTCCTCGGTGGCCTCGGAGCAACCGGTGAGGTCTTTGAAATACGACCAGAACTGGACTTGGATGGTCATGGCATCAGGAACGCAGGAAGGCCGGAAAACCATGCAGGCAAACGAGCTTGCTCCTGCATCTCTGCTTTCCCGTTGGAAGGTCTTCTTTCCTCATTTCACTTCCCATACATCTCGGGGCGCAACACGCCCACGAACGGCAGGTTGCGGTAACGCTCCGCGTAATCGAGCCCGTAGCCCACGACAAAGAGATCAGGGATGTCAAAGCCAGCGTAGTCGGCCTGCACATTTGCAACGCGGCGGGCGCGTTTGTCCAGCAACACACAGGTTTTGATCTGCCGGGGCCGGAGCTTCTGAATTCTGGCGATGACGGCCGTGAGGGTTTTGCCGGTATCGAGGATATCGTCCACGAGCAGCACGTCGCGGTCGCGGACATCGAGCCGGAGTTCCTTGGTGAAAGTCAGTTCGCGCGACACGGTGCCGCCGCCGTAACTGGAAACGCCGATGAAATCCAATCGCAGCGGCAGGTTCAGGCTGCGCAGGAGATCGGCGATGAACATGATCGTGCCGCTGAGCAACGAGACGACGACCAGGTCACGCCCGGCGAAGTCGCGCTCGATCTGCTGGGCCAGTTCCCGCACGCGACGATGGAGCTGCGTGCGGCTGATGAGCACGCATTCGAGCTCCTGGCGCAGATGCGGCGGAGCGCGACGAACGAGGGAAAGCGGGACAGACTTTTTCACTCTGCGACAGCTTTGCCCGGGCCCGGCACCGGAGCCTTGGCGACCGGCGGCGCGCCATCAAACTGCCGGGTGAAAAGCACCAGTCCCAGCAGGCCAAAAGCCATGATGATGCCGGCCGCAGTTACGTAAAGTCCCGTCACCGGTGGCTCATAACGGAACTCGACCTGATGCTGGCCGGCGGGCACCTGCACGCCGCGCATGAGGTAGTTGCACCGCAGCAACGTCGCGGGCTGGCCATCCACGGTCACCTTCCAGTTGGGCGAATGCTTGTCGTTGAGGAGCAGGACCGAAGGAGCCACCGCCTTGGCCTCCAACAGGACCCGCTTGGGCGCGTAGGCGACGATCTTCGCCTCGCCCGCGTTGGGGCCGTGGGCATTGGTCGGAATGGGCAGCGCCGCACTGACGAGGACGGTTTCGTGGGGCTTGAAGACCGAATTGGTCAGAAGGCTCAGGGTTTCCGTGTCGTTGGTGGCCGCAATCCACTGCGTGAAAAGTTTCGCCCGGGGCAATGCGCCGGTGAATTCGATGAGTGCAAACTGGCCGGGACCGTTGGTGACCACGGTGAGTTCATCCATCCGCGTGGGTTTGCTGATGCCGGGCTTGCCGACCATGTCAAAGGCAGTATGGACGCGGAACCGGTTAAGTCCGGAGTCCAATTGCGTGGCCAGGGTTTTCAGGAAGTTCGGATCGCTCAACCCGATGATGAAGCGGGTGTTGGTCAACTCCCACAGTCGAACGATGGTGTTTGCATGCCCCAGCAATGCTCCCCGGTAAGCTTGGTTCTCGGCAGTCGGACGAGGTTCCTGCGTTATGTCCAGGCACTGGATGTTGTTGTATAGGAAAAGGTGCTGGGTCCATTCCAAGCCGTAAAGCTGCTGGAAAACGGCAAATTGTTCGCCCAGAGGAAATGGGACGGATTGAACGCGCCCCTCCAAGGTGGATTGCTTGAGAATGTTGATGATCGGGTTCGAGGCGTATTTCTGCGGATAGTTCCAATACACGATCCACGGCATGTTTGCCCGCGCGAGATCCACGGCCAGCAGCAGCCCCATCGCCACGCCCGCCCACCGTGCCCGCGAACCGGACCAGTAACCGCTCATCGCCACCGTCACAACGCCGGCCGACAGCCCAAGGAACAGGACAAACAAGCCAACCTCGCCGATGCTGTGGGCCGCGATGCCCTTGGCTATCTCTTCACTGAAAGCCACCTCCGTGAGGTGCTTTTCGAGCCCCTTCCGCCCCGAGGCATAAAGCAACAGGCCCAACAGGCCGAGTGCGGTCACCCCGAAAGAGCCCAGCACCCACTGCCGGTCAAAGCCGGTCACGCCGCCCCACCAGGCGGACACATGCTCGGTCAATTTCGCGCCACTGGCGGCCGCCGGCTTGACGTACTGTTTCGCCAGGGCGTGCAAGCCGTAGCCGCAGAGCACCACCAGGGCGAGATGGCACGGATGCATGAACTTAACCGGGTTGCGGATCATGGATGCGTAGGGCAGCGAATAGAACAGCTTGTAGAACGGCGCGTATTTGCCAAACGCAAAAAGCAGCGAGATCAGGGCGATCCCCGCCCAGAACCAAACCATCTGCCGCTCCATTTCCGTAAACCCGCCAGCCTGCCGGCGACCGGCTTGCACGAGCGCGAAGGCCGCCAACAGCACCACCAACACACCGGCGTACTCGCCCGAACCGGAGTGCCGGAAGAGCGTCGGGTTCCCCATGGCATTGCGAGCTTGCTGATCACCGTTGGCTGCGGCCGTTTTGATTTGTTCCAGCATCGGATTCTGCCCTACTGAACCCCAGTACGCCCCGCCGTCCGGCGTGTCCATGCGGTAGCCGAAGAGGCCGGGGATGATCACGCGCAACGCCTCGATCTTGGGCAGGCTCCAGATGGTCGCCTCGACGTAGCGGCGGTCACGCGATTCCTTGTCCTGCCCCATGCCCACGACGTTCTTGACCTGCGTGCTGATGAGCGTGCCGAGCGTGTAGGTGG
>RFSE01000082.1 GCA_009924135.1 Pseudomonadota bacterium | reverse complement strand
AAAGGCATTCACTGCGGCGAAAGAGGATTTGCTAACCATTCATGGAGCGGCGATCTGTGACCATCGCGTTTGACCATGTCACGCGCGGACGGCTGTCACGGACCGCAAGTCCTGGAAAACCAAGGCTCGACGCTCCCCGGCGGTGCGTTAGACTCACGCTCGTTATGTCAACGATTGCGCCCGCCGCTCCGCCGCAGAAAATCAACCTCCGCCGCCCCG
The DNA here is from genome assembly GCA_009924135.1 of Pseudomonadota bacterium. Taxonomy (GTDB): domain Bacteria; phylum Verrucomicrobiota; class Verrucomicrobiia; order Limisphaerales; family SXTU01; genus SXTU01. The sequence goes on along the minus strand of RFSE01000082.1, from coordinate 25,946 downwards.
ACATCATGTCGGCCGTACAGGCGCAGGTGGAGTCGCACTACCGCAGCACGCTGGTGGAGCGCATCCGCTCCAGCGGCAACCAGCTCTCCGCGCCCGGCCTGACCATCAAGCTGGCGAAGGAGTTCGGCTTTTGCTACGGCGTGGAGCGCGCGATCGACCTCGCCTATGCGGCGCGCCGGTCCTTCCCGCCGGAGAAACCCATCTACTTGCTCGGCGAGATCATTCACAACCCCGAGGTCAACGACCAGATCCGCAATCTCGGCATCCGCATGTTGGCGAACAAGCCCACGGACGTGGAACTCGCCGTGCTGAAGAGCGAGGACGTCGTGATCATTCCCGCCTTCGGCACCGAGGTGGCCACGCGCCGCAAGCTGGAGGAGAAGGGTTGTTTGCTCGTGGACACGACCTGCGGCGACGTGATGAGCGTGTGGAAACGCGTCCGCCAATACTCGAAGGAGAGCGTCACCAGCATCATCCACGGCAAGGCCAAGCACGAGGAAACCAAGGCGACGACTTCGCAGGCCACGGCCTACGGCACGGGCCATTACCTCGTCGTGTTCAACCTCGCGGAGACGGATTACGTGTGCAACTACATCCTGAACGGCGGGGACAAGGCGGATTTTCTCGAGCGGTTTAAGGGCGCGCATTCGCCGGGCTTCGATCCCGAGCTGCACCTGCACGCCGTGGGCGTGGCGAACCAAACCACGATGTTGCGCGGCGAAACCGAGGAGGTGCAGCGGCGCTTCAAGGCGGCCATGGAAAAGAAGTATGGTTTGGCCCAACTCGAAGACCACTTCCGTTTCTTCGACACCATCTGTGGCGCGACGCAGGACCGGCAGGACGCCTTGGAGAAGCTGTTGCAGACCAAGCTCGACCTGCTGCTGGTCGTGGGCGGTTACAACTCGTCCAACACCTCCCACCTGGCCGAGATGGGCGAGAAGGTGCTGCCCACCTACTTCATCAAGAACGCGGCGAAGATGGAATCCGCCGCGCTCATCCGCCACTGGAACCAGCACAAGCACGTCGAGGAAAGCACGCCGAACTGGCTGCCGGCTGGCATCATCACCGTCGGCATTACTGCCGGCGCGAGCTGTCCGAACAACTTGATCGAGGACGCCATCCGCCGGCTCTTCGAGCTGCGCGGGATCGAGGTGCAGGAATTGCTGGCGAATTGAGAGAATCGCATGACACTGCTTGCTGAACGCATTGGCTGGGACCCGGATGTTTGCAACGGCAAACCGGTGGTCGCGGGTACGCGCATCACCGTTCAAAGCGTCGTCGAGTATCTCAGCGCCGGGGATTCACCGGAGGATGTCATCCGGTTTTTTCCCGAACTTCAACCGGCGGATATCAACGCCTGTCTTAAGTTCGCCGCGCGGCTGTTGGACCGGCACTGGTTGCCATTGCCTGCGGCTGCATGAACGGGTTCCTGATCGACAACAACTTGCCGGATTGTCTCGCGTGTTGGCAGACCGGCGATTGTGTGTTCGTGAAAAATGTCGGGCCGGCCAGTTCCGACAGCATGCTCTGGGAGCTTGCCCGTGAGCGCGACTGGGTGATCGTGACGAAGGACTCCGATTTTTCCCATCGCATCACGGTGTCCCAGCCTCCACCCCGGGTAATTCATGTTCACGTTGGCAATCTGCGCCTGCGGCAGTTGGAAAAGTTCATGAATGCGAATTGGAAAGCGGTGTGTACCGCCATCAAAACTCACAAGCTTGTCACCTTGAGTCCATACGGCATGGACTGCGTCCCTTAAGACTGTGCCTTGTACCCGTCAAGAGCTTGAAGCCCGCGAGCGCCAGTTCCTCGCGCCGTTCGCCCAGTTTTCCGCCGGAACGCGCGGGCGCAAGCATGAGGAGGCACCGCCCGAATGGCGGACGCATTACCAGCGTGACCGCGACCGCATCATCCACTCGCGCGCGTTCCGCCGGCTGGAATACAAGACGCAGGTGTTCCTCAACGGAACCGGCGACCATCTCCGCACCCGGCTCACGCACACGATGGAAGTCGCCGGTATCGCGCGGAACATTGCCCGCGCCTTGCGCCTTAACGAGGACCTCACCGAAGCCATCGCCCTTGCGCATGATCTTGGTCATTCGCCCTTCGGCCACACGGGCGAGGAGACGCTGGACCGGCTGATGCGTCAGCACGGGGGCTTTGAGCACAACCGCCAGAGCCTGCGCATCGTCGAGGAACTGGAGCAGAAGTATCCCGGTTTTCCGGGCCTGAACTTGTCATGGGAAGTGCGCGAGGGACTGGTGAAGCATTACACCGCCCATGATCATCCCAGCAAATGCGCCGGCTTCGACGCGAAGAATTCCTCGCTAGAAGCCCAGGTCGCCAACCTCGCCGACGAAATCGCCTACTACAGCCACGATCTGGACGACGGGCTCGATGCCGGCCTGCTCTCCGAGGCGAAACTTCGGCGGGACGTAAAACTTTGGGCGCAGGCGGCCCGCCGCATCCGGCGGGAGCACGGCGCACTGCCCGACGAATGCCGCCGCTACTTCATCATCCGGTGCCTGATCGACGATCACGTCCGCGACGTGGTGGAGACCAGCGAGGAGCGCATTGCCGCCATGGGAGTGCTGTCGGCGGATGAAGTCCGCCTTCAGCCCCGGCCCCTGATCCGTTACAGCAACGCGCGGCGCAAGCTGAACCTGGAACTGAGAAAATACCTCTACCAGAACCTTTATCTCAGCGACGCCGTCCACGAACCGCATGTGCGGGCGACGAAAATGCTGGAAGAGCTGTTCCACCACCTCATCGCGCATCCCGCCGAGAACGACGAGTGGACGCAAAACCGCGCGCAGCAGGACGGCCTGCCGCGCGCGGTGTGCGACTATCTGGCGGGGATGACGGACCGGTACGCGATGGATGCGCACCGTCGGCGGTTGGGGCGGTGATCAGGGGTTTATGTCCCGGTAGGGTGCGTTCCAGATTACCGGCGCGCCGTTGATGGGTTCACCCAGCGCCGCCGTGCCACCAAAGTTGGCGCCATTGGTGACGGTGAACTTCTTGACGGCTTCTGCGTGGCCTTCCAGGAAGGTGATGTTGCCGCTGGTCCTGCCATGGCGGCTGGCATAGCTGCGGTAGCGGTTGGCGGGATTCACCGAGTTGAAGGTGTTCGGAGTTCCGAAGACATTCGCCTCGTTGTTCGGGCTGAACGAGGTGTCGTACATGAGCACGGTCTGAACGGGTTTGCTGAAGTTGAGCAGCCGGGGCATGTCCGGATAGGCCATGGCGCTGTTTCCGTTTCCCCCCGGTTGTTGTTTGAGGTCGATGTTAAACCCCCAACTGAAGAAACCATACTGGCCGCCATTGCTGAGAATTGCCTCATCGGTTCCATCGAATCGCGCACTGGGGCATTGCCAGATTTTGCCCGCAGGATAGCCCGGAAATGGCAGGGTTTGCTTGTTCGCAGAAATCGTCGTGGTTCCGGGGGCAACCCAGTAGGACGATAGCGGCGGCAGGCTCATGACCCGCGGCAACAGGTTGAACCACGCCGATGGGTCGCTTGGGTTGCCGTTCGCACCAGCGGTTCCATAGGTGCCGGCGGCGCCCATGCCGTCCCGGGGCAGCTTGTCTTCGTTGTCGGAGGTGTAAACTTGGATGCCCAGGCCCCATTGTTTGGCATTGCTCAGGCAGGAAATTGACAGCGCCTTGTCCTTGGCCTTGGCCAAGGCTGGCAACAGCATCCCGGCCAGGATCGCGATGATGGCGATGACGACAAGGAGTTCGATGAGGGTGAAGGCGGATTCAGATCGGCTGGGGTGGGCGGGGGCAGGCGTGTTCATTTGAGTTTGGTGATGCTGGATTGGGCACCCGTGGCAGCAGTGCCCTGACATTCAGGTGCCAGCCTAGGTGTAGCTGCTTCGCCCCGACCAGTTACGTACGGTGACAGACCGGTGAAGGTTTGGCGCAGTCACCCACCCGCCTAATTTCGCCGCACCCGGCGTTGACACGGAGGCGGGGAAAAAGCTCTACTGGCCGGGTATGAAGTGCCATTTCCCTTTGGCCGTAGCGCTCTGCCTCGGCGTTGCGGGCGCGTTCGCGGCTGACGAGGCCGTCGTCAAGGCCCCGCGCATCAACGTCCGCGGCCAGCCCACCACGGGCAGCGAGGTTGTCACCCAGCTCAAGCAGGGTGAGAAGATCACCGTGCTCGAAGAGATCGTCCACCCCAAGCCCGGCAAGGATGAACCGGCGAAGTGGCTGCGCATCGCGCTGCCCTCGAACACGCCGGTCTGGGTCAGCACGCATTTCCTCACCAACCACGTTGTGGCCGTGTCGCGCCTGAACGTCCGTTCCGGCCCGGGAGAGAATTTCAGCGTCATCGGGCGGGTCCCCAAGGGCACGACGGTGAAGGAACTCCGCCGCAACGGTGACTGGCTCGAAATCGAGACCCCGCCCAACACCTACGCCTACATCGCCTCCGACCTCGTCACCCGTAATGCCATCGCGCCGGCCCCGCCGTCGCCGTCCGCCACCTCCCAGATGGCCAGCAAGGGCAAAGTTCCTGGCAAAGCCGCCGACAAATCTGGCAAGCAACTGGCCAAGGCCACGCCCAAAGGCCCGCCGATTGCCCCGCCGGACACCAAGCCCGTCCCCGAGGCGGTCGAGGTTAAACCGATCGGCACGCCGCCCGTCGCCCTCGCGCCGGGTGTGGTGGCCATGAAGCCAGTGCCGGTTGCTCCACCACCGGTCGCGCCGCCGCCGGTCGCGCCGCCGCCAGCCTTGTTTGCTCCCGCACCCGTCACCAATCCGCCGGTGGTGGCTGCGGTTGCCGAGCCGAAAGCCGAGCCGGCCAAGGTCCCGCCGCCCGCTGCGCTGACCGAGAATGTTCCGCCTCAGGTGGACCCGTACGAGTCCACGGGCCGTTACAAAGTCGATCCCGAGCCCAAGCGCGGTTTTGGCAACTGGTTCAAGGACTTGTTTGCCAAGAAGCCTGCCGAGGACAAGGCCAAGGCCGCCCCGGCTGCCGCCCCCAAGACCCCGGTGGAAGACGGTCCGCCGACCATGCGCATCGTCACGCGTGAGGGCATCGTCGCGCGTTCGTGGAACATCCAGACGCCGAGCGACTGGGCCTTGCAAGACGCCGAGTCCGGCCGGGTCATCAACTACCTCTGGGCCACCTCGACGAACATTCCGTGGAAGACGCTCAAGGGCCGCACGGTCGTGGTCACGGGCGAGGAGGCCCTCGATGTTCGTTGGCCGAACACGCCCGTGCTCAAGATCGATACGCTCAAGACGTTGGATGAGTGAGGCACAGGATTAAGTGCAGAGTTACGGCTGAGGGCGGACGTTGGCACCGCCGGCCTGTTCTTAATCCTAATCTTAATCCCCATGACCAACCTCATTGACGGTCGCGCCATTGCCGAGCAGATCCACGTTGAGACCAGTCAGCGTATCGCCGCGCTTAGGGGCCGGGGAGTGCAGGCTGGGCTGGCGTTTGTGCGGGTCGGCGAGGACCCGGCGTCACGCGTCTATGTCGGGATGAAGGAGAAGACCAGCGAGCGGCTGGGCATCAAATCCACGACCACGGTTTTGCCCGCGACTACTTCGCAGGCGGAATTGCTTGTGCTTATTGCGAAGCTCAACGCCGACGCCAGCGTCCATGGCATACTCGTACAGGCTCCACTGCCCGCACACATCGACCAGGCCACCATTTTCGCCGCCGTTTCACCCGCCAAGGACGTGGACGGTTTCCACCCGGTCAACGTCGGCAAGCTCATGCTGGGTGACCTGACCGGCTTTGCCCCCTGCACGCCGGCGGGCGTTCATGAACTCCTCATTCGCAGCGGCGTAAAAATCGCCGGGGCCGAGGTGGTTGTTTTGGGGCGCGGCAACATTGTCGGCAAGCCCATGACGGCGATCCTTTGCCAGAAGGCGAAGCACGCCGATGCCACCGTCACGCTCGTCCACTCGCGCACCCGCGATGTGGCCGCGCATTGCCGGCGGGCGGACATCATTGTCGCGGCGATGGGGGTGGCGCACTTCGTGAAAGCCAACATGGTCCGCCCGGGCGCGGTGGTCATGGATGTGGGCGTCAACCGTATCCCCGATGCGACCGCGAAGAACGGCTCACGCCTCGTCGGTGATGTGGATTTCGCCGCCGTGCAACCCTTCGCCGGTTTGATCACGCCGAACCCCGGCGGGGTCGGGCCCATGACCATTGCCATGCTGATGCGCAATACCGTCCAGGCGGCCGAGGTGGCGAGCAGCGTTTAGCTGTTAGCCTTTAGCTTTCCGGACTGATCACTAATTACTAATTACTAATTACTAACCGCTAACCGCTCTCCCCATGAACGTCACCCGAATCCTCCCCGACCTCCAATGTGCACTTGTCTGTGAAGACGTGCGTCAGGAAGCCAATGGCAATTTCATCCTGCTGGGCGTCACCGCGTTTCTGCGCGTGCCGCAGGTGCCCATCACCGCCTCGCGGTTGTGCGTCTTCACCCGCTGGTGCGCCGGGGTGGGTAATTTTGTGGAGTCCGTGCGGCTGATTGCCCCGGACCAGACCACTGTTCTGCGCGAGGCGAAGGTAAAGTTCGGGTTGCAGGACCCGGCGCACAGCGCGACGAACCTCTCGGTTTTCGCCCAGCTCGAAATCAAGGCCGGGGGCATCTACTTCGTCGAAGTGCTCGTGGATGATGTGATGAAGCTGCGCTTCCCGGTGCCCATCGTCGTCACGCCGCCGCCCGGACAAGGGGCTCCGCCGGCCCCGCCGGCCGCCTGACTCCGCGCGAACTTCCATTGCCCCCGCCTTCCCTTGCGTGGTTTCATCGGACGAATTGAGTGATTCGTCCGAACTGCCCGTCTGGCAGCCGCTGACCTTTGGCGGCGTGGCCAGCTTTGCCCGGGCGCGTTTTGGACGTGTCTATGTGTTGCAGGCCATCGTTGCCGCCTTCGTGGTGGGTTGCGTTGTCCTGTTCCTGACCCGTTGCTGGTTTCCTGTGGTGACGCGCGCGACCGTGGAGCTTACCGACTTTGGGGCGGTCCGGGGCGGCCAGCTCGCCTGGCCGGGTAAAGAAGCCGTGGTGCTCGCGGAGAACCGCTTCCTGGGCCTGGTGGTGGATCTGGCTGACACCGGGAACACCGGCCAGATCGCTGACCTGCAGGTCGAGTTCACGCGCGACCGGATCAAGTTTGTCTCGTTGCTGGGTTACGCCGACCTGCCTTATCCGGAGGGGTGGATGATTGAGCTGAACCGGCGGACGCTGGACCCGTGGTGGAACGCCTGGCGGCCGGCCTTTCTGTTTGGTGGCATCGTCGCGACGCTTTTGTTCCTCTTCGTTACCTGGTTTGCCTTGGCGACCCTCTACACCTTGCCGGTGCGCGTGCTGGCGTGGTGTGCCGGGCGTGCGTCGTCGCTGGGGAAAAGCTGGCGGATGTCAGCGGCGGCCCTGCTGCCCGGGGCGATCTGGATGGGTGGAGCGCTCCTGCTCTACGTCGGGGAACAGCTCTCGCTGATCGGCTTGGCCGCAGCCTGCGGACTGCACTTCGTCATCGCGTGGGTCTATTTGATCGGCGCCCCATTCTGCCTGCCAAAGAAGGTCAAGCCGACCCAGGCCGTCGGAGCGAATCCGTTCACGCCCGTTGTTGCAGATGCCGGGGAGCCGCCCGTCTCCGCGCCGACCAGAACGGCCAACCCGTTTCAACCGCCGCCAACTTCGGATAACGGGTGATTGCGCCCGCCGATTTTTTTCCGCTACGCTGCCGCCATGACTTTTCCGGGGTGCCAACGCCTCCTTCCCAAGCTGCTCCTGCTGCTGGTTCTCGGCTCGGCGGGTTGTATTCCCACCCGGGACAGTTCGAAGGACGAACAACGCGAGCCGCTGTTCCTGCGCGGCCAGGAGTTGCGCAACCAGCTCGACCATCGCGGCGCGGCCGAAGCGTTTGAGCGCGCCTTGGAGGCCAACCCGCGTTCCGCCTCCGCCCATTTCGAGCTGGGCCTGCTGTTTGAACAACATCTCAACGACCCGGCGGCGGCCATCTATCACTTCGAACATTTCCTCAAGTTGCGCCCGACCTCCGACCGCGCGGAGATCGTCCGTCAGCGCGTGGGCAACTGTAAGATGGAATTGGCCAAGCTTTTCCTCATCGCACCGAACGCGCCCTCCGTCCAAAAGGAACTGGACAAGCTCAAGGCTGAAGTTGAGAAGCTGGGTCTGGAAAATAATCAACTGAGGCGGCAATTCGAGGTGGCCGTCGCCCAAGCCACCGCGCGCGGAGTGGTTTTGACCTCCCTTCCGCCCACGCTCTCCGCAGCTTCACCGCCGGCACCGAAAGCTAATTCCGGGGCCAATGTGGTTGAAACGGCCCCCAAGCCCAGCGCTCCGAAGCTGGTGGACAACGCTTCCAAGCCGGCGAAAACCTCGCCGCTGCCTGCTTCACCTCCGTCTGCCACCTCCCCGACTGCTGCCAGTCGCACCTATACGGTAAAGTCGGGTGACATCCCCGCGACCATCGCCAAGCAATACGGCGTCAAGCTGGAGGCCCTGATGGCCGCGAATCCAAATCTGGACCCGAAGCGCATGAAGGTCGGTCAGACGGTAACCATCCCCGCTCCCTGACGCCGCTGGCATGAGACGTTTTGCCTTTCTGGTTGTTGCTGCGTTCTTCATCACGATGAACGTGCTGCTCTGGCGCTCCGAGTTTCGGGGATCGGGCGAAGGCACCCCGGTTCCACTCGCCAAGGTTTGGGAGAAAATCCTGCGGGCCCCCGACGATTCGGACCTCGAAATCTTCCATCGCAAGAAGAAGATTGGGCACCTGCGTTGGGCCGCGAATGCGGGCGAAGCCGCCTCGACCAATACGCCAACAGCTTCTGACAATTTGGAGGAGGGCATGGTCCGCAAGGTGGGCAGTTACACCTTAGACATTCTCGACGGCCGCGTCGACATCGGGGAAGGCCGGAATCGTTTCGTGCGTTTCACCATGAACACGAGCTTCACCACCAACCATCAGTGGCAGAACTTCGCCGTGCAGCTGACCCAGCGGCCCATGAGCCTCGGTCTCAACGCCTCCGCGACCAATGAAACCCTGGCCGTTGATTTCACCCAGGGTGATGACCGTTTCAATCGCTCCTTCACCTTTGCCCAGCTCCGTGATCCGAAGCTGCTGCTGAAAGAAGTTCTCGGGCCGGTTCCCCTCGGGCTGCTGACCGGTGGAATGCTGGGCGGTCTGGCCGATGCGGGGGTGGCACCGGAATTCGCCGCCCTTCCCGCACTCCAAAAAATGTCGCTCGGGGTGCAGTGGGACTCCCGGCAGGACTGGCTCAAGATCGGCAGCGCGAAGCTGCGCTGTTACCGGCTGCAGACGCGCCTGTTGGAGAAGCACCAGATCACCGTTTATGTCAGCCGCGTGGGGGAACTCCTCCGCGTCGAGCTGCCCAATGAAATCGTCCTGCAAAACACCCGGATGCTCCTGCTGTGAGAACCATGCTGGATACTGGATGCCGGATGCGGGATGCAGTCCGGACGGCGGATGCGGGCCTCCGTGCCGGTGAATACGTGCCTTCATGATCGAACTCATCAACCTCACCAAACGTTTCGGCGAGCTGACCGCCGTCAACGATGTGACGCTCACCGTGAATCGCGGCGAGTTCTTCGCCGTGCTCGGCCCCAACGCCGCCGGCAAGACCACGACGATCAAGATGATCACCGGCCTGATCAAGCCCACCTCCGGCAGCGTCCGGGTGGCCGGCCACGATGTGCAGGCGGAGCCGTTGGAGGTCCGCCGCCGCCTCGCTTACGTGCCGGATTTTCCGTTCCTCTACGACAAGCTTACGCCTTGGGAGTTCTTTCGCTTTATCGGCCACCTCTTCCAGATGCCGGATGAACGCATCGAGGCTGCCGCCCGGGTGCTGATCCCCCGCTTCAACCTTGAGCCTTACCTGCGCAAGCCGGTCGAAGGGCTTTCACACGGTACGCGCCAGCGGGTCGCCATCGCTGCCGCGCTGCTGCACGAACCCGAGGTGTTCGTCATCGACGAGCCGATGGTTGGTCTAGATCCGCACCACGCGCGGGTCGTGAAGGACATCCTGAAGGAACGTTCCCGCACCGGCATGACCGTCTTTCTCTCCACGCACCAGCTCAGTGTCGCCGAGGAGATGGCCGACCGCATCGGCATCATCCATCAGGGCAAGTTTGTGGCCGTGGGCACGAGCGAAGAGTTGCGCAAGCAAAGCGGCTCCGACGGCGTGCTCGAACATTCCTTCCTCGCCCTCACCAAACAGGAAGCCAACCTCAGCGAAGAGAACGCGAAGCTGAAGTAACATTTTGGCCACAGATACACACAGATGAAACACAGATTAGGACGGCAATTTCCGGAGGCTGCTAGTCTGACTGCCGCTGTCCTGTCTTGTCTTATCTGTGTTTAATCTGTGTTCCATCTGTGGCTAAAAAAGTTCCCGTACCATGTCCAAAATCGTCGGCATTGACCTCGGCACCACCAATTCCCTCGTGGCCACGGTGGATTCCGGAATCCCTTACGTCATCGCGAATGCTGATGGGCAACGCCTGTGTCCGAGCGTCGTAAACTTCCCGGAAGGCGGGGCCGCGCCCTTGGTCGGTCACGCGGCCAACCGCGTACGCGTCCTGCAACCCGCCGCCACGGTCTATTCGGTCAAGCGCTTCATGGGCCGGCGCGGCGCGGACATCGCGCGCGAGGAGTTGCAGGTCACCTATCCGGTGCGTGGTGAAGGTGCCGGGCCGGTGACGATCCCCATTCACGGCCGCGACTACTCGCCCGAGGAGGTGTCCGCCGAGGTGTTGAAGCAGTTGAAGCACGCCGCCGAGGCGGACCTCGGCGAACCCGTCACGCGTGCTGTCATTACCGTCCCCGCCTACTTCAACGACGCCCAGCGCAACGCCACGAAAAGGGCAGGGGAGCTGGCCGGGTTCACCGTCGAGCGCATCGTCAACGAGCCCACCGCCGCCGCGCTCGCCTATGGCCTCGACCGACTGAAGGAACAGTCCAAGATCGCCGTTTATGATCTCGGCGGTGGCACGTTTGATCTTTCGATTCTCGAACTCAACGCGGGCGTCTTCCAGGTGCTCGCCACCAACGGCAACACCCGCCTCGGGGGCGACGATCTCGACCAACGCCTTGTCACCTTCCTCGCTGAACGCATCAAATCCACCGGCGGCCCCGATCTGACCAACTTTCAACTCTCAACTTTCAACTCTCAACTCCTCCCCCTGCTTTCCCGGCTGCGCGAAACCGCCGAAGCCGCCAAAATCCGCCTCTCCACCGAGATTTCGGTGGAGCTTGCCCTTCCGTTCCTCACGCCGGATTTTAGTTTTAGTTGCGATTTCACGCGCGGTGATCTGGAACAGCTTACTCGTGACATCATCGAGCGCACGCGCCCGCACTGTCTGCGGTCGCTGGCCGACGCCAAGCTGGAGGCCCGTCAGCTCGATCAGGTGATCCTGGTGGGTGGCCAGACGCGCATGCCCCTCGTGCGTCGGCTGGTGGCGGAATGGTTTGGGTGCGCGGAGTTCGACGAGGAGCGCGGCAGCCTGCGGCTCGGTGACAGCTACCATGAGCGCACGGGGCCGTTGCTCAACACCTCGCAGAACCCGGATGAAGCCGTCGCGCTGGGGGCCGCCATCCAGGCCGAGATTCTCAGCGGCGGTTTCAAGAACATGCTGCTGCTGGATGTCACCCCGCTCTCGCTGGGCATCGAAACCTTTGGCGGCTTGATGAACATCATCATCCCGCGCAACAGCACCATCCCGGTGAAGGCCGGCGAAGTCTTCACCACCGCCGTGGACCACCAGCGCGAGATGCTCATCCACGTGCTCCAAGGCGAACGCGAGCGCGCGGCCGACAACTGGAGCCTCGGGAAGTTCGCGCTCGGTTTCGAGCGCGCCCCGCGGGGCGTGCCGCGCGTCGGCGTGCAGTTCGAGATCGATGCCAATGGCATTCTGCATGTGCTCGCCCGCGACATTAAGACCGGGGCGCAGCAGATCGTGGAGATGAAGTCCGCCGTGGACGTGGCCGACACCGAGGTGCAGCGGATGGTCGAGGAATCCGTCGAGCACGCGTTCGAGGACCTCGCGGCGCGCCGCTGGATCGAAGCCAAGCTCAAGGCCCAGGAAGTCCTCACCGCCGCGCAGGCCGGCCTCGCCGAATGCGCCGCCGAACTCGAACCCGCCGCGCGCGAACCCGTCGAGGCCGCCCTCCGCGAACTCCTCGCCGCCCTGGCCACCGAGCAGCCCGCCACCCAGACCGGCGACCTCCCGCGTCTCAAGGCCGCCCACACAACCCTCGACACCGTCACCCAGCCCCTCGCCGACCTCCTCATGGACAAGGCCATGGAAGCCATGCTCCGCCAACGCGGGGCAATTGGGTGAGTGATGACCCGGCGGATTTGGCAGCAAAATTGAGGGCAAAATACTTACTTCGCCCTTCCTCTGCCCAAAATTCTTCGGCCAAACATTGCGGCTGAGGTAAAGCGCTTGGTTGTGAAGGCCCGGCCCCGAAGTGAGGGACGTGTGGTAGGGCGCGTCTGTCCCCAGCGCACCACAGAACCGTCCTCATGCGCAACCGGCGCGCTGGAGCAGACGCGCCCTGATGCGCCTGCGAGCGCATCGGAACAGCCGGGTGAGAATTCTCCCAACGAGCAGTTCGCGCTTTGAACCACTGAACCATGCTGCGTTAGGGGCCTTCGTCGCCGCCTAATTTCAGGTTGTTCAGCAGTTGCTTTGGTCAGAAAAATGGGATCAGAAAAACTTCAACTCAGGTCATTCCCCATCTTTCTGACCCGCTTCGGTTCATGGGGAGCGATAACGCGGGCGTTGGAGTATGGCGCGGGTTCGACCCGCGTCTTCCTGCTTTCGGCGTCTTTCGGCTGGCGGTTTTGTGGATCGATGCCCCTTTCAGTGGGGCACTTGTAAGAAACTGAGATGCGCCTGCTTCCAAATCTTGCTTCACAAACTCTTTGTCAAACCCCGGTCCGCCGATTACAAGTTCCGCCCGTGTCGCTCGAAGCTCTTGAGCAAATCAAAGCCCGTGCCGAGGCCGCCGTGCCCGGTGCGCTGCTTTCCGTCGTGAAAAACGACAGCCCGTGCGCGCAGCATTCGCTGCTCGTGGATGTGCCCCACGCCTATGCCGTCGCGCAGTTTCTCCGCGATGACCCGCAGCTCCGCCTCGACTACTGCTCGAATGTCACGGGGATCGATTTCCTCGACGCCGAGTTGTCCGAGAAGGTGAAGGTGAAGAAGGTCGTGGACGGGGTGGAGAAGGAGGTCGAGGAGGTCAAAAAGACCAAGCGGGCGGGCTATTTGGAAGTGGTTTACCACCTGTACTCGATTTCCCTGAAGCAAGGTCCGGTCATCCTGCGCCAGCGCACGCCCGGTCGGGCGGACCCGGTGCGGGTGGCGTCGTTGACGCCGCTGTGGCGCAGTGCGGAGTTTCAGGAGCGCGAGGTGTTCGACCTTTACGGCGTGATTTTCGACGGGCATCCCGATTTGCGCCGGATTCTCATGTGGGATGGGTTCAAGGACTACCCGATGCGCAAGGATTACGTGGAGCCGGATGATTACGAATACGAGCCGACGCCACACGACGAGGTGCTGGAGAAGGCCAAGGCGCACCTGCCCAAACCGGAGGCCAAGGCGTGAGTACCGCGATTTCCAACCCACAGGCCCAGTCCATCATGCTGCCCGATCCGGCCCTGACCGGCGGCGCGCGCAAGGTCGAGTCCGTGGGGCAGGGCAGGGAAGGTGAACTGCTCGAAGTGGCCATGGGCCCGCAGCATCCGTCCACGCACGGCGTCTTCCGGATGGACGTGGTGCTGGATGGCGAGACGGTGGTGAAACTAAAGCCGGTCTTTGGTTACCTGCATCGGAACCACGAAAAGATCGCCGAGAACACGAGTTATCTCGCGTCCATGCCCTACACGGACCGGCTGGATTACTTCTGCTCGCTGACGAACAACTGGGCTTACGCGCTGTCCGTGGAGAAGCTCGCCGGGCTGCAAGTGCCCGAGCGCGCGGAGTACATCCGGCTCATCACGGCCGAGTTGACGCGTGTGCTGAACCACACCTGTCTCGCGGGCTTCCTGCTGCAGGACATGGGCGCGCTGGGCACGCCGTTGATGTACGCCTTCCGCGAGCGGGAGAAGATTCTCGACCTCATCGAGTCGCTCACCGGGGCGCGGATGATGTGCAACTACATGCGGTTCGGCGGTTGCCGTTGTGATTTGCCGCTGGGCTGGATCGAAGGAGTGAAGAAAGTCGTCGCGGAGTACCCCCGGTTTCTCGACGAATTCGAGACATTGCTCTCGGGGAACGAGATCCTCATGGCCCGCACGCAGGGCGTGGGTAAGCTTTCAGCGGAACTGGCTGTCAGTGCGGGGGTTACGGGTCCGATGCTGCGCGCCAGCGGGGTGGATTATGACCTGCGCAAGGTGGACAACTACGGCATCTACTCGCGGTATCCCTTCCGCGTGCCGCTGGGCGACCACGGCGACGTGTATGACCGCTACATGATCCGCATGTTGGAGATGCGTGAGTCCCTGAAGATTTTGGAGCCGGCGCTCAAGGACATTCCGGAGGGTCCAATCGTGGACCCGAAGGCGAAGTTGCGCGGCTTCCGGCCCAAACCGGGCGAGGCCTACGGGCGCATTGAGACGCCCAAGGGCGAACTGGGCTTCTACCTGTTGAGCGATGGCAGCCCGAACCCGTACCGCTACCGTGTCCGGCCGCCGAGCCTGATCAACCTCACGATCCTTGAGGACATGTGCCTCGGGCAGACCGTGGCCGACGCCATTGTCACCCTGGGCAGCGTGGACATCGTGCTGGGCGAAGTAGATCGATAAACGTCATTTTTGCAGCAACTTAATCAACCGAGAGGAATCCATAGTGGCCAGTGAATCAGAAGAATTGACGGAGAAAATTGTCGCGGCCGCCGTGACCGTGCACAAGCAGCTTGGACCCGGTTTTCTTGAGGCCATTTACGAGAACGCCCTGGCGCACGAACTGCGGAAGCAGGGCCTGAAGGTGGATCAGCAGTTGGATGTGCCGGTGATGTACGATGGCGTCGAGGTCGGCAAGCACCGGCTGGACATGTTCGTGGCGGACCGGGTTGTGGTGGAATTGAAGACGGTGGCGGACTTTTCGGCCGTGCATTTTTCGGTGATGCGTTCCCAATTGCGCTGCGTAAACCACCGCCACGGCGTGCTCCTAAATTTTGCCAAAGGCCGGCTGGACTCCAAGCTCGTGGTCATCGAATGAACTTTTGCAAAGAAATCCTTCCTGCCCTCCTGCCCTCCTTATAAACTCCCCCTCGTAACGTTCATGCTCGGCACTGGCATACTCAAAGGCATGGTGGAAACGGCGAAGAACTTCGCCGGGAGCTACCACGACCCCGCGCGTCTCACGACGGTCGAGTATCCGGAGGAGCGCATCGCCTCGAAGGAGAATGCGCGGCAGTTCCCCATGCTCATCCACGACACCGAGGACCCGATGAAGGGCCTGCGCTGTGTGGCCTGCCAGATTTGCGAGAAGGAATGCCCGCCGCAGTGCATCTACATCGTCTTCGAGCTGTCCACCGACAACCGGTTCGGCGGCCTGCTGGTCACCAAGCACCAGCTCGCCAAGCCGAACGACCACTACCGCAAGATTCATCCCGCTGAAGCTGCGGCCTCCGATGCCGTGCTCGCCGCCGAAGTCGCCAAGGCCCAGGCCAAGGCCAAAGCCGACGCGGAAGCAAAGGCCAAGGCGGCTGCCGAGGCGAAAGCGAAGGCGGACGCCGCCGCTGCTGCCGGTCCCGCTGCGGCTCCGGCCACGCCCGCTCCGAAACCCTCTTCCCCCGCTGCGGCTCCGGCTGCGGCACCCGCTGCATAGCCATGGCCGAAGCACTCGACCAGTTTCCCATCACGCTGAAGCACTGGCTCATGAGCCAGGCTTCCGGTTTTTTGCCGGAGTGGCTGCTGGTGCTGTTGTCGTTCGTGCTTTCCATCTCGCCGATCCTCGCGGTCTTTCCGCTGCTGTTCGCCCTTACGACGGTGATTGAGCGCAAGGGGCTCGGCCGCATCCAGAACCGGATCGGGCCGAACCGCGTGGGCATTCCGCTCACGAACATCCGCCTCGCGGGCTTCGGCCAGTTCATTGCCGACGGCATCAAGTCGCTCATCAAGGAGGACTTGGTCCCGTACGCGGCGGACAAGGTTGTCCACTTCATTGCGCCCATCACCCTCCTCATTCCGGTGCTGCTGACTTACTCGGTGCTGCCCTTCGGTCGCAACATGGTCCCGCTGGACCTGCCGCAGACGGGCCTGCTCTTCTTCTTCGCCCTGGGCGCGAGCACGGAACTCAGCGTGTTCATGGCGGGTTGGTCCAGCCGCAACAAGTATTCCCTGCTCGGGGCCATGCGGGCCATCGCGCAGATGGTTTCGTACGAGATTCCGCTCATTCTCTCGTCACTCACGGTCGTGATGATCACCGGTACACTGTCGCTGACAGCGATTGTGGAGAACCAGGCCTCGTTGCATCTGGGCTTCATCCACGGCTGGAACCTCTTCACTCCGTGGGGTTTTGTGGGCTTCCTGCTTTTCCTGACGGCGGCGGCTGCCGAGGCGAACCGCACGCCGTTTGACCTGCCGGAAGCGGAGTCGGAAATCATCGCGGGTTACTTCACGGAATACTCCGGCTTCAAGTTCGCCATTTTCTTCCTCGCCGAATACCTCGGCCTCTTCGCCATGTGCGGACTGGGGATCACGTTGTTCCTCGGAGGCTGGTTGCCGCCGTTCAAGTTCCTCGACTTCATTCCGTCCTGGTGCTGGTTCCTTGGCAAGCTGTGTGCGCTGATCGTCCTCTTCATCTGGCTGCGCGGCACGCTCCCCCGCCTGCGCACCGACCAGCTCATGGGTTTCGCCTGGAAATTCCTCCTGCCCATGACGCTCATCAACCTCGTCGTTGCTGCGCTTTGGCACCTGACGGGTGGTGCCGTGCCCACCACCATACGCTGGGTGGTCGGTTTTGCCCTGCTGGCGGTTCCCTACTGGCTTCTCGGCCGCGGCTTCGAGGCCAGCGTCGGCAAACGCGTCTACCGCTACGCCGCCTAAATTTTTGCCACAGATGAACACAAATAAGCACAGATACGGCAGTCCGCTCGCCTTCGCGAGGGCCTCCCTCTGTGTTCATCTGTGCCTATCTGTGGCTCCAAAATGACTTTGCCATTCGCCATCATCGCAGGTCTCACGGTCGGCAGCGCCATCGCGGCGGTGTCGCTGCGGAACCTTGTGCATTGTGCGTTGAGCCTGGTGCTGACGTTTGCGGGGCTGGCGGGGCTTTACCTCCAGCTGAACGCCGAATTCATCGGCTTCACGCAAATCCTTGTTTATGTCGGCGCGGTTTCGATCCTGATCGTGTTCGCCATTTTGTTCACGCGCAGTACGGAGCCCAAGGACGAGCCTTCGACCGTCACTCCTTGGATCGGCGTCGCGGTGGCGATCGGAACCTTCCTTACCATGGCGGTGTCGATCCTCGGCAGTCCCGTCAGCCGGCGTGCGGCCGGCCCGATGGGCGAAGTCTCCGTCAAGACACTCGGTCAAAAGCTGATGACCGATTACGTTTTACCGTTGGAAGTCATGGCCCTGCTGCTCACGGCGGCGATGCTGGGGGCCGTCATTATCGCCATGCGCGAGAAGGAGGCGAAATGAACACAGGCAATAGGCAATTGGGAATAGGGAATGGGGCTGTGGCCGAGGGCCGTCTTCCCCATTCCCCATTCCCTATTTTCCATTCCCAACCCACCCCCGAAAGGAGGCTGGCATGAGCCCGCTCTCCGGCTACTTGCTCGTCTCCGCGATGATCTTCTGCATTGGCCTTGCCGGTGCGCTCACGCGGCGTAATGCCATCATGGTGCTCATCGGCATTGAACTGATGCTCAACGCGGCGAACCTGAACTTCATCGCCTTCTGGCGCTTCAGCGACACCCCGGAAACGCAGACCGGACTGATGTTCGCGCTGTTCAGCATCGCCATCGCCGCCGCTGAAGCCGCCGTCGGCCTGGCGCTGATCATCATGATTTACCGCCACTTCCGCACCGCGAACGTGGACAAGGTGGAGGACATGAAGGGATGACCTGGATTGTTCAAAACCTCTGGCTTATCCCGGCGTTGCCATTGCTGGCGGCGGGGATCAGCGCGCTGCTGAAGCGGCCGAACCGCACGGTCGCGGCGGGCTTGGCCATCGGTTCGATGGGCGTGTCCTTCCTGCTGTCGCTCGCCGCGTTCGGGCAAACACTGGGCAAGCATGGGGCCGGAGCCCACCAGGTCTTCAACTTTGACTGGTTCGCCCTCGGGGAAACCACCCTGCGGCTCGGCTGGGTGCTGGACCCGCTCACGGCGGCGATGGTCGTGATGATCACGTTTGTCGGATCGTTGATCTTCATCTTCAGCGTCGGCTACATGAGCCACGACGAGAACTTCACCCGGTTCTTCTGTTTCCTGTCGCTCTTCGCCGCCGCGATGCTTGGCCTCATCATCGCGAACAACCTGCTGCTGCTCTTCATGTGCTGGGAGCTGGTCGGCCTCGCGAGCTACCTGCTCATCGGCTTCTGGTTCCACAAGCCCAGTGCGGCGGCGGCGGCCAAAAAGGCTTTCATCACCACGCGCATCGGCGACGTGTTCTTCTTCCTGGGCATCGTGTGGCTTTACTCCGAGACGGGCACGCTGCTCTTTTACGACGGCGGACATGGCTGCCTCGAACAGGACGCGCTGGCGAAGCTCGTGACGCACGCGACCATCGGCGGGCTGGCGGCCAGCTCGGCGATCGGCCTGCTGCTCTTCTGCGGCGCGATCGGCAAGTCCGGTCAGCTCCCGCTGCACGTCTGGTTGCCCGACGCGATGGAAGGCCCCACGCCCGTCAGCGCGCTCATCCACGCGGCAACGATGGTGGCAGCCGGTGTCTTCCTTGTGGCCCGGGTGTATCCGCTGATGGAGTTGCATCAGGCCGGGGTATCCGAGCCGATTCCCCTGACGGCAGTGACGTGGATTGGCGCGCTCACGGCGGTCTTCGCCGCGTTGGTCGCGGTGTCCCAAACGGACATCAAGCGCATCCTGGCCTACTCCACCGTTTCGCAGTTGGGTTACATGTTCATGGGCCTGGGCATTGGCGGCGTGGGCGTCGGGATGTTCCACCTGCTCACGCATGCGTTCTTCAAGGCACTGCTCTTTCTCGGTTCCGGCTCCATCATCCATGGCTGTCACGAGGAACAGGACATCCGGCACATGGGCGGCATTAAGAAGTACATGCCCGTGACGTTTGCGACCTATGCCATCGGCATGATGGCGCTCTCCGGTGTGCCGCTGGTCTTCTGCGGCTTCTGGTCGAAGGACGAGATTCTCCACTCCGCCTGGCACTATGGCCCGAGCAAGATCCCCTTCTTCCTCGGCCTTGGCGGTGCGTTTCTCACGGCATTTTACATGACCCGGCAGATGTGCTTCGTCTTCGGGGGCAAGTATCGCGGCGGGCACGAGCATGCGGAGAAGGGGAGTGTTGCGGCAATGGAGTCAGGCGGTGCTGGACATGACCACCATCACTCTGCCGCTCCATCACATCATCACTCCGCTCATTCCGCCGACCCGCACGAAAGCCCGGCCGTGATGACGTTGCCGCTGCAAATCCTTGCCGCCTGCACCGTGCTGCTCACGCTCGTCAGCACGCCGCTCTGGCCGTGGCTGCCAGAGTATCTCGTCAATGAAGTGGCGCACTTTGACGCCCATCACCTCTTCAATGCCGGCACGCTCACGCTGATCGTGGTCTCCGCCGTGGTGGTCGCGGGCGGCATCGGGCTGGGCTGGTGGTTCTACGGTTTGCTCCCGGCCGAAAAGCCGGACGAGGTGGACCCGCTGGAGCAGCAGTTCCCCGAGCAGTTTGGCTGGTCGCGCGGCAAGTTCTTCGTGGACGAGCTTTACGCCGCCACCTTTGTGAAATGGAACGCGCAGCTCGGCCGGGCCTGCAACGACTTGGATCGTCAGGTGCTGGATTTGCTGGTGTCGGTCGTCGGCTGGGTGACGACCGGCTTTGCGCACGTTGCCAAGCTGTTTGACGAATTCGTGGTGAACAAGCTCTTCGACGCCGGGTGCGGCGAAGTCCGGCGCGGGTCCGAGGTGGCGTCGGAGTTGCAAAGCGGCCAGATCCACCAATACCTGCGGAGCATCGGGGTCGCGCTGATCCTCTTCGTCTTCATTCTCGCCGTGGGGTGCAACAAGTGAACAGCCTCCCGCTCATTTCGATCCTGACCTTCCTGCCGCTGGTGGGGGCTGCCCTCGTCTTCGGTGTGGAGCGCGAACGGCGGCAACTGGCGCGGGGTATCACGCTCACGGTCAATATCCTCGCGCTGGGATTGGTCGCGGCACTCTGGGTGTACACCAATCCGGCTGCCGACGGGATGCAGTTTGTCGAGCGGCACGAGTGGATTCCGACCCTCGGCATCGAGTATTTCGTCGGTCTGGATGGGCTTGGCCTGCTGATGTTGATGCTCGCCGCCTTGGTGGTGCCGATGGCGGTGCTGGCTTCGGAGAAGATCAACGAAAACGTCCCTCTCTACTGCGGGTTGTTCCTCTTCCTTCAGGCCGGTTTGTTCGGCGCGTTCACGGCTCTGAGCTTCTTCCACTGGTTCCTGTTCTGGGAGCTTAGCCTTATCCCGGCGTTCTTCCTCATCAAACTGTGGGGCGGTCCCAAGCGGTCGGATGCAGCGCTCCAATTCTTCGTTTACACCATGGTCGGCAGCATCGCCCTGCTGCTGGCCTTCCTCGCGCTGTTCCTGGCGACGGGCACGTTCGATTTCGTGAAGCTCGCCGAACTGGCCCGGACCAAGGCCCTCGGCCCGGCGGTGCAGGCCAAGTTCGCGTGGCTCGGCTGGGGCGCGGGCAAGGCGTATCTCGTCCTGTTCATCGGCGCGTTGCTGGGCTTTGCGGTGAAGGTGCCGCTATGGCCGTTCCACACCTGGCTGCCGCTGACCTACTCCGAAGCCCCCACGCCCGTCTCGATGGTGCTGACCGGAGTCATGTCCAAGCTCGGCGTGTATGGCTTCCTGCGGTTGTTGCTGCCGATCTTCCCGGAACCGATGCAGGCGTTGCTCACGCCGCTGCTCTGGCTGGCGGTGGCGACCGTCGTTCTCAGCGCGTTCGCCGCACTCGCCCAGCGTGATCTCAAGCGCATCCTGGCCTACTCTTCGATCAACCATCTTGGCTACTGCCTGCTCGGGGTCTTCGCGGCGGCCAGTGCCACTGGCACCGCGCTCGACCGCACGGCGGCGCTCAATGGCGTGGTCCTCCAGATGTTCAACCACGGCATCACCGCGAGCCTGCTGTTCTGCTTCGTGGCGTTCATCGAGGAACGGAGCAACGGGACGCGTGGTTTGGAGGACTTCGGCGGCTTGCGGAAGGTGGCTCCGATCTTCTGCGGTTTGATGGGCATCGCGCTTTTCTCCTCGCTCGGGCTGCCGGGGTTGAACGGTTTCATCGGCGAGTTCCTTGTCTTCAAGGGCGTCTTCCCGCTCGTGCCGTGGGCGGCGGTGCTCGCACTGCCGGGCTTGCTGGTGACCGCCATCTTCATCCTGACCCTCATCCAGAAAGTCTGGTGCGGCCCGCTCAACGAGAAATGGGCCCGCTTCACGGACCTTACGTACGACGAGATCACGCTGATTTTGCCTTCGACGCTGCTGATG
This sequence comes from Pseudomonadota bacterium, assembly GCA_009924135.1. Classification (GTDB taxonomy): domain Bacteria; phylum Verrucomicrobiota; class Verrucomicrobiia; order Limisphaerales; family SXTU01; genus SXTU01. The sequence continues at coordinate 4,256 of RFSE01000082.1, read as the reverse complement.
TTCGTGCTCGGCATCTGGCCGCAGTTCGTCATCGCGGTCATCAACCCAACCGTCGTGCACTGGGTGCGGCAGTTGCCTTTCTGAGCCATGCTCGCCTGGACCATTTATCTTTCCTTCGCCGGCGCGCTCCTGTGCCTGCTGACGCCGCGCACCAATCCCCGCGCGACGCGGGCGGTGGCGCTGGCCACGGCGCTGGGCGGACTGTTCTGCGCGCTGGCCGGGGCGGTGCAGTTCAAATCCGTCAACGGCCTGGAAGTCGTTGCCAATATCCGGTGGATTCCGGCCCTGGGCATCAACTACTCGCTGGTGGCGGACGGCATCAGCCTGACCCTGCTGCTGCTCACCGGCATCGCGGCCGTGGCAGGCGTGTTGTTCTCGTGGAACATCGAGCACCGGACCAACGAGTTCTTCGCCTTCTTCTTTGCGCTGATCGGCGGCGTGTACGGCGTGTTCCTGAGCGCTGACCTGTTCCTGCTCTTCGTCTTCTACGAGATCGCCATCGTCCCGAAATACTTCCTCATCGCCATCTGGGGCTCGACCCGGCGCGATTACGCGGCGATGAAGCTGGCGCTCTACTCGTTCATCGGCAGCGGCATGGTGCTGGTCGGAATGCTTGCGGCCTACGCCATCTCCGGCCTCGGGACCTTCGATTTGAACACCCTGGCGCATTACTCCTTCGCGCCGGAGTTTCAACGCTGGGCCTTCCCGCTGGTGTTTGTCGGCTTTGCGATTCTCGCGGGCATGTGGCCGTTCCACACCTGGGCGCCGACCGGTCACTCCGCCGCGCCCACCGCTGCGTCGATGCTGCTTGCCGGCGTGGTGATGAAGCTCGGGGCCTACGGCTGCCTGCGCGTGGCCATGACGCTCTTCCCGGAGGGGCTCAAGATGTGGCAGCACGAACTGGCCGCACTGGCCGTCATGGGCATTGTCTATGGTGCGCTGGTGGCGCTGGTGCAGAAGGATTTCAAGTTCGTCATCGGCTATTCCAGCGTGAGCCACATGGGCTTCGTGCTGCTCGGTCTGGTGACGCTCAACGAGATCGGGTGGAGCGGGGCGGTGCTGCAGATGTTCTCGCACGGCGTCATCGCGGGCCTGCTCTTCGGTGTGGTGGGCCGGATGGTTTATGACCGCGCGCACACCCGCGAACTGGATGCGCTCGAAGTCATGGGCCTCTCCCGGGCGTTGCCGTTTGCGGCCGTGACGTTCGTCATCGCGGGCTTCGCCTCGATGGGCATGCCCGGCTTCAGCGGGTTCATCGCCGAACTTCAGGTGCTCATCGGTGCCTGGCAGGCCTTCCCGAAACTGGCCATGATCGCCGGTGTCGGCATCGTCATCGGCGTCGTTTACACGCTCAAGACGACCGCCAAGGTGTTCTTCTCGGACAAGCCGGTGAAGGCGGACCCGCATCACGAGCATGCGCTGGAACCGATCTCCGTGCCCGAGCGGCTCGGGGCGGCGTTGCTGATCTTCTGCACGGTGGTCGTCGGGTTGTTTCCGCGGCTGCTGCTGGACCTCATTGTGCCGAGTTTCAAGTCACCGCTCTTTGACGGGCTGAGAAAGGGGCTGGGCTGGTGAACACCTCCGATTACTTCCAACTCTTCGCCGCCGTCGCGCCGGAGATCATTGTCGTGCTGACGGCGCTGCTGGTGCTGGCCACCGACCTGCTGGGCATGCAGGACCTGCCGCGCTCCTACCGCATGAGCGTCGCGGCCGGGCTCACGACCGTGGGCTGTGCCGGCGCCACCGCGTGGATGTTCATCAACCCGACCGTCGGCACCTGGCACGGCGGCATGTTCGTCATCGATCCGCTGAACGAGCTGGTGAAGGGCGTGATCCTCGTACTCACCGTGTTGACCGCGATCCTCTCCATCGAGACCAGGTTCACGCGGCATTGCGGCGAATACTTCGCGCTGCTGCTGCTGGCGACCGCCGGCATGATGATGCTCTCGAGCACCGAGAACCTGCTGATGATCTTTGCCTCGCTGGAACTGCTCAGCCTCTCGCTTTACATCCTTGTCGCGTTTGACAAATCCAGCCGCCACTCCGCCGAGGCGGCGTTGAAATACTTCCTGTTTGGCGGCCTGAGCGCGGCCTTTCTGCTCTATGGCTTCAGCCTGATTTACGGCCTCACCGGCACCACGAACGTGCTGAAGACGGCCTACAAGCTCTTCCTGCTGGGACCGGATACCATGGCGACGGTGGCCTTGGTCATGATTGTCGTCGGGTTCGGCTTCAAGGTGGCGGCCGTGCCGTTCCACCTCTGGTCTCCCGATGCCTATCAAGGAGCGCCGTTGCCTTGCGCGGCCTTCATCGCCAGCGGATCGAAGGTGGCGAGCTTCTTCGTGTTCGCCAAGGTGATGCTCTTCGGCTTCAACCAGCTCGGTTGGGGAGCAGAGGAAGGGGCCGTGGTGGGCTGGATTCCCTTGCTGTCGATGGTGGCAGCGGCCTCGATGGTCCTGGGCAACTTTGCGGCCATCCGGCAGACCAGCGTCCGCCGGCTGCTGGCCTACTCGGCCATCGCCCATGCCGGCTACATTCTGGTCGGGTTCTTCGCGGTTGGGAACGCGGCGTTTGCCTCGGTGGTTTTCTACGTCGCCACCTATGCCCTGACGACAGTGGGCGCGTTTGGCGTGCTCGGGGTGGTGGAGGCGCAGGTCGGGGGCGACCAGCTAAAGGACTTCGCCGGCCTCTCCAAGCGGGCCCCGGTGCTGGCGGCGTGCCTGATGGTTTTCCTGCTGTCGCTCGCGGGCATCCCGCCGCTGGCCGGTTTCTTTGGCAAGTTCTACCTCTTCGCCGCCGCCTTGAAGAACGAAGGGCACACGCTCCCGTTCCTCTGGCTCGTCATACTCGGCATCGCGATGAGCTGCGTCTCGCTCTACTACTACTTGCAGGTGCTCAAGCAGGTCTTCGTCGTGGAGTCGGATGAACAGGCCCGTCCGCTGGCGGTGCCGTTCCTCACCCAGGCAGTGACCGTGCTGCTTGCCGCCGTCATCATCCTCCTCGGCTGCGCGCCGAACTGGCTCCTGACGCCCCTGCAGGAAGCCATCGTTGAGATGGGCTGGTAAACTTCTCCGTCGGACCCATTGAATCTGGTGCTTGACATTTAAGCTTTGCAATGCAAAGTAAGTGCCGTGCAGCCAAACTGGGCCGAAGAAAACCTGCAAGTCATCCGCACGCTCATGGAGCGGGCGGGACTCTATCGGCGGGCGATGGCTCCGGTGATGTTAGCGGTGGGCTTGATCGGGCTTAGTGCCGGGCTTCTAGCTGCTTTGTTCCGGCTTACTTGGACGCTCGGGTTTGCGGCTTACTGGCTGGGTGTTGCTCTCCTGGCTGCAGCCTCTTCGATCTATTTAGTTCGCCGCCAAGCTTTCCAAGCAGGGGAAGAAGTTTGGACACCGCCGGCACGCAGGGTTGTCCAAGCCCTCTTTCCGCCTTTCATCGTTGCATTGGGGCTGACGGTGGCGACGGTATTTCGGTTGGCGTTAAGGATCCACGAAACAGGCTTGGTTGAGTCTTGGCTGGTGTTGTATGGTTGTGGGCTGTGTGCAGCCGGAGCCTACGTTTCCCGGGGAGTCAGGATGCTGGGCTGGCTTTTCATATTGAGTGCCCCAGTGACCGTGGGGCTCGACATGACAGATTTTATGGGCTTGTTCCAAGTCATGCCTGATGGTGGATTCTTCAAAGGCTCACCAGTGGACCCGGCGCGATTTGTCGATGTGAATCTGGTGATGGCGGCGACTTTCGGCGGATTTCACCTGCTCGCCGCCGCTTATCTCTATTTTACCGAAAAGCGCGGGCCTAAGCCATGAACCCCGAACCCTTCCTCCAGCTCGACCGGGTCATCCATGAAAAGGGGCGGCTGGGTATCATGTCCGCATTGGCCGCTGCGCCGGAGATGCCCTTCACCGAGTTGCGCGACCTGCTCCAGATGACCGATGGCAACCTCACGTCGCACATGCGGACGCTCCAGGAATCCGGCTACGTCGCCGTGGCCAAGTCGTTCCAAAACAACCGTCCGCTCACCACCCTTGCGCTGACGGCCAAGGGTGAGCAGGCGTTCCGCAACTACGTCGCGTTGCTGGCCGAAATCGTGGAGATCACCCAACAGTTCGGCACGGTGCCCGCCAAAGTCCCGGTAGAAAAATAAATCCCAAATTTGAACGAACCCAAACGCTGCTGGTCATTAACTCTGTACGGCAAACCACAAGCCAACGCAAAGCTTCACCTTCTCCCCAGACCCCAGACCCCAGACGCTA
>RFSE01000081.1 GCA_009924135.1 Pseudomonadota bacterium | reverse complement strand
CAAGCGCCTTTTCACCGCCAGCAAAGCTGGCGGCGGCTGACCGGGACGCCAACGACTGGAGTCAACCGCCCGCTGCATCGATCTGGGCCAGTTTCTGCGCGGCGGCCTCCCATTCGGCGGTGAGCGTTTCCAACTGGTGCTGCACGCCCATCAACTCCCGGTTCAGGTGCATGGCCGCGCCGGCTTTCGCGTACGTCTCGGGCTTTTCCATCTCGACGGTCAGGTCGGCCTGGCGCGCCTCGCAATCGGCGATGTCTTTTTCCAGCTTGTGGACGAGCTGCTGCTGGGCCTTGCGCTCGCCCGAACGGTTCTGGCGGTTGGCGGCTTCGATCCGTTTCTGCTCCTTGCGATCCGCGCCCGACACCTGCACCGGGGCGGGACGGGCCGCTTCACGCTGCTGGGGCCGGTTGTCGGTCAGCCCGGCGGTCAGGGCCACGCGGGCGGAGGAAGACTTGGTTTTGTCGAGGTAGTACTGGTAGTTGCCCGCGTAAGGCGTGAGGACGCCCGCGTTGACGTGGAGGACCTTGTTCGCCAGCGCCCGGATGAAGTAAACGTCGTGGCTGATGAAGATGAGCGTGCCGGTGTACTCCTTCAACGCCTTGACCAGCGCGTCAATGCTCGCCATGTCGAGGTGCGTGGTCGGCTCGTCCATGAGCAGCAGGTTGGGCGGGTTGAGCAGCAGCTTCACCAGCGCGAGGCGGCTCTTCTCACCACCGCTCAGGACGTTGACTTTCTTGAACACGTCGTCGCCCCGGAACAGGAAGCTGCCGAGCACGGTGCGGATGTACTGCTCGGTCACACGCTGCGGCGTATCGGAGGCCTCGTCCAACACGGTGCGCGACATGTCGAGCGTTTCGGTGCGATACTGCGAGAAGTAACCGGACTGGACGTTGTGGCCCAGCACGCGCTCGCCGGCCTGCGGCTTGAGCACGTCCGCCAGGAGCTTGAGCAAGGTGGACTTGCCCGCGCCGTTCGGACCGACCAGCACGGTGCGTTCATCGCGCTCGGCCTGGAAGTCCAGGTTCCGATACACCGGGGCAGCCCCGTAGCTGAAGTCCACTCCCTTGAGCGAAATGACTTTCAAACCGCTCCGTTGCGGCTGCGGGAAACTGAAACCGACCGTGGCGTCGTCCGCCACGGGCGCCTCGATCTTCTCCATGCGCTCGATCTGCTTGAGCTTGCTCTGGGCCTGCGCGGCCTTGCTGGCCTTGGCGCGGAAACGGTCGGCGAACTCCTGGAGGTGGGCGATTTCCTTCTGCTGGTTCTTGTAGGCGGCGAGCTGCTGGGCGTCCTTGGCGGCGCGCTGGCCGAGGTAGTCCTCGTAGTTGCCGCGATAGCGCGTGAGCTTGCCGTGGCGGATGTCGAGAATGCTGCCACAGAGCTGGTTCAGAAATTCGCGATCGTGGGAGATCATCAGCACCGCGCCGGGATAACCCTTGAGATAATCCTGAAACCAGAGCAACGCCTCGAGGTCGAGGTGGTTCGTCGGTTCGTCGAGCATCAGCAAGTCCGGCTCCTGCGTGAGCAGCCGCGCGAGGTGGGCGCGCATGACCCAGCCGCCGGACATCTCGCGGGCGGGCCGGTCGAAGTCGGAGTCGCGGAAACTCAGACCCTTGAGAATACTCTTCGCGCGGGACTCGACCTGATAGCCGTCCAGCTCGTTGAAGCGCGCATGCACGTCGTCGTGCGGATCAATGTCATCCGGGTGCGTCGTGTCCCAGGCCTTGAGCTTGCGGCTGACCTCGACGAAGTCCGGGGTGATGGATGTGGCCAGCTCGACGACTGTTTCATCGCCGGCCGGCGCGCTTTCCTGCGGCAGGAAGCCCAGTGTGATGCCGCGCTCGAAGTTGACCTTGCCGTCGTCCGGCGTGTCCTCCTGGAGGATCAGCGAGAAGAGCGTGGACTTGCCCGCGCCGTTGGGACCGACCAGTCCGATGCGGTCGCCGCGGTTCACCTGCAGCGAGACATCGCTGAAGAGCGTGCGCCCGCCGAAGGACTTGGAGATTTCAGAAAGAGTCAGCATTCGAGCGGCGGATGTTGCGGATACGCGGCGCGGGGCGCAAGGGAGAGTATTTGGGGGAAGGAGTCAGAAGCCAGAATGCGGAACCCAAACGACACCCTCCGCCCTTCTGAATTCTGAATTCTGACTCCTGACTTCTCCCTCAAAACACTTCGGGCACTCCCTCTTCCATGATCCGCAGGTGGTGGGTGAGCTTGTCCTTGCGGGCGAGTTCCCGCAGCCAGCGCGGGGGTTCGTCCATTTCCTCGAAGGACAGCTTGAACGTGCCGTAGTGCATCGGGATGAGCCACTTCGCCTTGAGTTCCTTGAAGACCTTCATGGCCTCGTCCGGCCCCATGTGGACGTTGCGGAAACTCTCCGGGTAATACGCGCCGATGGGCAGCAGCGCGACCTCGGGGGCGAGCCGCTGGCCGATTTCCTTGAACCCGTCGAAGTAGGCGCTGTCGCCCGCGTGATAGACGGTGCGGCCCTGATGCTCCAGGACGAAGCCACCATAGCCCCGATGCTTGTCCGTGATGGTGCGCGCGCCCCAGTGTTTGCAAGGGGTCAAGGTCACCTTCCAGTCGCCGTGACTGAAGCTCTCCCACCATTGCAGTTCGACAATCCGGCTGAAACCCAGGCCTCGCGCCAGATCGCCCATGCCCCAGGGCATCACGCCGATCTTCGGGTGCGGCAGCTTGCGGATGGACGGCTTGTGGAAGTGGTCGAAGTGCGCGTGCGTGAGGAGCACGAGATCAATGGGCGGCAGGTCGGATATTTTAAGACCCGAACGCCGCAGCCGTTTCAGGAGGAACAGCCAGTTGGCGAAGTTCGGATCGATGACGCAGTTCAAGTCGTTGAACTGTACGAGGAACGAGGCGTGCCCGATCCAGGTCAGGGCGAGCTGGCCGTGCGCGAGCTTCGGAAACTTCGGTGGCTTGTGTTCCCCCAGACGCCGCGTGATGAGCGCCTTCCAGACCATTTCGCGGAAGAAGGTCCGCGGGTTGAACGCTTTCGTCGGGGTAAGTTCCTTGAGCGACCGGGGTAACTTGCGACGCCCGGTGGGAGCGTGACCATGTCCCGTGCCTGACTCCATACCAGTAATTCTACCGACGCCTCGATTAAGGCGCAGTCCGCCCCGGCTGGAAACTCAAATCTATGGCTGGATTCGCCCCGGTTCCGAGACCGATGGCAGCGTGAACCAGAAAATGCTTCCCCGGCCCACTTCACTCTCCACGCCGATGCGACCGCCGTGCGCTTCCACGGCCAGCTTGCAAAACGCCAGCCCCAGCCCGGCCCCCAGCTTGGCCTTGCGGTCCTGCACCTGGCCGAACTTCTCGAAAATTTTCCCGTGATATTCCGGGGCGATGCCCGGTCCGTTGTCCCGCACCGCGACCCGCACGTCCGGACCGCCGTTGTGCAGGCTGACCCGCACTTCACCGCCGGCGGGGGTGAACTTGAGCGCATTGCCCACCAGATTGCCCAAAACGCGCCGGACGATCTCGCCATCGCAGTGCGCCGTGCCGTCGCCATCCGGTCCGGCCAGCCGGACGTCATTGCCCTCCGCCAGACCGCGCAGCGGGATCACCGCCGCATGGACCACCGGGGCCAGCGGAATGACGGCCTTTTGCAGGGGTAACTCACCAGCTTCCAGCCGGCTGACATCCAGCAGGGTGGTGACCATTTCGTTCATGTTGAGGGCACTGCCATGACAGGCCTCCAAGGTCTCCAAATCCCGGGGCTGCAACCGGCCGGCCGTAGTCATTTTCATCAGCTCCATGCTCATGATGATCGCCGTCAACGGAGAGCGCAGATCGTGGACGACCATGTGCGTCAGACTGTCCCGCAGCCGCTCCAGCTCCTGCAACCGGCGGTAGTTCTCCGCCAGCTCGTCGTGCAGCCGCTTGGCAAACACCGCATTGCGCACCCGCAGGATGAGGTCCTGGGCATCAATGGGCTTGGGGAGATAATCGTTGGCCCCGGCACTGATTCCGGCCAGCCGGTCGTTTCGGTTCACGTTGCCCGTGACCATGATCACGGGCAGCATGGCAGTCTTGGGATCGCCTTTCAGCCGCCGGCAGACCTCCAATCCATCCATGATGGGCATGGAGACATCCAGCAAAACCACGTCGGGCGGCGCAGCCGCGATGCACTCCAGACCCTGCGGCCCGCTCATCGCCACTTCTACCACGAAGCCCCGTGGTTCGAGCAGGGCGGTGATTAGCTCGCAGTTGGCTGCCTGGTCGTCCACGACGAGGACGCGCCCGGGCTTGCCTGAGGTACGGAAATTGTTCGTGATCATGATGAGGGTGGCGCTGAGTTCGAGCCCACGCGGCAGGCGGCCAACAGGGCGGCAATGCGGCCGGGAAAAGTTCGGGTTTCAATTGGTTTCGTCAAATAAGCATGGCAGCCGGCTTCCCTGGCCAGTTGCTCGTCGCCCCGCATGGCGTGGGCGGTCAAGGCGACCACCGGGATGGCCTGCGTCCGGGGATCGACCTTCAAGGCGCGGGTGGCAGCGAGGCCATCCATGCCCGGCAGGCTGACATCCATCAGGATCAGGTCCGGCTGCTCACGGCGCGCGATTTCCAGGCCGGGCTCGGCGGCGGCGGCAGAATGCACGGTGTGCCCGGCCAGCTCCAGCAGATCGGTCACCAGTTCCAAATTGGCTGGATTGTCTTCAATGACTAAAATGCGGGAGGCGCTCATGCGTGATCAGATTTTCTCTCCATTTCGGACGACCCGCCGGTTCGCCGCCAGCCGAGCAAGATCGGCAAGCAACTGCGGCCCGCCCGCCTTGGCCGAGATGCCCTGCACGTGGCGGTTGAGCTGCGTCCGTTCCTCAGCCGTAAGATCCTGACTGGTATAGATCAGGATGGGCAAATCTGCCGTGCGCGGGTTGGCCCTCAAGCGCTCAACGACCTCGAAGCCGGTCATGCCCGGCATCATCAGATCGAGGATAAGCAGGTCCGGCAGATATTCCGCCGCCAGCGCCAGCCCTTGGGCACCGCTGGGGGCGGTCAGCACGTCGAAACCGCCAGACTGGATCGCCGCCGCCACCGCCTCCACAGTCTGCGGCTCGTCGTCCACGACTAACACCGTCTGGATGGGCTTGCCAGTCCGCTTCCCGGACTGCGCGATCACGGTGAGCAGCCGGTCGCGGTTCACCGGCTTCACCAGGAATTCCACCGCCCCCAAGCTGAACCCCAGTTGCTTGTCATCGGTGACGGAGACGATGATCACGGGTATGTCGTGCGTGGCCGGGTGCGCCTTGAGGGTGCTTAAAACCTCCCAGCCGGGGCGGTCGGGCAGCAGGATGTCCAACGTGATGGCAAAAGGGTGCATGGTGCCCGCCAGCTCCAGTGCCTGGGCGGCCGTCCGCGCCTGGACCACATCATACCCACCGGCCTGCAGACAGTTCTTCAACAGTCCGAGTGCCGACTCATCGTCTTCCACGATCAGCACCAGCGGGCGGGCCGGGTCAGAGCGCGACGGGTCGGCCTCCGGCACGGTGGGAGCCGGCTGACGGCGCAGGAAGGCCGTGTTAGACTCCGCCCTCACCTCCAAAGGCAGCTCGAAGATGAAAGTGCTGCCCTGCCCTGGGATGCCCTCGCTTTCCAGCCAGATGCGGCCCCCGTGCAGCTCGACGAGCCGCCGGGTCAGCGTCAAGCCCAGCCCCGTGCCCTGCTGCGTCCGCGCGTAGGTGGAGTCCACCTGCTCGAATTCGCGCCACACCCGGGCCTGATCCTCCGGTTTGATGCCGATGCCGGTGTCCTGGACGGAAACGCGGAGGGTCGCGGCCTCACCTTCGTACCGCATTTCCGCCTTCACCGTTACCCGGCCGGCGTCCGGCGTGAACTTCAGGGCATTGCTCACGAGGTTGTACAGGATCTGCTTGAACTTGCTCTCGTCCGCATGGACCAACGGCAGGTCCGGCGCACAGTCCTTGATCAGGGCGATCCCCTTCTTGTTGGCCAGCGCCCGGCACACGGCGAGCACATGCTCGATGATCTGCTGGGGCACGAAGTCCTCCGATAGCAACTCCATCTTGCCGGACTCGACCTTGGCCAGGTCGAGGATGTCGTTGATGAGCTGGAGGAGATGCCGGCCGCTGGTCAGGACGTTCGAGACGTAACGGGCCTGCTTCGGGTTGAGTTCACCGAAGGTGCGGTCCTCCAGAATCTCCGAGAAGCCGATGATCGCGTTGAGCGGCGTGCGCAACTCGTGGCTCATGTTGGCCAGGAACTGGCTCTTGGCGATGTTCGCCTGTTCGGCTGCGTCCTTCGCGTGGATCAGCGCGACCTCGGCGCTCTTCTGCATCGAGATGTCGCGCGCGATGGTCGAGAGGCACTCCACTTCGTCACGATTGTTTTTGTGGGCGATGATGAACTGGGAGATGGGCAGTTCCCGGCCGTCCCGGGCGCGCAGCCGGGTCTCGCCATACCAAACCTCGTTGCGGATCGCCGCCGGGATGGCTTCCTTTACGATCAGTTCGGTGACGTCCGGCGGATGGAAGTCCGGGATCGTGAATTGAGCCAGCTCCTCATCGGGAGCAACTCCGCAAAACATCCGCATCGAGTCGTTCAGGTAAAGCACCCGGCCCTCGGGGGTCGCCATGCCTACGAAGTCCGGCGTGGCATCGAGGATGGCCGTCAGCCGGCGCATCTCGGCCTCGGCAGCCTTGCGCTGGGTGACGTCCGTCCGAATGGCGACATACTGATAGGGCGATCCGTCCGCCCGCAGGAACGGCACGATGGTCGTATCCACCCAGTAGATTGAACCATCCTTGGCCCGGTTCTTGATCTCGCCCTTCCACACCTCGCCCCGGCTGATGGTTTGCCAGAGGTTGCGAAAGAACGCCTTCGCATGGTGGCCGGAGTTGACGATGCGATGATCCTGCCCCAGCAGCTCCTCGCGGGCATACTTGGAAACGGCGCAGAACTTGTCGTTGACGTAGGTGATCTTTCCCTGCGCGTCCGTGATGGCGACGAGGGAATGCTCGTCGAGCGCGGCTTTGACATCACCCAGCTCCTTGGAGGCCGCCGCCACCTTGAGTTCCGCCAGCTTCCGTTCGGTGATGTTCTCATGCACCACCACGATGCGCAGTTGCCCCCGCTCGTTCAGAAAGAGCTGGGCCAGCAGCGTAAACCAGCGCGGTTCAGTCGGGCTGTGGCAGGCGTAATCCAGATGGAAGTGCTCGCGCTCACCCGCCAGCAACGAGCGAAAGCCATCGGCCGCACTGGTTTCGCCGGTCTGCGTCATCTGAACCGTGCTGCAGGCCGCCAGGTAATTGACTCCGACCCCGCAGGTTTCCTTTGAACCACCGTTTTCCTGCGCGAACCGTTCCCACACGGCATTGACAAAAACGATCTGCCCGGTTTCGTCAAGGATGGCCACGCTCAAGGGCAGCGCATCCAGCACCGTATGGAGAAAACGCCTCGCTTCCCGCACTTCTTGCTCCCGCTGCCGGCTCTCGGTCACATCGCGCGCCGTGCAATACATCAGCCCACCGGGCTGGGGCGCGCCCTTCCAGCACAGCACCCGCCACGAACCATCCTTGTGCCGGTAGCGGTTCTCGAACTGCAACAGCCGCTCGCCGGCCCCGAGCGTTTCGACCGCGCGAAACGTGGCTGCGTGGTCGTCCGGATGCACGAAGTCCATGAACGGCCGGGCCATGATTTCGTCCGTCGTCCAGCCGAGCAGGTCGGTAATCGCCGGACTGATGCGCTTGAAATAACCATCCGCACTGGCAATGCACAAAATATCCAGTGACAGGGTAAAGAACCGGTCGCGCTCCTCCTCAGCCCGTTTGCGATCCGTGAGATCGAACATCGTTGCCCGGCTGGCCACGATCCTGCCCGCCGCGTCCCGGATGGCGGTGGCTTCCAGCAACACCGGCATCTCCGAGCCATCCTTCCGCCGCAGGGTGTACTCGACGTCCTTGGCGATTCCGGTCGCTTGGAACCGGGCGAAGATGGTGCGGAACCGCGCCTGACTTTCTGGCGTGAGGACGTCCGAGAATTTCATCTTTCCGATGACTTCCTCGCGCGCATAGCCCAGCCACGACAGCTCGGTGTGGTTGACGTTGACAAACACACCCTCGTGGTCGAGCGAATGATAACCGCAGGGCGCATGGTGGTAGAGGTCGGTGAACTCCTGCGCGGACTTGCGCAACGCCAGCTCCGCCGCGCGCTCTGCTGTCTGATCCCGGAAGACCAGCACCGTCCCGATAACTTCCCCGGTGCCGCTGCGAATGGGGGCACAACTGTCCGCAATCGGCCGCTCCGTGCCGTCACGAGCAATCAGCAAAGTGTGGTTGGCCAGCCCGTGAATCGTCCCTTTGGCCAGCGTGTCCGCCACGGGCAGAAAGGCCGGCTGACGGGTGGTTTCATTGACGATTGGAAAGACCTCCGCCACCGGCCGCCCGAGGGCCTCAGCCTGGGTCCAGCCAGTCAACTTCTCGGCCACGGTGTTCAGCCGCGTGATGCAACCCCGCGCATCCGTCGCCAGAACGCCATCGCCGATCGACTGGAGTGTGACCGAGAGGTTTTCCTCGCTGGCCTGCTGGGCGGCTTCGGCTTCCTTGCGGGCGGTGATGTCGCTGAAGAGAATTCCCACCTGCTTGTGCCCCGGTTCACCAAAACGGAAGGCATACACGTCATACCAGCGGCCCAGCGCTTCGGCCCGGTTTTGGAACCGGACCGGCTCACCTGTGTCCGCCACGCGACCGAATGTATCGAACCAATGCTGCTCGTACTCCGGCGCAAACTCCCGCATCCGCCGGCCCCGGGCGTCGCGCATCCCGGTCAGCTTCTCGAACGAAGGGCTGATCTCCAAAAAGCGGTAGTCCACCGGCCGGGCCTGCGCGTCGTAGATCATCTCGATGATGCAGAAGCCTTCGTCGATCGAATCGAACAGCGTCCGGTAGCGCACCTCGCTCTCGCGAAGCGCCTTCGCCGCCACCTTCTCCCGGGTCACATCCCGGAAGACCAACACCGCCCCAATCACGCCGCCCGCCCGGTTGCGGACGGGCGCGCAACTGTCCGCGATGGGCCGCTCCGTGCCGTCCCGCGCAATGAGCACGGTGTGATTGGCGAGTCCATGGACAATCCCCTTGGCCAGCGTGTCGGCCACGGGCAGGAAGGCCGGCTCGCGGGTGGTTTCATTGACGATGCGAAAGACTTCCGCCACCGGCCGGCCCGCCGCCTCGGCCCGGGTCCAGCCGGTGAGCTGTTCGGCCACGGGATTGAGCCGCGTGATCCGGCCCTCCGCATCCGTGGCCAGCACGCCGTCCCCGATGCTTTGCAGGGTGGTACGGGCCTCCTCCTCCAGTTTCCGCACGGCCTGCTCCGCCTGGACCCGCCGCCGGGTCCCGCGCAACACCACCCAACCCGCCGCTCCCGTGATGCACACGGCGATCAAGCCCCCCACTTCCACGGTTCGGATGCTGGCGGCCGTTGCGGCCTGCACCGTCGCTCCCCGTTCTTGCAGCAGCCGCCGCTCCTCTTTTTCCATCTCCGTCACCACCGTCTGGATGGCGTCCGCCACCACTTTGGTTTTACCGGTGGTGATCATTTCCTTGGCAGCGACCTCGTTGGTGCGGCGGGTACGGATGATCTGAGCCAGGTTCACCCGGCTTTCCGCCGTGAGCGATTCCAGTTGGTCAAGCCGGCGCAGCTGGTTCGGGTTATCGACGGTGAGCCGCCGCAGCTCGCCCAGTGATTTTGACACCTCCTCGCGGATGCGGTAGCCGGGTTCGAGAAACTTCGCGTCACCCGTGGCCACGAACCGGTTCATCCCGACCTCCAAGGCGAGCATGGCGGTCATGACCGTTTCCGTCTCGGTCAAGACAGTCTGAGTGTGCTCGACCCATTTGAAGGCCGCCGCACTGCTTTCCGCATTCCGCCAAGCCACAGCTCCCGCCAGCCCCAGAAACAGCAGTGCAACGCCAAAGCCCGCCCGGATCCTGGCTTCAATGGACCAGTTCCGAAGGGTCACGCGTCTCAGCCCCAACTGCTGCCCCGCCGGGGTGCTGTTTGGTGGAGATTCAGCCATGCCATTTAGGGGCCAATCTGCTTACGGCAAATGTGGTTTGCTTGTTCATGCTCTACCAAGGAGCAAACTTGTTGGTTCACCATGACTCAATTTCAGTCCACCGCTGTGTGCATTAAGTCGCTCTTCCCGGTCCAAATTGCAAATCACCGGCACGTTACAATCGCTGGTCCGCTGAGACCGAACTTGCGGAGCTCGCACACCCATGGGCAGGCCCGCCCCACACCCACATCGATGCCCCCAGCGAGATAGCCTGCTAGTCTGGAACAAGTGACCTTCGGTAAAACAAGTTCTCATGACAGTGTGAGGAATGAGCGGTTAACCGCCTGGCCTTCAGGGGGGCCAACTTTCATACAATCCGCAGCTAAGGACAGATTGCTGCCACCCGGAAGCTTATCCTGAAGCAACGCGGCAGCTCGCGAGCGGATTCTCCCGCTTTTGTGCTGAGTTGATTCACTCATGTCACCGGGCACCAGCCAGGAGGGTTTTCCCAACTGATGGCGTACGCAGTGTGTCAATCTGCGTACCGGCCTGCCATTCACAAGGTTATGTAGAGAAGGCCAGCCTCGCGAAACACCAGCGGAACCATTCAGTCAGCCAGTCCACACAACTTGGCCACCGCTTCGGTACGGGTGGTCACGCCCAGTTTGGCGTAGATGTTGTGCAGGTGGCGGCTGATGGTGGTGGGAGCCACCTGGAAATGCGTGGCCAGTTCCTTGTCCGTGCCGCCGGAGACGACGCGCGCCATGATTTCGTTCTCGCGGGGCGTTAAAGCGGTGTCGGGTGTAAATCCTTGCCGCTCCCGGGCCAGTGAAACCAGCTTGCCCACCATCCCTTGGGTCAGGGGGAAGAGGCCGCTCCGCAACATCCCGATGGCGGCGGCCACGTCGGCGGGGCGGACGGGCTTGGTAAGGTAGCCGTCCGCACCGTTCTTGAGGGCTTGATCGAGAATATCGCGCTCGTCGTGAACGGTGATGATGATGATCCTCAGCTCGGGCAGGCGGGCCTTGAGGCGGCGGGTGCATTCAAGACCGGAAAGGCCGGGCAGGTTCACGTCCATGAACACCACGTCGGGCGGATCTGCAAAAATACCCGCCAAGGCCTCCTCCGCCGACAGGTAGTGCAAAATGCTGCCCACGCCCGGCTGCGCCTTGAGCCGACGCCGGAGCAATTCGGCCTGGTTGGGGCGATCCTCAACGATGGCGATGCGCAGTGGTTTTGCGGGACTACGACTCATGCTGCCGGGTGCTTACGGCGTTTTGGACGGAAGTTCTTAATGGGAGCATCAAACAACATCCACTTTTCATGAGATTATGCTAGCCTCGCCCGCTTTGTGAAGACTCAAACGACAACCGCAAAGGTGAAACCAGGCAGTCAGGGAAAACCCAGACGCCCGGCCAACGTCGTTGGACCCAAGCTCCGGCACCATCGCCTGCAGGCCGGGCTGACGCAAAAGGAGCTGGCCGCACTCTGCGCGCCCCGCGGCGTGGCCATCACCCGTGGCACCCTGGCCAAGATCGAGGCCCAGGTACGCTGGGTGAAGGCCTGCGAACTGTACGTCCTCGCCAAGGCGCTGGAGGTGCCAATTGAGAACTTCTACCCGCCCGGATTCGGCCTGCTGTAATCTGGGCTGCGCGGTCGTCGGAACGGACCGGGCGTATCTTGACACTGCCCCCAAGAACGAAATCTTCCGGAGCGCGGCTGTGTCGCGGAGACCAGCCGCAGCGGCTGCGCCTAGCAGGAGGCGTTGCGGCGTTCCGTCCCCGTTCGGCATTCTGATGATGCTGCGGCTGATCCCGCTCTGAGCGGGACACAGCCGCGCTCCGGGGCAGTGTCAAGATGCGCCCGAACGGACCCGGCCGGTAACTTTGCGCTTTGCTCGGCCGCTCCGCCGCCGTTACATCCCTGCATGACTCTGGAAGACCGCTTAAACACCCACCTCCGCAACAAACCCGTGCTCGGCAACGGCGTCTATCTCGCCAAGACCGCCGTCGTCCTCGGCGACGTGACGCTCGGGGAGAACTCCAGCGTGTGGTACGGCGCGGTGTTGCGCGGCGACATCAACCGCATCGTTGTCGGGGCGAACTCCAACATCCAGGACAACGCCGTGGTGCATCTCGCCGACGACTTCCCCTGCCTCATCGGCGAGTGGGTCACCGTGGGCCACTCCGCCATCGTCCACGCCTGCACCATCGGCGACGAATGCCTCATCGGCATGGGGGCGACGGTCCTCGACGGCGCGGAGATCGGTGCGCAGAGCATCGTCGGCGCGAACGCGCTGGTGACGGGCGGGACCAAGGTGCCGCCCGGCTCGCTCGTGCTCGGCTCCCCGGCGAAAGTAGTGCGCGCCCTCAAGCCCGAGGAACGCGCCGGTCTGAAGTTCTGGGCCGAGAAATACGTGGTCAACGGCGCCTACTGCCTGAAGCACAACCTGAACCAGGGCGCACCCCTGGCAACGTAGTCGTAGGCTTCAGCCTGCGCGTCGATTTTTTCGCCCGGCGCGGCGCAACCTGAAGGTTGCGCCTACGGCTTGCGCTCGTGCGCGAGGAACCACTCGTACAGCTTGGGATTGTTGTAGGTCTCCGTCCACGAGTCGTGATTCGCCTCGGGATAGACGGTGAGCTGCACGTCCTTCACGCCGATCTTCTTGAGCAGGTTTACCATGCGCTCCGATTCGGCCAGGGGCACGACGGAATCCTTCGCCCCGTGAAAGGCCCAGACGGGCAGTGACTTCAAGGCCGACGACTTCTTCTTCGCCGCCAGCAGCAGATCAATGGTCTCCCCGCCGCCGCAGATGGGCGCGATGGCCGCAAACCGCTCCGGCGCAACCGCCAGCAAATCCCACGAGCCGTAGCCGCCCATGCTCAGACCAGTAAGGTACACGCGCGTCGGGTCCACCCGCTGGCTCTTCTGCACGCTGTCCAACAGCGCCAGCAGGGCGTCGGCCTCCCAGCGTTCCTCGTCCGGGCACTGCGGGGAAACAATGATGAAATTCTCCGCCGCCAGCTTCGTGGCGGCTTCGCGGTTCTTCTTCGCCTCGGCGGTTTCGTTCTTGGGCACGGGCGGGCTTTTCTTCACCAATTTGGGCGGGCCATGGACGCTGACGGCGGCGAGGTTGGACCCGCGTTCGCCAGACCCATGCAGGAACAGGATGAGCGGCCACTTCTTGGTGGGATTAGCGTCGTAGCCCGGCGGGAGGTAAAGCAGGTAACCGAGTTCAACTTTCCGGGTGAGCTGGGTCTGGAACTTCTGGCGGGATTGCATGAGGTCGGGATCAGGGGTTTGAGCGGTGGCCAGGGTGGCGGCGGCCAGCAGGCCACCGGCGGCGCACCACCAGCGGAACGGACGAAAGGCAAACAGTGTCATAGGCGCTGGCGCAGCATGACCAGACCCGCGCACCGAGGCAAGCACCTGCCCGGCAAAAGGCTTGGAGCAGGCCGCGCCCCGCACTACGCTGACCGCACATGAGTGACGGTTTGGAAGCCGCGCCCGCCTGGTATTGCGTGCGGTCACAGCTCAAGCACGAGCACATCGCCGCCGGCCAATTGCAGCAGTTGCCGGGGGTGGATGTATTCTGCCCGCGCGTGCGTTTTCAACGGGCCACGCGGCGCGGCAAGGTGTGGTTCACCGAAGCCATGTTCCCGAACTACCTCTTCGCCCGCTTCGGGCTGCGTGACCTGCGCTTGATCAAGTCCACCCAGGGTGTCGCCGGGGTGGTCCACTTCGGCGATTACTTTGCGCCCGTGCCCGACGCGGTCATCGCCGATCTGCGCACGCGGCTGGATGATTCGGACCTCAAGGTGTTTCCCGACGCCGTGCAGCCGGGGGACGAGGTCGTCATCGCGGATGGCACCTTCATGGGCATCACGGCGGTCGTCCAGCGGCTCCTGCCTGCGAAGGACCGCGTCCGCGTGCTGCTCGAATTTCTCGGCCGCCCGGTGGAGACCGAAATGGCCTCCGCCAGCCTGGTCAAAACCGGCGTCAACCCGCGCCTCGACTGAATCAACCTGCTTTCCCCATGGCCGTACCACTCTTCGACACCAAACTGCAAAACAACGCGCTCGCCGCCGAACTGCAAAGCACCTTTGCCCGCGTGCTGGCCTCGGGTCAGTTCATCCTCGGGGCCGAGGTGCAGGGCTTCGAACGGCAGAGCGCGGAGTATCTTGGCGTACGGCACGCGCTGGGCATCTCCTCGGGCACGGACGCCATCCTGCTGGCGCTCATGGCGCTGGGCATTGGGCCGGGCGACGAAGTGATCTGTCCAAGCTTCACCTTCTTCGCCACCGCCGGCTGTGTCGCACGCACGGGCGCAACTCCGGTCTTCTGCGATGTGCGGGCCGACACCTTCAATCTCGACGTGATCGACGCCGCGCGCCACATCACCCCGCAGACCAAGGCCATCCTGCCGGTCCACCTCTACGGCCAGGCCGCCGAGATGGAGTCCATCAACGCGCTGGCCCGCAAGCACGACCTCAAGGTCATCGAGGATGCCGCCCAGGCCGTGGGCGCGTCCCAAGGCGGCCGGCGCGTGGGCGGGCTCGGCGACTTCGGAGCGTTCAGCTTCTTCCCGACGAAAAACCTCGGCGCATTCGGCGATGCCGGATTGCTCACGACAAACAACGACGCACTGGCCGAGCGGGCGATGTTGTTGCGCAACCATGGGGCGCACCCGAAATACTTCCACAAATTCGTCGGTGGCAATTTCCGGATCGATGCCCTGCAAGCCGCCCTGCTCGCGGTGAAACTTCCGCACCTGGATACGTTCTCGCACCGGCGGGCCGCCAACGCTGCCCGCTACACGGAGCATTTCACTGGTCTGCCCGGCGTGGCGCCGGCCCATGCGGCAGACGCGGATGCGCGCCTGATTCTCCCGATCACCCAGATGGGCAACGGCCACACCTGGAACCAATACACCCTGCGGCTGCCCGGCGCGGGCCGGCGGGAAGCGTTGCGCGCGCGGCTGGCGGAGCGACAGATCGGCACGGAGATTTACTATCCCGTGCCTCTGCACGCGCAGGAGTGTTTCGCCGCGCTGGGCCAGACAGACGAGAGCCTGCCGGTGTCGACACGGCTCGCCGGCGAGGTGTTGAGCATTCCGATTTTCCCCGAGCTGACGACGGCACAGCAGGACGAGGTGATTGCGGCAGTGCGGGAGTTTCTGGCGACGGAGAAACGTTAGATCCGTTGCGATGGACGACGAACCCAACCCATTCGTGGCGCGCGTTAAAAAAATCCGCCCTAACGCGCCGGATGCGAAGCCTTGAAGGCGTGTTCTCGAAACGGCAGGGCCGGCAGTTCCTCGCGGCGGTGCGTGACGACGATCAAGGAAACGCGCCGCATCGCCAGAACCGCGAGGTGCTCACGCATCCGTGCCAGCGATTCGGCGTCCAGCCCATCGAGCGGTTCGTCCAGCAGCAGCACTTGGGGATCATGCACCACTGCGCGAGCCAGCAGGACGCGGCGGCGCTGACCGTAGGAGAGTTGCAGATAGTTGCGTTCCGCCAGGTCCGTGAGTATGAATTCCGACAGCAGTTTCCGCACGCGCTGCCATTGCGCGGGCGTCACGTCGTCGAGCAGGCCGATGCTGGCGAAGCAGCCGGAGGCCACCACTTGCGCCACCGTAAGGCCATCGCGGTAGGCCGTCTGCAAGTCAGGTCCCGCGTAGCCGGTGCGGGCGCGAATCTCCCAGAGCGTGTGCCGGCGCGTCTCGCCAAAGCGGTGAATGGCCCCGCCCACGGCCGGATGGTGTTCGCCGAGGAGCAGCTTGAGGAACGTGCTTTTGCCGGAGCCATTCGGCCCGGTGATGGCCCAGTGCTCGCCGGGCCGCATCTCCCAATCCATTTCGCGCAGGACGGGCTTACGGTCCAGATAGACGCTCACGTTGCGGAGGCGGAAGAGGAAGGCGGGGACGGGTCCAAGGTCCAAGGTCCAAGGTCCAAGGTCCAAAGTCGAAGATCCGTCGGATGCACTCCGAGGTTCGATAGCACTCTGACTTTGGACTTTGGACTTTGGACTTTGGACCCGTTTCCCCTCGACGATCCGCCCGCCATCCAAAACCAACCGCCGCCGAAACGCCGGGATCATTTCATCATCCCGATGCGTCGCGCAAAGGATGCTCGTGCCGGCGTCCGCCGCGCGCTGGACGGCCGCCAGCAAGGCGGCGCGCATCGCGGTGTCGAGGCCATCGGTGAACTCGTCGAGCAACAGCACGCGCGGTTTGCCCAGCAGGGCGCGGGCGATAAGAATGCGACGGAACTCCCCCTGTGAAAGCGTCTGAACATCGCGGCGCAAGAGCGGCCCGAGACGCAGTTCCCCGGCGAGCTTTTCCGCCGCCGCCTTTTGTTCCGCCGTAAGCCGACGGTAAAGGTAGTCCGTCTGGTGAAAGCCCGTAAGCAGCACGTCGCGGCCCGTGCGGACCCACTCAATGTTCAGGTAACGCTCCTGCTGCTCAGGCGAGACGAACGCGAGCTGCTCGCGCACCCCCACGGCGCTCGGGTTGGCGGTGCCGTCCAGCCAGTAGGTACGACGGCCGCCCTCCACGGGGTCCGGGGCCAGCTCGCCGGCGACGAGCCGGAGGAAGGTGCTCTTGCCGGAACCGTTCGCCCCGCGCAGGGACCAGTACTCGCCGGGCTGCCAGCACCAGTTCACACCGTGCAGGATGCGTTTCCCGGTGAGGGAAACGCTCACGTTCTCGAGTTGGACCAGCGGTGGCATCCGGGCGCGGAGCCTAGGGGGAGCGGGCGCAAGGCGTCACGAACAGAGTGCGGGGTCGCACGACACTTTTGAATAATCCACGCCGACGTTGATTCTCTCCTTCACCACGTCACCGATGAAATCGCCCCGCATCGCCCGCCGAAAGTTCCTTCAAGCCTCCGCCGCCACCGCTGCCACATTGGCCGCAGCCGAGGGCGCGGCCCCGCGTCGTCGCACGCTGATCGCCGATGAAAACGCCCGGCCCGGCTCGCTGGATTGGCAGCTCACGCGCGTACGGCTGGAGAAGAACCTCGGCTTCCGCGCGCCGGCCATCGAGGGCTATTGCTCGAAGCAGAGCGTGAAGGCCGGCGATACGCTGGACTTCATGGTCAGCGTAAACCCGGACGCCAAGTTCCTCTGCGAAATCTTCCGCACCGGTTACTACGGCGGACGCGGCGCACGGCTGATGACAACCCTCGGACCCATTCCCGGCACGAAGCAGCCCGACCCGCCCATCGGCGACAACCGGCTGCGCGAGTGCAAGTGGCCGCCGGCACTCTCGATCAAGATCCCCGCCGACTGGCCCAGCGGGGTTTACCTCGCGCGCCTCACGACCGTGCCCGACAAGGACATCGAACCTTACTGGCAGAGCTACGTGGTCTTCATCGTCCGCGATGACCGCCCGGCGGATTTCCTCTTCCAGTGCAGCGACAACACCTGGCAGGCCTACAACCGCTGGCCCAACGATTACTCCCTCTACACCGACCCGCGTGGCGCGCACGCACTGGGCACGGAGGTGAGCTTCGACCGGCCCTACGGGAAGTACGCACAGATCTACGAGCACCCGCTCTCGATCGGCTCCGGCGAGTATCTCCTGTGGGAATTCCCACTTGCCTACTGGCTGGAGCAACACGGCTACGACGTGACGTATTGCTCGAACAGCGACTGCCTCGACGCCGCGAACATCACGCGCTGCAAGACCTTCCTCAGCGTGGGCCACGACGAATATTGGGACACGCGCCAATACGATGCCATGAAGTCGGCCATCGCCGCGGGCACGAACGCGTTGTGGCTCTCGGGCAATTCCGTCTTTGGCCGGACCCCGTTCAAGCCCTCGTCCAGCGGCCAGCCAAACCGCATCCTCCAGCGCACCGGCATTTACGCGGGCCTCACGGACCCGGAGATTGAGGCTTCCATCAGCGTCTTCACCAAGGACTGGAAGCGCGACTCGCGCAACGAGAGCGACATCATCGGTGCGCGGAGCATCGTGCCCTTCAACGGCGGCGGTGACTGGGTCTGCGCGAAGCCGGAGCACTGGATCTTCGCGGGCACGGGCATGAAAAAAGGCGATTCGATCCGGGGCCTCGTCGGCTGGGAACATCACGGTTCACCGGCGAACATTCCCGGTCTCGAAGTCGTGGGTGAAGGCACCGTCTGGCGCGGCGGCACCACGCCCGCGCACTGGACCGCGACCATTTTCCCCGGACCGAAAGGCAACCTGGTCTTCAACGCCGCCACGATCTGGTGGCCGCAGGGTCTTAGCACACCGCCCGGCCACATCCTGCCGTGGAGCCACTGGAGCCGCCCGCACGGCCCCGACCCGCGCGTGCAGCGGATCACGGAAAACCTGCTGAAGCGCTGCGGCGCGTGACGGGGTGGGGTAGATGCGGTTCCAAACAGCACCGCCAAAGCGGGCGTATCTTGACACTGCCCCCGGCCTTGCTGGCCGGGGGAAGCGCCGATCTCCGATCCGGCGCGTTGTTGAGTCTATTTCAACAACTGCCGGGTCGGAGACCGGCGCTCCGGAGGCAGTATCAAGATGCGCCCTTCCCCATCTGTGGTCCTCCTTGAATCTGTGGGAATTATCTCCCTTGAAACAGATCTTCGCCATCGTGACCCGCTGAGGTTTGTCGTTTTGCCCTCGGTCGGAACGATGCAGTTGGACTTCTATCACCTCACTGTAACGCAGAGACGCAGAGCCCGCAAAGCGGCGCAGAGAAGCGTTTGGCAACGGGTTCTAAACGGTTGCCCCGGATGTTTTGGCCCAACTCCGCTTTTCTCCGCGCTCGCTGCGTCTCAGCGTTAAGGCAAATGCCAGTTTCAACTGCATCGTTCGGGCTTACCAGACATTGATGGTCGGCTGCGTACCCTCATAACTTTGTGCGTGAACCCGGCCGTGCCGACCTTCGTCCTACCTACAATGTTTGCCGTCATGAAATCCGCCGCCCTGCTAAGCTTCGCCCTCGTCACCGCCGTCTCCGCCCAGGAATGGACCCGTTTCCACGGTCCGAACGGCACGGGCATCAGCCACGCGAAGACGATTCCCACGAAAGTTTCGGACGCCGATGTGAACTGGCGCGTCGAGCTGCCGGGCGTCGGGCATTCGTCACCGGTGCTGTGGGGGAACAAGCTGTTCATCACCACCTGCGACAGCAAGAGCGGCGGCGTGCGCGTGCTGTGCCACGACGCCGTCACGGGCAAGCAGCTCTGGCGGCATGACTTCAAGCAAACGCCCTTCACGCCGCACAAGTTCAACAACTTCGCCGCCGCCACCCCCGTCGTGGACGCCCAGCAGGTCTATGTCATCTGGAACGAGACCGAACACTTCAAGCTCGCCGCGCTGGATCACAACGGGAAGGTCGCGTGGGAGCGGGACTTCGGGCCGTTCGTGAGCCAGCACGGGTGCGGCATCTCGCCCATCGTCCACAACGGCATGGTCATCCTCGGCAACGAACAGGACAACGTGAAGAACGTGAAGGACAGCACGCGCACGGGCGAAAGCTTCCTCGTCGCCGTGGACGCGAAGTCCGGTTCCACCGTCTGGCAGACGCCGCGCAACAGCGCCGTGGTGGCCTACTCGACGCCCTGCCTCTACACTCCCAAGGTCGGCCCGCCCGCGCTGATCTTCAACAGCCAGGGCCACGGGATTTACGGCGTCGCTCCGGAGACGGGCAAGGTGCTGTGGTCGTATGACGAGGCGTTCACCATGCGCAGTTGCAGTTCGCCGCTCATCGCGGGGGACCTGATCCTCGGCTCGTGCGGCAGCGGAGGAGGGGGCAATTACGTCACCGTGGTGAAGCCCGGCGATGGCAAGGGCCGCCCGGCGGAACTCGCCTACAAGATGAAGAAGTCCGCGCCCTACGTGCCCACGGGCGTGGTGGTCGGTGACCTCGCCTGGCTCTGGAGCGATTCGGGAGTGCTCACTTGCATGCACACGCCGACAGGTGACATCAGGTATCAGGAACGCGTCGGGGGCAACTTCTTCGGCTCGCCCATCTGGGTCGATGGCCGCCTCTACGCGGTCTCGACCGCCGGTGAACTCGTGGTGGTCGAGGCCAGCGACAAGTTCAACGTGCTGCACCGCTACGCCCTGAACGAACTCTGCCACTCCACCCCGGCCGTCGCGCTGGGCCGCATGTACATCCACACGGAGAACCACCTCGTGAGCCTCGGCGGCAAGTGATACCAATTCCCATTGGCGTCCGGTAAAACAGGTGGCCGCACTCCCTCCCGATGAACCGAAGTTTTGGCAGGAAAATTTGGGGCAGGAAAATTGGGAGAAGAAATCTTCCTGCCCTTAATTTTCCTGCCCTCAATCCGGCTCGTCCGCCCTGGTTCAGGTTGCATTAGCTGCCTTTGCCACCGCTTGGTTGCAGGCAGTTGCAATCTGAATTGATCAGAAAGATGGGGTCAGAAAAATTGCACACTGGCCTCTTCCTATCTTTCTGACCCCATTTTTCTGACCCTCATCGGTTCGTGGTGAAGGAGGGCGGTGGTGGAGTTTGGCGGCTTGGATTCACCAAACCATTCCGGCGTCTAGTATCAACCGGACAGCCTCCTCCCGGTGATGAGAGGCTTACCGCTTCAACGCGCGGGCCTTGCCGAGGAGATTGATGAATTCGGCGCGATAACCGTGGGTGTCGGCGCCCTTGCGTTCGTAGGTGAGTTCACCGCTTCTGCCCCAGCCAGAGCATGAGCATGGGCAGGAGGATGCCCAGGGCGAGACAGAGCCAGACGGGCCAGACGGGGCGGAAGAGGCGGAAGGAGAGCACCAACCCCAGCACGATGGTCACGGTGGCCGCGATGGACATGACCACGACCAGCGCCTTGAAGAATTTCGGCGAGGAGGGTTTGTCCAGCTCGTTCTCGGACGGGTAAATCTGGTCCGAGTGCACCACGCGGAATTTTTGCAGGAGCGTCTCGGCCTCGCTGGGCGTCTTGAGGCGGTTCTGGTTCACCGTCTGATACCAGCCGGTAAGGATGTAGAAGAGCAGCAGCGGCGTGAAGAAGCAGCCGAGGAAGAGGTGTGCGCGACGGATGAATTTCATGCGCGGCTCACTTCTCGGGGATCGGGATGAACAGCTTCTGACCGGTGCGGAGCTTGTCCACGTTCGCGTGGGGATTCGCGGCCTCCAACTGCTTCAAGGTGATCTTGCCAGGGCGGCCCTTGGCTTTCAGGTCGTCATTGTAGGCCTTGAGGATTTCCAAGGCCGTCTGGTCCTTTTCCACGACGTGATACACACCGGTGTCGGGCACGCCAGGTGGCAGGGCCTTGGATTTCTCACCACCGGAATCGCCCTTGCTCTTGCCGGCCTTGGGCGTGACGTGCGGGGCCACAGCCGGGGACTGCGACGGGGGGGCCGACGGCGGGTTGGCGATCACCTTGCCCAGTTCCTTGAGCTGTTCCACGAACCACTTCTTGTCCGCTTCGCGACGTTGCTCGCTTTGCTTGAGGGCAGTTTCCAACTGGGCCAGCTCGTCCTTGCTGGCGGTGAGCTTGAGGATGTTGTTGTTCGCGTTCGCCCGGTCCACGGCGGCGCGACCGACTTCGTTCACCCCGTTCTCCAAGGTGGTCAGCTTCCGGCGCAGCACATCGTTGGCCTCCTTCATGGCTTCGAGATCCCGTTCGACGCGGCGGAGGCGGTCCTCCAATTCCTGCCGCGCGGCTTCGCCGACGGCGTTTTGAGCGCGCGCCGGCAGGGCGAGCAGCAAGGCTGTGCCCAGCGTCAGGGCCAACAGAATTCGTTTCATGTTTGGACAATAGAAAAGCGCCACCCACAGGGGCAAGCGCGGAACTGCGACGGTGGTTGGACGGCGAACAGGCCGCAATGCTCCACGATTACTTGGTAATTTTAGGAACCCGGGGGAGCGCACCCGCCCCATCAGCGCGAGCCGCATCTCGACACTGCCCCTGAGGAACAAAATCCTCTGGAGCGCGGCTGTGTCGCGGAGACCAGCCGCAGCGGCTGCGCCTGGCCGGAGGCGTTGAGGTGTTCCGCCGCCTTCGGCACTCCGACGTTGTTGCGGCTGATCCCGCGCCGAGCGGGACACAGCCGCGCTCCGGGGGCAGTGTCAAGCTGCGCCCGTCAGCGCGCGGCGGCACTCTCCGGCTCGGCTGGCCGCGCCTCGATGTAGCACTCGTCCGGCACACCTTGCCGGCGCAGTTCGAACGCGGACAGTTTGCGGCCTTTGCCATCCACGATGCCCGGGGTGCGGTTCTTGTAGGTGACTTCCACCACGTTCAACACGTTGCTGCCGCGATCCTTGAACACCGCGCGCATCGGCCCCCAGCGCGGCAGGGGGGCCTGCCCGCCACCGGACATCAGGTTGGCGCCGTTGATGGCCCGCACCACGTAGGTTTCGGCCGCGCGGCTCGTGTCCAGGTACTCCGTGGGGATCACGCGGGTCATCACCGGCGTGGCGGCCGAATCGCCGGGGTCATACTGAAACGGCGTGCGATAGATCAACCGGCCGCCGGCATACACAAGGTAGCCGACGATGCCAGACTCCAGATCCCGGGCCGTCTTCCAGGTAATGTAATGGCCATCCGAACGGATCTCCACCTTCACCCCGGGCACGGCGGAGGGCGGCGTGGTGTCGAGCGGCTGCACGCCGGCCTGGAGGGAAATGCTTTCGCCCTGGCTGGCTTCCTTCACCAGCATGGCCCCCTTCTTTACGTCGGCATTCTTGAAGGTCGAGGTGGTGACGTAGCTGCCGTAGGGAAGTTCGAAGTTACCCTCCCCGGCGTCCACATGATCCACCGTCATGGCGGTGCGGGACACCAGCGAACGGGGCACCCCGCGCACGGAGCAGTTCGACACGGTGGCCAGGCCGTTGACGAGGATGCCGATGGGGCTGCCGGGGAAATCCTTGTTATCGATGTCGAGATGGCTCAAGACCACGGCACCTTGCCCTTGCGCCTCGATGACCGCGCCGGGGGAACTCTCCTTGCCCACGCGGCGGAAGGAGCATTTCTGCACGAGCAGCGCCTCGCCACCCGTGAGCCGCACCGCCGTTTCGGCGATGTCCTCGAACAGGCAGTTGTGAATGGCAATGGCCCCGGTCTGCGCCGCCCCGGGCTTAAGATCGATGGCCCGGTCCGTGAGGTTGCGGAAGGTGCAGTTGACGATGTCCAGGCGCGTGATGACCGGTCCGGCGGAGGGGCCGCGCTCGCTGTAGAAAACGCCGCGCGTGCGGTCGTGCCCGTGCGTGAAGCCGAGCTTGCTGTTGATGAACTCACAGTCCTGATACGACTGGTCCACCACCGAATGGACCGTGACGCCCGCCTGGCTCTGGCCGTCAAAACGCACGCGCAGGAAGAGGGCCGTGGCGGTATTCGTCGGCCCCCCTTCGCCCGCCTGGGAGTTATGTCCGTAACGCCCCCCCCGGGCGGTGAGGTTGAGGAAGCCCTTGCAGTCGCGTTGCGAGCAGTCCGTGTTGGTCGGCCAGGTGAGAATCGTCTTGTCCATGCCCGCGCCCCAGATGCAGCCATTGGTAACCGGACGCGTGAACGCATAATCGCCCGGGCCGAGGTAAACGTTCTCGCCGGCGTCCAAGGCCCGTTGGATGGCAGCGGCGGACTTGCCGGTGAAATCGCCGAATTTTTTACCGAAGAGCAGCGGCGGCGGCGCGCGCAAATCCTCGATGGCCACCAGCACCGGTTGCGCCAGGTTCGCGCCCAGGACGGGGAAACGCACGCGCATCACGCGCGTCGTGGCGTTGTAAACCGGACCGTTCGCGCGGGGCTGGACTTGGAAGATGTTGACCGGTTCGGCGAAATTGGCGTTCAGGCCGCCCTGCGCCGACGACCATTCCTGAAGGAAGGGGTCGCACGCCACAATGCCATCGGCAAAGTGCATGCCTGGCAAGGCTGCCCGCCGGCCCAGGCTCCATAGTTTCAGCCCGCCCTGGCCGATAATGCGGTTGCGCTGGCCACCCAGATAAATGGCCGCGCCGCGATACGGTGCAGCCGCGTGATTCTGCCCCGGCTCCTCGTGATCAAAATACTTGAGCATTTCGGGCTGGCGGAGATAACCCGCCGTGGCCGCGTCGCTCCGGCCGGCCAAGGCGGTGCAGACGATCGCACAATCAACGCCATAGTCCACTTCCAGCACCGGGTCCGCCCAGGTGCCACCTTCGGAGGAGGCGTGGGCGAAAGTCAGGCCCGTCGCGCGCACCACATGGAACGGCGTCCAGGCCGTCTGTCCGCGCACATGCGGACTGAGGAGATAGGTGTTGTGTCCGTGTCCGGCGAGATCCTCAGCCTGCACGCGTACGACCGGGGGCCAGTTCATGTCCCAGCGCCGTTCCCCATCGGGCCCGGTGATGACGGGCTTATGGATGGTCACCCCGCGTACGAAACCGCGCAGCCAGAGCTGCGGAGTACTTGCGGACGAGTTGGATTCTCCCGCCAGCACCGTGGCTCCCGCGTAATAGAACGAGACCCCATCCGCATGGGTGAGCTGTGTCGCCGGTCCGTGCGAACGGAAGAACGCGCACCGCTCCATCTTTCCCGCCGTCTGCGTAAACCGCGTGGGGGTGTGCCAGAGGAACTGGCAGCCCGCGAGATCCGCGCGCAGCTCCCAGGCCGCGCCACCACCGATGAACTGCACGTCCTTGATGGGCCGGCTTACGATGATATCACCGCCCGGCGCGTCAAAGACGACCGCATCACCTTCCTGGGCCGCATCCACCGCTGCCTGTCCACCGCTCTGGGAGGTGAAATAGATCTTCCCGCTGCCGCCGCCGGGTTTGGCCGCACCCACCGGGAGCGAATAGGGGAGGCGCGGCGGCTCGGGCGCAACGGCGAAGCCCAGCGGGGCATTGGGGCGGTCCGGCTCCGCTTCCGGCGTGCTGGTGCCAGGGGATTTGACATCGGGCGCGCCGGGGGTGCCGGGCACATAAGCCCCGACGGCACCCACGCCTTTCTTCTCAGTCCTGGTCTTCTTCTCAATGGGCTTGGGATGAAATGCCGCCCAGACGCCGGCGAGCGCCAGCACTGCAAGGGAGCCCCAGAGCAGAATCGGGCCCAGTTCGATGTCGAAGATGATCTTCTTCTTGAGCTGTTTCTGCTCGGCAAGGATTTCCTCGAAGCGCGGGCCGGTCTTTTTGACCTGTGCCGCGAGGCCGCCCGGGGTGGGCTTGGGAACCTGACCCGGGGCGGCCTTCGGAATTGGGGCGCCCTCCTCGTAGCGCAGTTCCAGCTCGCCCAGCTTGAGCACATCACCGTCCTTGAGCGCGGCAGTGGTGGCCTGCGCACCATTGACCATGGTGCCGCCCCCGCTGCGGTCCTTCATGCGGCAGCCTTCGTGGTCGACCGACAGGAGGAGGTGGCTGTTGGCAATCGATTCGTCCGTGATGACGATCGTATTGCCCGGTTGCCGCCCAATCGTGACGATCCCGGGGGGCAGCACATAACGCTGCCCCCGGCGTGCGCCAGTAAGGATGATGAATCCGGCCATGATGGAGGACGACGGGGCGGGAATCTGCTACACGCTTGCGGCGCTGACAACCCAGTTTATGCTGCGGGCATGAAATGTCTGCTGTTGCTTGCCTTGCTCGCCGTCACGATCGCCGCCACCGGTTGCCAGACCGACAAGGGCAGCCGCGAGTTCATCCCGGGCAAGGGCTGGGTGCCCATGAGCAAGTAAGGGTCATTTGCTCCGCCGCGGCCGGTTCATGGAGAGGATGCTCAACCCGCGCATGATGTTGCCGGAGCCGCCGGTGATGACGCGGCGCACGGGCTCGCCCGTCGCGGGATCCTGGGTGAGCGCGGCATCCTTCATGCTTTGCTGCACCTCGAAGCGGCGCGGTTTCTGTTTGGGGTTCTTGGGGATGGTCTCGTAGATGTAGGCAGGCATATGGCGAAATAGCGTTGTGCCAATGGACACGCAGTTGCCCCGGACGTTCAAGAGATTTTTCAATCGCAGCGCGGATCGTGTGCGGACTTAAGGCAACACCAGGCGTAACGGCTCGGTTCGGCCTTCGACCTGCAGCACCACAGTATTGCGGTGAACGCGCTAGCACCGTCGCGGCCGATTCCCACTCCGGGGCTGAACTATTACCGCAGCTCGTTCGCCCGCGTCTCACCCGAGGAAGAGTTCGCCCGCGCCGTCGTCGAACTCGCGATGGTGGACCCTCGGGTGGTGACCGGCCGCACGATCGGCCACCTGGAAGTTCTCGACGGAAGCTTCCGTCCGTTCACCGATATCGAGGCTGCGCTGGGATAGGGATACTGACTTGAGTTACGAATACCTAAGTCAGTAATCTGGCGGCGCTGTCGGCCAGATCAAGCAGCGGCTGCGGCAGCGCGCCGAGTGCGAACGTGATGACCGCAGTGACCGCGATCGTCACAACGCTCAATGAACTCGGCGGCACCACCTCGGGTGCGTCGGCGGGCGGATCGGTGAAGAACATCATCACGATGACTCGCACATAGAAGTAGGCGGCGATGCCGCTGGCGACCACG
>RFSE01000009.1 GCA_009924135.1 Pseudomonadota bacterium | reverse complement strand
CGTGCCCCAAGGCCGAAGAACTCGACAAATGCTATGCCTCCGGCGTGACTAACTGCCACACCGTCGGCGGAGCGTGCCTGCTACTGCCGTTTTTAGGATGAAACACGGATGGGGAAGTGTTCAAGCGATCGGCCGGGAGTGACCGGAAGCCGGCCCCACTATGTGGACTTCGGAGTTCACCCCCACAGCCCGTGGAGCTTCTCCTTCTCGGGGAGGCCGAGGGGGAACTTCTTGCTGAGGGCGTGGTCGGCGATGCCGGCGTATTGGCGGAGGGCTTCGTGGATGTGCTCGGGCCGGACCTTGATGCCCTTGTCCTTGTCCAAGGCCAGGGTCGCGGGGTTCAGGTTCACGCCGAACTGCTTGTCGTCGGTCGCGCCGATGACGCGGTTGCCCCGGATGCCGGGGCCCAGAAACATGATGGAGCCGATGGACCAGTGGTCCTTGCCGTTGCCCTTGTTGTAGGTGGGCGTGCGGCCCATCTCGCTCTGGATGACGATCACCAGCTTCTCGCGGATTTTCAGCGCCTCGGCCCGGCGGATGACGTAGGCGATGCCCGCGAGGAACTCGGGAATGAGTTTCATCTGGTCCACGTCGTTGTTCGCGTGGCTGTCGAACTGGCCGATGCTCAGGTTCGCCGAGACGCACACGCCGGCCTTGAACGAGGCGAGGGCGATCTCGGCCTGCTGCGCGAGGCGTTCCTTCGGCACGTCCTTGGGGATGTGCGGGGTGACGCGCGCCATGGTCTTGGAGTTCACCTGCGCGGCGTAGAGCATGGATTCGGCGCGCTCCTGCCGGGGCAGCAAGGGCATGGCGGCACGGGACTCGCGCTGGTCCGCCAAGGCCTTCTCGATGCGCGCGAGCGCGAAGTCGTCGTGATAGGGGGAGCGCAGGTTGCCATCCTGGTGGTCGGCGTTGGCGATCTTTTGCAGCGACGGCAGGTAGGGCACGCGGGACATCGCGACGAGGTTGCCGGTGGCGGAGTAGTTGCCGAAGGTGAGGAAGGAGAGCGGGCAGGTGGGCCCCTTGCACGCGGCGACGAGCGCGGCGAAGGTCGGGTAGGCGAGGCTGTCGAGCTTGCCGGTGGCCATGTAGCGCGCGCCGGGGGAGTGGTTGTTCACCGAGTAGTCGAGGCCGTTGAACGTGAGCAGTTCGCCGCCGAACTCGCGGTAGAACTCCTCGTTGCTCAGGCCGCCGGACTTGTGCTTGTCCGTCGGCGCGAACTTGTGCGCGCCCTGGGTGAGGATGTCGCCCTCCTTGTAGAGGCGGTTCATCTCGTTGATGCCCTTGGGGTCCATCAGGTAGGTGGTGTCCCAGCCGCCCGAGGCGTTGAAGACGAGGTAGAAGGGGCCTTCGTAAGGCGGCTCTTCCTTCACCGCCGCCCGGGCCAGCGACGCGAGGCCGCCGGGGCAGGTGAAGCCAAGTCCGGCGAGGGCGCAGAGTTTTAAGAAGTCACGTCTCATGGGTTTAAGTGCAAAGGTTTTGCCCGCGAATCACTCATACAGGAACTCATGCTGCCGCAGCAAGTACGTCACCACGGCGCGCCAGGCGCGGACGGTGTATTTCGGATCGGGCACGGGGGCCAGCAGGCCCTGGCGGCAGGAATAGTTCTCCTGCTTGTCGAGGTTCTTCTTCTCCGCTGCATCGCTCACGATGCCAGCGAAGAGCTGGTAGGTGCGGTCCACCTCGGCGGAGTCCGGCTTGTCCAGCCGGCCCAGCACGCGCTCGTGCAGGCGCACAATCGTCTCGCGGATCTTCGCATCCGCCTCGGGGGAAGTGCCTGGCACCACGTCCGGTTCGATGTGCGGGAACAGCAGGCGCTCGGACGGCTCGCGGCTGAAATCGAGCGCCGTCTGCTTGCACGCAATGTCGTTGGCGAGGATGCGCTGGATCGCGCCCATCGCGCCGCTGGGATCGGCAGCGCGCTCGGTCACTTCCTTGGAGTCGATGCCGCCGTAGAGCATGTCCAGCCCGCCGTCGCCGTGCTTCAAGCGGCCCCAGGGCTTGCCGAAGATCGCGGCCACCTTGCGCTCCACCTGCTCCGGCGCGAGCATCCGCACAAGCCCGAGGTCGTCCAGCTCGGCGCGTCGCGCGGGGTTCAGCGCCGCCGTCAACAGGCCATCCGCGCGGTAGAAGTCCGAGGCCACCCAGTCCTTGAGCACCTGCTTGAAGTTGAAGCC
The DNA here is from genome assembly GCA_009924135.1 of Pseudomonadota bacterium. Classification (GTDB taxonomy): domain Bacteria; phylum Verrucomicrobiota; class Verrucomicrobiia; order Limisphaerales; family SXTU01; genus SXTU01. The sequence goes on along the minus strand of RFSE01000009.1, from coordinate 66,204 downwards.
CGTCGCGGCAAAGCGCGTGGCGATGGCCTCGACCTGTTTGCGCTGCTCCGTGTAGGCGCGGCGTTTCGCGGCAAAGAGCGGGTCGTCGAGGTCCTTCGGCGGCAGCAAAACCTTCCGCCCGGTCACCAGGTAGTACGCGTGTTCCACCATCGCCACGGCGAAGCGCGGGTCTTTCGCCGTACGCTCGCCGAGCCACGGCAACGCGCGCCACCGCTCGGCCTCCGGCATGTCCTCGCCCTCGTAGCCGGGCGGGAACATGTCCTTGAACCAGCCGCCCTTGCGCTTGCCGTAAACGCCCGCGTCCGCGAACCGCCAGTAGTCCTGGAACAGCCCGGCGATGGGATCGATCGTCTTGTGGCACACCACGCACTCGCTGGCCTGCATCGTGGGGTTCTCGAACTTCGCCGAGACGGCGGCGGCATCGCCCACGCGCGCGGCCAGCTCCAGCACGTCCACGCCGAGGAAGTGCAGGAAGTACACGCGGGCGCGCTGGCGGTTGCGGTTCGTCTCCGTCGTGGGATACCGCGCGAGATACTGGAACGTACCGAGCAAACCCGCGTGCGGATAAAAGCCCGTGGCCGAGTCCTGGTTCTCGCTTTTGCTGCGGCCCGTGAGCGCCTTGAGCTTCACGGGGATGAACTCGAACGGATCGGCAGTATTTTTGAACTTGTCCTTCACCTCGTCGAAAATTCCGTAACCGCGCGCCCCGTACGGCGAGACCATGAAGTAATCCGCCGTGACGATCTCGGTGAACGGCCGGTCGTTCCGCACAATGTACTCGACCAGCTTCATCGGCTCGGCGAGCAGGGCCTTGCGGTAATCGTCCGCGAGCTTGTAGCCCGCCTGCTGCCGCGCCTTCGCATCCGTGATGGGGGCGAGGAATTCCTTGTTCAGGTTCGTGTTCTGATACCAGCCGCGCGACTTCTCGAAATGCTCGTAGGACAACACCGACTGGTCCGGGTTTCCATCCACGCCGAGCGTAAGAAAGATGTCGTTAAAACCCTCGCGCAGCCGCGTGTAGAAGCCGTCCTCCTTCATCACCGCATCGAGAATGCCCGGCATCGCCTTCATGCCCTGGCTGCCCACGGTGGACAACTCCGCATCCGTCGGCAGCCGCCCGGCCAGCGACAGTGTGACGCGGCGCAGCAACCGGCGGTCCTCCAGCATGGCCACGCCCCCGAAGAACGGCGGTGCATTCCGGTCCACCTCGGCGGATGCCTGCGCGATGGCGGCGGCGGACGGGGCGTTCACCCGGCGCACGAACTCCGCGAGTATCTTGTAGCCCGCCGAGTCCGCCTTCACCGCTTCCTTGCCGCCGTGCTTCACCTGGCCGGTGGACTTGAGCAGCAGCCGGAACTTCCCGCCGTCCTTCACCCGCGCCTGTTGCGCGATGGCTTCGCGATTGAAGCGCATGGCCTCGGTCCGTTCCTTGCCCTGGGTGCGGCTGGGATCGCGGAACACAAGCTTGCTGTCCTCCGCATCTCCGCCGGCCTTGTGGCACTTGAGACAGTTTTCCGCCGCGACCTTGGCCCAGACCTCCTCGACGAAATAGGCCTCCACGGCCGCGCAGCCCGCGCCGCTGTAAGGCTTCAACTCGGCAGCCATCGCCCCGGTGACGAAGCATGTCAACGCCGCCAACCAGCACACTCGGGAACGCAAATTCAGGGTCATCAGCGGAAGCTTGGACGCCGCAGAAGCCTCGTCAATCGGAACTATTTGCACCCCTGACCGACGGGCGCATCTTGACACTGCCCCCGAGGAACGAAAACTCACGGAGCGCGGCTGTGTCGCGGAGACCAGCCGCAGCGGCTGCGCCTGACAGGAGGCGTTGATGCGTTCCACCCCCCCTTGGTATTCCAACGTTGCTGCGGCTGATCCCGCGCCGAGCGGGACACAGCCGCGCTCCGGGGCAGTGTCACGTTGCACCCCTGACCGGCCGGCCTACCGCAGGACGTTCTGCACCACGCTGGGCGCGGAGATCAGGCTGGGACCGGAGGGCGGCGTGTAGCGCAGGACGATGGTCAGCCGTTCGCCAGCGGGCCGCGGCCCCATCCAACGGAGCGCCAGTTCGTAGCCCGTGCCCAGGGACCCGGTCGCGGCCAGCGGCGCGAGGTCCTTGGCCGTAAAGGCCCAGCTGCGCGTGGGCGTCTGGGTGCGGGGGTCCGTCAGCGCAACGGTCCCGTCAAATGCCAGTACTTCGAGCTTACCGTTGCGGATGAGGCCGCCGGTGGCCCGTCCCTTGGGCGTGGCAAACGCGCGCACGGCGATACCGTCCGGTGGACCGCCGGCAACGGAGGCAATCGGCACGGGCATGACGAAGAGGTGCAACTCCTGAACGGAACTGCCGCCACCGAAGGTAGGACCGCCGCCTGAAGTGGAGGAGCAGCCGACGAGACCGAGCAACACGACCGCCGAAAGCAAGCTGACCGCCCATGTTGGCAGTCCGGTCGGCGATTGGTGGCGAGTAATGAGTCTCATGTGTTACGCGCCAACAGCATCAGGTGCCGGCGGGCTTGGTGCCAGACGAAACTCCCGGCGGGGTGGCCGTCGGCGGCGGAAAGATCGGATCGAGCAACTGCTGGTTGAAGTCGTTCCGTTTGAACTGCTCTTTCAGCTTGGAGCGCTCCAACTGGTCCTGCAGGACGTCGCCGGGCAGCATCAAGGGCACGGGGACCTGGACGTTGGCCAGCACCTGCGGCGTGAGGAAAATAAGCAGTTCCTTCTTTTCCTTGCTGATGGTCGTGTGCCGGAAGGCGCTGCCGAGATACGGGATGTCTCCGAAGAAAGGAACCTTCCGCACGTTGCGGTCCTCCTGCGTACCAATGAGGCCGCCGATGATGATGGTCTGCCCGCTCTGCACGCTCACGGTGGTGTTCGCGCGGCGCTGGTTGATGATGGGCACGGTGGCCGAGGAGTTGATCTGCACGGAGGAGCTGGCCAGCGATGAGTTGGTCGTGCCCAGCTCGAGCCGCACAAAACCATCGGGGCTGATTTTCGGGGTCACGGTCAGGTTCACGCCGATGTCCTCGTAGGTGAAGGCGTTGACGGTGCCGCCCTGCGGGGTGATCTGGCTGCTGGTGATGAGCGGCACGCGTTGGCCGACGTTGATGCTCGCAGGCTTGTTGTCCGCCGTCACGATCTGCGGCCGGCTGAGCACCTGCACCTTCTGATGCTCCTTCAAGGCGTTCAGGATGAAACTCGTGTCACCGCCGGTCAGTGCCGTCGTGAGGCCGTTCTTGACGAGGGAGGACAAGCCCAGATTGAGGCCGGCCGAATAGGGCGATCCGCCCGTGAGGCTCCAAGTCAGGCCGACATCCGTATTGTCGTCCAGGGTCACTTCCGCGAGGAGCAACTGGATCATCACCTGCGGCCGGGCCATGTCCAACTCAGTGATGAGCTGCTGAATCTGGAGGAAATAGCGCGGGCTGGCGGAAAGCAGGAGCGTGTTGCTGTTGGTCTCGCCCACCACGGACACCTCGCGCTCGAGCATTTGCTGCGCGGCCCCGACGGCGTCCGCGCCCAGGACCTGCGTGACCCGCAATCGTTCCTGATCAAGGAACGTGCGGACGGCGACGGCCACATCGCCAGCCTGTGTGTTCTTGAGGCGGACCACTTCGGCCCGCCGGTCATTGGCGTTGATGCCATCCAGCGACTCGATGATCTGCTCCACCATCTGCACGTAATGATCCGTGCCGCCGACGAGCAGGCTGTTCGTGCGCGGGTCCACGGTCACCGTGAGGGCCGCCTGCTCGGCAGTGCCGAGCGTGGCGCTGGCGGCGTCATTCGTACCGCCGGGCCGGACGAGGGTGTATTGGATCGTGCGCTGGTTGCCGGTCGTGGCGGTGGTGGTCATGCGGAACATCTGCGTGAGGATGTCCGCCATCGCACGCGCCGAGGCGTTCTTGAGGGCGAAGACCTTGATCTTCGCCTCCTGCGGGGAACTGGCATCCAACCGGTTGATGATCTGCTCGATGAGGCCCATGTAATCCACCGGACCGCTGACGATCAGCGAGTTCATCCGGGCATCCGCCGTGATCAACACGGCTTCCTTCAAGCCCGCCGTGATCAGTTCGCGGCCCGCCTCCGTACGCGTGATGAACTGGAGCACCGACTGCGCGTTCGGATTCTGCTGGTCGCTGAGCGCCACGGGCTTGGTGTTCAACGCCGAGTTGAGGATGGTGGAAAGCTGATCGGCCTTGGCGTTCTTCAGCGGGAAGACCCGGATTTCGGCGACCCGCGCCACCTGCTCGGTATCGAGGCGCTTGACCAGTTCACCGATGCGCTTGGCGTCCACTTCCCCGCAGGAAACGACGAGCGCGTTGATCCGTTCGTCGGCGGTGACCTGCACCGGCATCTGCTGGCCAGGCAGGGCGGCGGCACCCGGAGGGCCGTCGCGGAAGAGCCCTTGAATCGTCAGCGCCACTTTCCGCACGTCGGCCTTGGCCAGCGGGAAGACGTGGATGGCGAGGCCGTTGACGGCGGGCTCGGTGTCGAGCTGGTTGAGGAGGGTTTCAACCGTGCCCAGGTCCTCGACGTTCGCCCCCACGAGCAGCGCATTCACCCACGAATCCGCGATGATGGTGACCGGGTCGTTTGGCTCGCCCTTCACACGCGGCGGACGGTTCGCGAAGATGGGCTGCAACGTGGTCTGCAGCTTGGCGGCCGTGGCCTTCTTGATCGCGAACACACGGAAGTTCAACCGGGAGAACGTGCTCTCGCCGTCGAGCTGCGGCAGCATGCGCTCGACGAAATCAAAGGCCTCCTTGCCACCCGTGATGAGGATGGTGTTGATGCGGTCGTCAGGGATCGCGGTGGCGGGCAGGCGTTTCACGTTGGCATTCAGGGTGAGGTTGTCCGCCGCCTGCTTGGCGGTGAAGAACGAGGTGAGGGTCACGGCCAGCGTGCTGGCGCGCGCGTGCTTGAGCTGGTAGAGCCGCACGTCGCTGTTCAGGCCCTGATCCTGCGTATCCAGACGTTTCACGACCTCGCGGACCACGGCCATCGTTTCCGGGCTGGCGCTGACGAAGAGCAGGTTGGCGCGCGCATCCACGCTCACGGCAATCTTGTCCGCTGCCGCATTTTTGGGCGCATTGGGCAGGTGGCCCGGCCGGTAAAGCCCCTGCTGCACCAGCGAAGTCAGCATCGCCCCGACGCGGGTGGCATCGGCGAACTTGAGCGTAAACACCTCGAGCACGCCGCCCGCAATGACCGGCTCGGCATCGAGCTTCTTGATCAGCTCCTGGATCAACTCCAGGTTCTCCTTGCTGGCGGAAGCCACCAGCGCGTTGTTGAGCGCATCCGGCTCCAACTTGATCTGCGAACTCGGCAGCGGCGGCTGGCCAGGCAGCGTCTGCGCCGCCCGGCGCGCGGTGAAGATGCTTTCGATCATCGTGCCGACCCGCGCGGCATCGTTGTGCTTGAGCGGGATGACCGTGAGCTGGAGCGACGGATTGTCCATCCGGTTGTCGAGCTTCAGGAGCAGTTCGTCAATGGCCCGGTTGTCGTCCTGATTCGCCGTGATGAGCAGGCTGTTGCTGCGCGGGTCCGCCAGGATGACCGGCTTGTTGCGCTGGACATCCGTGGCGCGCAAAGCGGAGTAACGCTGATCGAACAGCGTCGTCATCGTGGTCGCCACCAGCCGGGCGTCGGCAAACTGGAGCGGGATCAGCCGGATGCGCCCGCTCAGCGCGGGGCCGGCGTTGTCCAGCTGCTTGGCCAGCGTCTCCACCATTTCGAAACTGTCGCGGCCACCGCCAATGAGCAGCGAGTTGCTGCGGTTGTCGGCGAGGATCACCACCTTGAGCGCGTCCGACTGGCCCTTGTTCAAAGTCACGCGCTGGGTGAGGCGCGCATCCATGAGCTTCTGCAACGTGCCGGCCACGACGGTCGCATCCGCGTGCTCCAGCGGCAGGATGCGGATGTCGCGCAAATCAAACGGCAGCTTCTGATCGAGCTGCTTCAGCAGTCCCTCGATGATGGCGAAGCTCTTCGCATTGCCGGCGACGATCAGCGCACCGGTGCGCTCGTCCACCGTGATGACCGGCTTGTCCTCGTTGCGGACATTGCCGGGCTTCTGCGCCGTGTAGAGGTCGGCCAGAATCTTTTGCACCACCGCCGGCTCGGCGTGGGCGAGCGGGAAGATGCGCACCGTTTCCAGTCCGGAGGCGGACGGAATGTCGAGCTGTTCCACCACATCGCCAATGAGCGGCACCATGTCGCTGCGGGCGGCGACGATCAGGATGTTGGAGAGGTCGTCGGCCTGGATGATGAGCGCGGCGCGGGCCTTGGCACGTTCGGTGGTGCTCGGGGTGCCGGCATCCTTGAGCGTGCGCATCCGGGTGATCTGCGTATTCAAGCCCTCGGTACCCGGCACGACCGGCCCTTCGGCAAAGACGGATTGCAGCAACGGCACGAGGCGCAGGGCCGAGGCGTGCTTGAGGCGGAACAGTTTCACCTCCGTCACAAACCGCTCGACCGGCTTGTCGAGGTCTTCGATCAACTTCGAGGCCAGTTCGATGGACTCGTTCTGGCCGCTGAGGATGAGCGTGTTCGACCGGGCGTCCACGCCGATGCCCACCGGGTTGACCAACGCCTTGCCGGTCAGACCCTCGGGCTGCGCGCCGGGGCCGCTGGGGCCGATGGCGAGCTGCTTGCCCTGCGTGAAGATGCTCTGCAACGTCGTCGAAACGGTGGCGGCATCCGCGTGCTGAAGCTTGATGATGCGGACGTTCACGCCCTCGACGACCTGCGGCGTGTCCATCAGTTCGACCACGGCGACGAGTGCCTTGAGGTTGTCCGGCGTGGAGGTGAGCAACAGCCGGTTGCCGCCACCCGTGCCGTCCGGAACGATCTTGATGGGCTTGGTCAGATCCAGCATCACGGCCTCGCCGCTGTCGCCCAGCACGCGCAGCCGGCGGACTTGCTCCTGCAACTCGCGGGCCTCGGGAGTCTGGGTGCCCTGCAACCCGGGCCGGATCATGTTCTGCAACACCAGCGCGAGCTGCGTGGCGCTGGCCTTCTTGAGTGAATAGACCATCACCTCGGCCTCGACGTGTTGCGCGGGCTTGTCGAGCGACTGGATCATCTTTTCGACCTGCTTGAGGACGGAGTCGCGGCCCACCAGCAGCAAACCGCGCGAACGGGGATCAATGGCGACGGTGACTGGTTCACCGGGGCGGTTGACGTTGAGCTGCGTGATCATCTGCTGCACGAGCGGCAGCACCTTGTCGGGCGGAGCGTTCGTGAGGGGCACCACGCGGAACTCCAACTGGGTGGTCTGGCCGTTTTCATCGAGCTGCTTGATGAGCGACTCCATCAGCGTGAAATCCGTCGGGCGCGCCCGCACGATCACGCTGCGGGTGCGCTGCTCGGCCACCACGGTGATGCGCGGCTGCTGCGGCACGACGGTGTGGGGATGCCCCGGAAGAGTGGGCGGAATCGTGACCGGCGGGACATGCAGCAGTTCATTGAGCGTGCGGGCCACCACCACCGGGTCCGCGTCCTTCAGCGGAAACAGGCGGAACTCGGCCTCGTTGCTGTAGAAGTTCAACGAGAGGTCGTTGATGATACGGTCGATGTTATCCAGTTCCGCACTCGGGCCGGAGAGGATCAGCGAGTTCGCGCTCTTGTCCACGGCAATGACCACCTCAAGCGGCGCGTTGGTGTCCGCGGGGACGGACTGCACCGGGGTCAGCGGGCGGAGGGCCGGCGAGTTGGTGGCCGGCGTCGCCGTGGGTGCGTTCGTCAACCCTGCCTTGGGCGGATCCAGCTTCTCCACGACGCGCACGGTGCCACGCGACATCTGTGGGTAGATGTTCTGCAACATCTTGGCCATCTGCTCGGCCACCACGCGGTCGAGCGGGCGCAGGCGGACCTGGAGGCTGTTGTCCTTGCTCTGCTCGTCGAGGCGGTTGATGAGGTCCTGAATTTGTGCCAGGTCATTGCGCCGGGCGATGATGGTGATGGAATTGTTCTGACTGTCCGCTTCGATGACGGGCTGCTCCACTTTGGGGCGGTCGGTGAACATCCCTTCCAGTTTCGATACCACGTCGAGCGCCTTCGCCTTCTTCAGCCAGACGAACTGGACATCGCGCTCCGAGCGCTCCGGGGCCTTGTCGAGCGTCGGCAGGATTTTCTCCACGACTTTGAAGTGTTGTTGCGTGCCGGAAATGAGGAGCGAATTGGCCCGCTCATCCACAACCACATTCGCAGCTCCACCAACGCCCTTGCCCTTGCCGCGCGAAACCGTTTGCAGCAACTGCTGGATGATTTCGGAGACTTCCTTGGCCTTGCCGTTCTCCAGCTTGTAAATGCGGATTTCAATCTCATTGGCCTTGCTCTCCACATCAAGGTTCTGGATGACCTTCATCACCTCGTCCACCTCGGTGCTCGGGCCGTTGATGAGCAGCGTGTTGGCGCCACTGACCGGGGTGACGGTCGTGCGCGGGAGCTTGCCCTTGGTCAGCTTGGCGCTGTAGGACGCCATGACGGCGGTCGCGACCTCTTCGGCCCGGCCCTTGGTCAACTGCACCGTCTGGAAGCTCGTTTTCTCGGCGGTCGGCTCGGATTCCATTACGCGCACCAGTTGCTCGACCTGTTCCAGCGTCGTGCGGTTCGCATCCACGATCAGGGTGTTGTCATCGCCGCCGGTGCTGATGAGCATCCGGTCCTCGCGGTCCACCGTGCCGGTCTGGCGCGGATAGAGCCGCGCCAGGGTCGCGGCGACGGCGGCGGCGGAATTGCGCTGCAACTGAATCACGCGCACTTCGCGGCCCAGCGCATTGCCGGCCTTGTCCATCACGTCGGCCACATCCTGCATGAGGGCGAGCTGCTTCTCCGTGCCGACAAAAATGAGCTGGTTGCCGGGGATGTCCTCGATGATCAAGGCCCCGGCGGTCCCCACGTCTGGCAGCGTGCGGGCGCGCTCCTCAAAAACCTGTTTGATTTTGGGCGCGGTCTCGGTGGCCCGGCGGCCTTTGAGGGAAAAGATGCGCATGGTACGCGGGGTGTCCGTGCCAGCCGGCACATCCAACTGCTCGATGATCTGGGCGGCGGCCTGCAAATCCTTGGCCTCGCCGGTGGCGATGAGGCTGCGATTCTTCGCATCCACCACCACGCTGATCCGCCGGGTCGGCCGGCCCAGCCGGTCCACCGTCACGAAAGCGTTGGTGAGGATTTCCGTGATCTGGGCGGGATCGGCGATTTTGAGGCGGAAGATGCGGGCCCCCGCGTTCTGCGTGCTGCTCTTGTCCAGTTCCTTGACCAGCCCGGCCACGGCATCCAGTTCATTCGTCGTGGCCGTAACAATCAGGCGGTTGGAATTCGTCTCGGCAATGATCAACGTATCGCGGGACGTTCCGCCGGGACGCGAGCGGGCCTGCTCCAGATAGAGCGGGCGCAAGGTCGCAGCCAGGGTGGTGACATCACTGCTGACCAGATCGAAAAAGCGTGTTTCGCGCGGGTCGTTGGCGGATTTGCCGCGCACCTGGGCGATGATGGCTTCGAGTTCGGCGAGGTGGTTGGTCCGCCCGCTCAGGATGATCCGGCTGTTCTTGCTGTCGGGCATGATCGTCGCGTCGGCCGGATCGGTGAGCGACCGGTTCTTCCAGCGTTCCTCGTAGAGCGAGCGCAGGAGCGGCAGCACGCGCAGCACTTCCTCGGGCTGGCCCAGTTCCACGAAACGCGTCACCCGCTCACCCGGCACGGCCTGCATGGCCTGCAAGTCATCGAGAATCTTGCCATAGAGTTTCAACTGCTCGTCGCTGCCCGCGAGAATCAACTGGTTGCTGGCGGCGTCCTCCATGACCAACAGCTCGGTCAATGCCAGCTCGGGCTGGCTCTTGAGCTGGTCGTCGTAAAACTTGCGGGCCTTCGCCGCCACGTCCGTGGACACGCCGGGCTTGAGCGCGACCACCTGCATCCGCCGGGACGGCTGCTCGCCGAGCGACTGGTCGAGCTGCTCGATGATCGCGGGCACGGCCTGCAACTCCTTCGCATCGCCGGTCACGATGAGCGTCCGGGTCTTGGCGTCCACGGAAACGGTCACGCGTTTCTGCGCCCGCCCGGCGGCATCGAAGCGCACCAGCGCGGTGCCGAGGACCTCGGCGACCTTGGCGGGATCAGCAGACTTGATTTTGAACACGCGCGCCGTGGCGCTTTGCCCGGCGGTGGTGTCGAGCTTCTTGATGAGCTCAGCCACCGCTTCGACTTCCTCCTTTTCACCCACCACAATCAGGCGGTTCGCCCCGGTGTCCGGGGTGATGAGGGTGTCAGGGACACGCGCACCGAAGCGGGCCTTGGCCTGTTCGAGGTAAAGCAGCTTCACCGTGGCGGCCAGTTCGACGGCGCTCGCAGCGGTGAGGTCGAAGATGCGCGTGTCGCGCACCGAGGAGCGGGCCTTGCCCGTGCCGAGCTTCTGGAACAACGCCTCGATTTCCTTCACGTGCTCCGGCCGGCCCGTGACGATCACCCGTCCGCCCTGCGGATCCGCCACCATTTGCGCATCGGCAGGATCGGTCTCCGGCTTGTCCTTCCACTGCTCAAGATAGAGCTTCTGCACGAGCGGCAAGAGGCGTTCCACGTCATTGGCCGTGCCGACGTCGATGGTCTTGGTTTCGCGGGTCGGAGTGGCCGTGAGGTTGGGCTGAAAACGGGCGAAGATATCCTCGATGGTCTTCAGGTGCTCGGCCCGGGCATTGATGATGACGCGGCCGGAAACACCATCGCTGATCATCTGTGCGTCCGCAGCACCCAACTGCGGCGTGGCGGCCAACTGGTCCTTGTACACCTGCTGGGCCAGCGCCATCACGCGCTTCGCTTCGGCGAGCTTGCCCAGATCGATGACCTTCGTCTCGCGCGCCGCCGGGGCATCACCCGCGAGCGTGTCGGCGATCTGCTGGATGGACTCGGCCTGTTGCTTGGTGCCATACACCGTCAAACGCACACCGCTCGGGTCCGCGTAAATGGTCGCGGGCTTCTGCGTCTTGCCGGCGGACTGTTCCGTATAGACCGCCGTGACCTTGGGCAGCAGCTCCGTTGCTGAAGCGTTCTTCAATTGGACGGCGTGCAGCTCGCGCTGGGTCTGGTCCGGCTGCGCGTCCAGCGAGTTGAGGAGCGACTCGACCTGCGGCAGCACGGCGGGCGGGGCAAGCACGATGATGCGACGGCCGTTGGGGGTGATGCTGACCAAATTCGTCGCGAGGTGGCTGCCGCCGCTCTGGGCCAGAAAGACCTTCGTGGCCAGGGTCGCCAGGGCATCCGCGTCCCCGCGCACCTCGACGATCTTCATCGCCTTGGGTTTCTCCATGCTCGACGGATCAATGCCTTCGTTGTCGAGGCGCTGGATGATGTTCTCGGCATCCTTCAGGTCCGCGCGCGTACCCGCGACGACAATGCTGTTGGACTCGGGATCAGCGGAGACGGTCACGCGGCGGATGGGCTGGTTGCGGGCGTCAAACTTGACCATCGCGTTCGACACGACGTTCACCACCTTGCTCGCAGTGGCGTTGTTGAGCTTGAAAACCTTGGCCCCGCCCGCGCCCTCGGGAGCCTGGTCGAGCTGCTCGACGATGGTGCTCACGGCGGTGAGTTCATTGTGCGGGCCGCTGAGGATGAGGCGGTTGGAAGTCGCATCGGCAACGATCTTCACGGAGGGCGCATATTCCGGTCCGCGCTGGCTCTTGAGGAGTTCCGTGACGAGCGGCGTGGCCAGGGCCGCGATGCTGGTGGCGTCGCCCTGCTTCAACTCCACGACGCGCATCTCGCGCGGCTGCGCGTCCGACGAGGTATCGAGCTGCTGGATGACCTTGGACGCAGCTTCGACGGCGTCCGGCTCGCCACTGAGAACAAGGCTGTTACTACGCGTGTCGACCAAGACCTTCACCGACTGCGACTGGGCGTTGAGACTTTTCTCGACGAGCCCGGCGAGGTCGGCGGCAACGGCGGACTTGAGGCGGACGACGCGCGTCTCGTCGCGCGCGGGCTTTTTGCCAGCGGGATCAAGCTGGCGGATGATGGCCTCCACGCGGGTGATCTCCGCATCCGCACCGCTGACCATGATGCGGTTGTTTTTCGGGTCGGCGATCAACGTGGCCGCACCACCGGGCGGTTCGTTCTGACCCTTGAGGTGCTCCGCATAAAGCTGGGTGACCAGCGGGGTGAGTTCGACCGCCGAACGCGCGTTCAAATCGATGGAACGGAACTGCCGGACGAGGTTCACCGTCGTGGCCGTGTCGAGCTGCGTCACGAGTTCGCGCACGCGGGTCAAGTCCTTCGCCGTGGCGAGCACGATGATCTGCTTGCCGCTCGCATCGGGAATGAGCTTCGGCTCCATCTGCGGGTCCGTACCGGGGCCGCCCATCTGCGCGAGCAGTTGCGTGGCGAGCGTGATGATTTCGGTCGGAGCCTTCGCGCGCACCGGCAGGACGACCATCTCGCGGCGTTGCGTGGTCGGGGCGAGGTCCACCACCTGCACGAGCTGCTCGATCTCGGTGAGCTGCTCGGGCGTGGCCGTGACGAGCATCCGGTTGTTCGCGTTGTCAGGGACCACCGAGGGCTTTGGCTGGCCTTCATAGCGGCGGTCGGCCATGCGGTCCGTGAGCAGCTTCTCAAAGCCAGGGAAGACGGTTTCGAGCCGGGTGTTTTTGAGCGTGACGATCTGAAGCTGGCGGTTCATCGGCGCGCCGTTTTTGCCGCGCAATTGCTTCACCAGTTCTTCAATGCGCAGCAAATGCGCCTCGCTCGCGGTCACGATCAGCCGGCCGTTGTCGTCGCTCATCAGCTTCGCGTGGGCTCCGATGTCGAGCGAGCCCGCCCCGCTCATCTGGTTGCGGTAAAGCTCGTCCACCAACGGCAGCAGCCGCTTGGCATCCGCCGCCGTGCCGACCTCGATGAAGCGCGTCTGCATCGCCTGCGGCTGCGAGGTGCCGGTCTCCAACTGCGTCAGGATTTCCGCCGCCGTCTGAAGATCCCCAGGCGAACCGGAGATGACGACGCTCTTGCTGCCGGCATCGAACGTGACGCTGGCCGTGGTGCCGGCCTTGCCACCGGGTTCGCGGCGGGTCAGGGCCTGGGTGACGATGGCCGCAAAGTCCTTCGGCTCAGTTGCGCGCGGGCGGAACACTTTCGTCATCAGCACGGTCTGCGTACGGAACGGGACGTTGTTGGTGCCGCCGAAATTGCCGGTGATGCCCTTGTCCACGCGGTTGATGAGCAGGTCGATCTGTTCCAACAGCGCGGCGACCGGCGAAGCGACGATGAGGCGGTTCTGTTTCTCATCCGCGATGACGCGCGCTTTCGTGGCGGCGGCACTGCCGGTTTCCTTCGGCTCGGCGATGCCCGGAATGGCCTGGCGGATGATGGTGGCCAGTTCATCGGCCCGGGTGCTTTGCAGCATGTAGATGCGCACGTCGCCCGCCGGACCTTCGCGTTCCTCGAACTTCGCGATCAGTTCCTCGGCCAGCGCAATGCGTTCACGCGGCCCGAAAAGCACCATCGTGCGCGAGGCATCGTCGAAGACGGCGGTGATGTATTCGTTGGGGTCGGGCGGCAAGACCACCATCGCCTTGGTCGTCGGGTTGAACTCCTGCCGCTTCGGCGCGGTGGCGACGCCGAACGTGCGGTTCAGCAGGTCGGCGACAATCGCCCCGGACGTGTGCTGCAACGCGAAGGTTTTCATCTGCCGTTCGGCCGGGGCATCGGTCTCGATGGCCGCGAGCAGGGTCTTGATGCGTTGGATGTTCCCCAACCGGTCGGTGATGATCAGCCCGCGTCCGCGCGGCAGCACGGCGAGGGAGCCGGCGTTGGACAACATGGCGGTGAGCGACTCGGTGATTTCCTTCGAATCCACGTTCTTCGCATCGAGCACGGCGGTGACGACCTCACCGGGCCGCACGTCACCATTGGGCATGGCACCGCGCAGGAGTTTCAGCGGCGTGGAGGGCAGCTCCTTGAACGGGACGAGCTGGAGGTAGTTCGCGTTCTCCACGAGCATGACCCCCTTCATCGAAAGGATGACATTGAGCGTGTCGAGGGCCTCGGCGTAAGTGTAGGCGTTGGCGTCGTTGTAAGTGAGCGTGCCCTCAGGCTTCGTGCCGGCCAGCAGCGGCTTGTTGGCCATCTGCGCGAACCGCTCGATGACATCGGCGTAAGGGATGCCGTCGAATTGAAACCGGATGTTACGCGCGGACGCGGCGGGACCGGCGGGCGCGGCAATGGTCACAGTCTTCGCGGGCGCAGCGGGAACGGGAGTGGCGGCGGGCGCGGCCGGCGCGGCGGGCTTGGGCGCGTCCTGCGCCGCGAGTGTGAACGTGCCGCCGGCGAGGGCCAGGGCGAGGAGCGATTGAAGCGTTCGGTTCATAGGGGAAAGTAATTACGGCTGACCACGCGGGGTTTCGGCGGCGGGTTTTATCAGGCCGGGAGGAAGTTTTTCCGGTTCGAGTTTGCGCAGGTCGGCCAGCGTCTGGCCGTGTTCGACGGCGAAGAATTCCTCCTTCACCTTCACAATGACGCGGCTGAAGGACAGCAAACCGTTGCCGCCCGGTAATGGCATCGAACGATAGTCCACCACCGCAATCGTGCCACCGGCCAGTTCATCGCCAGGCTTGTAACGGTCGGTCTTCTGCGTGGTCAGGTTCCGCACGTGGACCTCGGGTTGCCCCTGCCATTCGGACAAGGACACGATGCGGAACGTCTCCGGTCCAGGCGGTGCACCCGGAATGGCGGGCGTGCTCGTGGGCGATCCGGAACCACCCTTGGCGGGCGGCACGGGCGGCGGCGGTGGGCGCTTGATGTAGGGCCGCAGGATGTCGCGCGACACGATGCCGTCGAACGAACGACGCTCCGGGGAATCGAGCCCGACCAGCGTGGTCAGCGGCACGCGCTTCACTTCGGGCGCAGGATCGATCACCAGCGAGAGGATGCGGAAACGCACGCGCACCTGGCCGGGCACGTCGCCGGTCGAAACCACCAACCCGTCGAGCCGTTCAAGATACGGGGACTGTTCGAGCAGAAAGAGCAGATTCACCACGCTGGGCAGCAGGCCGTCGCCCTGGACGTTCCAGCCGATTTCATTGGCCCCGCGCATTTTGCGGGGACCAACCGGCAGGCGGGTGAAGTTCGCTTCCTTCAAACCGGCCTTGAGAATCAGCTTCGTGAGCACCTCGCCGGACAAGGCGCTGGCCTCGTCCACCGAGTCGGCGTAAGCCAGCTTGGTCTGCCCTTTCAGGCGGTCCTCAGCAGCAAAGTAGTTGCGGCGCTCGGTATTGATTTTCTCGAGCCGCTCCCGCGCAGCGAGGATCTTCTTGTCCATCTCGGCGAGCGGCTTGGAGAAGAAGGCGCGGATGCCCAGGCCGCCCCCGAAGAGGACGGCAGTGCCGATGACCAGGCTGGCCAGAACTTTCTCGCGTTGGTTCATCCACCCCCCTTTCGGCGCGGCGGGTCGAGCGACGCGTCATCCTCCGGACGAGGGGGCGGTTTCACCTTGGCGAGGTCGATCTTGAGCTTGTCCGGCACGGCCAGCTCGACGGTGGATTGGAATTCATACCCGTTTTTGTCGGAGCCGGGCGTGATGGCCAGCGGCTTCACATCATAACCGGCGGCGCGCAACTGCTTCTCGACTTTGGCAAGAATTTCACCGCTCCGGGCGCGCACGCCCAGGCGCAAGGCCCCGGGACCGCTGACGGACAGGCTGGTGAGGAAGACCTCCTCGCTGCGTGGCAGCACGGCGGTGAGGTAGGCGTAGTGCAGGAGCCAGTCGCGTTCGCCGCGCACCCATTCGTTCACCACGCCCGCCTGCGCAATCATCTGCCGGTAAACCGGCCGGTGCTTCTCGGCCGTGGTGGCTTCGAGGGTCACCGCGTCGAGCACGGCCTGCCGCTGGTTCATCATCCAGGCGCGCACGCCGGCCAGCACCAGGAACACAACCGAGACCGCCGCCAGGCCCGCCAGAATCTTGATCCGCCGCAGGTCACGCTGGACAGCGGGCCGCTTGGGATTAAGGAAATCGAACGGCAGGCCGCCGGGGTCCGCAAAACCCAGCGCCAGACCGATGCCTGCGGTCGCCCCCCCCGCCGGGCCACGCGAATCCTCCGGCAGTTCCAACGCCGCCGAATCGAGCAACGCCACCGGCGTGCTGACGCGCGTGGCGAGGGCCGCGACCACGGCGGCCTCATGCCCGGTCGCGCCGGCGACGAGCAGTTTGGCCAGCGAAGCGGTTGCGCCCAGCCCACTGTAACTGTGCAGGCTGCGGACGACCTCGATGGTCGCCGCGCTGATGTAGGGGTCCGCCGCGCCAGGCTCGGTGGGCGGCTTCACGCTGGCCCCCCGGCTGAAGGGCACGGCCTCATCCGCCACGATGTCGATGCCCACCTCGTCCGGCCGCAGCGAGATCAAGCCATAGGCCTGACCGCGTTCCACTGACTGGCAGGCGTGCACACAGCGCGCACTGGCGCTGGGCAACAACCCGAGCGCCACGAGCTTCACGCCCGCCGCCTCGGCGGCACGCTGGTAGAAGTCCACCACCTCGCGCTTCGCCACGGCGACGAGCACTTCGAGCTTCGGCGGCGGCGCGGGGGCGGCTTCGGCCGGCTGGCCGGGCTTGGCGTTCGCCTCGAGTTTGGGCGGCGGCGGGTTGATCTGGCGGTGGATCTGGAAATCAACCACCGCTTCAGTGAGCCGGAAGGGCAGGTCCTTGCCCACTTGCAAATGGACGATGGACGCCAGCTCGCGCACATCCGCAATCACCGGCAGCAACAGCGTGCGCAACACCACTTGCGCGCGGGGTATGCCCATGACGACGGGCCCGGGCTTGAGCTTGAGCTGTTCGAGCGACTTGGCGATGGCCCCGCCCAGCACGGCGGCGTCCGTACGATCGGCGTCCGCCGGCAGATTGAGCGGCGCAACCACGACCCGGCTCACGGCCGGCTGGCCGCCGCGCGTGGTCGTTTGCACCACCCGCAGAGAACGGCCATCAATGTCCAGTGCCGTGGCCTGTGCCGGCAAACGGGGCCGCTGCTCGCGTTTGAGCGAAAGTTTCTTCAAGGCCATGGCGGGTAGCGAATCACGGTCAGCCACGGTGGGGCTCCTTTCCAGATTTGGTCGGGCGAACCTGCGCGGACTTGGCCGGGGCACCGTCCGGGTCGGTGCCGAGGTTGAAGGGCAAGCCCCGCCGGGTCACATCGCGGAGATAGGTGATGCGCCGCGTGCCCGGGGCGACGTCGATGCCCGCTTCGAGCATGCGGAACCGCCCCGAGGGCAGGCCGTAGCCGATGACCAGGAACGAGAACTGATAACTCCGCGCGGTCAGCAACGGGGCCAGCTCCTGAAACTTCGCGGCGTCCACCACACCCTCCTGATAAAGCCATGCGATGGTGTTGCGCCGTTCCGGGCTGAGGCCGCGCCGGGCGGAGACGATGGATTCCGCCAGCGGTTCATCGATGCCCGGCAGGGCGGCGAGCACGGTGGCACTGGCCGTGTTCACGTTGACGAGACCGGGGAGCTGGGCGGTCGCCGAGGCCGTGAATCGTTCCAGCACGATGGGCAGCTCGGCCTTGCCGATGCCGGAAGCGATTTCCACGTTGGCCCCCTTGGGCCCCTTCAGCGGCAGGGTCGCCTCCAGCAGGTAGGCGGCATGGGGCAGGACCAGGCCGTTGGTGCGCAACGCGGTGATAAAATTCGTGAAGGCAGGCGGCAGTTCGACCGCCGGCAGTTCGGCGTCCGGACTGTTGAAATTCACGCGGGCCGTGCCGTCATTCGCCACGTCCGGTTCGTGCGTGGAGACGGTAAGGAACTGGCTCAGCCCGCGCACCGGTCGCGTGTCGTTGCTGGTGGGAGGCGGGGAATCGCTGTTCGTGCCGGGGTCGCGTACCGCCGCGGTTCCGTGCAGCAGTTCGTCGGTGAACCCCCGCACCAGCAGCAGCTCGTCGAGTGAGGCCAGCGGCCCGTTGCGAATCGTGTAGGGACGCGGCAACGCACTGTAATAATCCTGCTCCGCACCCTCGGGCCGGGGAACATCGTCATTGTCGATGAAGTCAAACAAGGCGGCCGCCATTTGCGGCGTCATGCGGGGCAGCTTTTCCAGGTTGAAATTGGTGGTGGCGTTGATGTTCAGCTTCGACGCCTCGTCGGTGAGACCGTAACGGACGGTGCTCAGGGACTCGCCGCCATCGGGCGAAAAAACGGTGAAGTACCAGTTCTCGCCGCCATCCTCAAACACGAGCCGGTCCCGGAACGCCCCGGGATTCTCCTGCCAGTCCGTCGCGCCGGGCACCGCCGCAGCGGCAACGCGCAGGGCTTCTTCCACGCCACTCAACGCTGCCGCCCAGGACTGCTCGGTGCCGACGCTGGCGTGCGCGGCGGCGTCCTCCGCCTTGAAGCGGAAGAGCAGGCTGACCACGAGCATGGAAAGCAGCATGACCAGCACGAGAATCGCGATGAGGACGAAGGCGCGGTGGTCAACGGTGCGCGACTTCTCCTGTCCCATGAACCCGGGCCGGCGTTCACAGCGCGGACTGCTCGTCGGGAGCATTCCGATCTCCCTCGCGGTGAGCGAAGGGAAATTCGTCCGTTGGCGTTGTAAGCAAAAGTTCACCGTCGATGAAGTCGCGCGACCAGGTTGGTGGACGGGGCCAGCGGCTGGCCGGCGGGGAGATAAATGACGCGGCGGAAAATCTCAGCGGGATATTCCTCGGGCGCGACATCCGCCGGCAGCGGTTCGAAGCCGAGGCTGATTTCCACGCCCGGCGGGGGCGTGGTGCCGCTCCAACTGTCGCGCCACGCCGTACCATCCCAGAAGCGGAAGCTCAGAAACCGGATCAGTTCCGTGAGCGGTACGGCGGTGGGGCCGTTGGTGGCCGGGGCGTTGGTGTCACCCGTCGCCGTCACGAGCGCAGGTGCGATTTTCGAGGTGATCAGGTCCACGGCCGGTTCTTCGCTGCGCAACAGGCCACTGACGGAAATATTGGTGCCGTCGTTGGAGACCGTGGCCTGGTAACTGATGCGCTTGAGATCAGTTCCGATGCCCGGGGGAAGCGGCAGGCCGGTGGAGATGAACCGCAGGGAATTGGAGCTGCCCGTAAAGCCGAATTGTAAATGCACCGGAGCAACACGCAAATCGGCGGAGAGCCGGTCCATGACCTGCCGCACCGCAGCCAGGCGCTCAGACTCTTCGAGCAACGCGCCCCGCAGCGTCGTGGCCTGCTGGTGGAACGCAAGCGCCACAACGAGGATCGCGATGGCAATGGTGATGGCCAGCACGACTTCCAGCAGCGTGAAGGCCGGCGAATGGCGAATCGGTGAGCCAGCCGCAGCGGCTCCCGGCATCAACGCTTCTGAATAATGGCGGGAGATGCGCATATCAGAAGGTGGTCCGGGCGGAAGTGTCCGGAATGCGGATGACCTGCGCGAGCCGGCGGACCAGCGTGGCTTCCTTGTGCCGGATGATGACCTCGACGCGCAGCAACCCGCTGGCTTCGCCAGACTCGGTCTCCGTCGGCGAAACGACCAGTTCCGAGGTCCACAATTCAAACGGGGGCAAAAACGGCTGCTCGCCCGCCTCCGTGGTGGGACGGATGCCAAGCTGAATTTCGGCCAGTACGGTCGCGGCAAGATTGGCGGCGTGCGTGTTGAGCCGCTGGCGTTCGAGATTGTCGGACGAGGCGTTCATGCCGCTGGTGACGATGGCGGCAGCACTGACGAACAAGGCCAGAGCGAGGAGGACTTCCAGCAGAACAGTGCCCTGGCGCGGGGCGGTTGAGGGGACCGGACCAAACCTCATTTCGCGCCCTCCGCAGCGGCCTCCGTGGCCGAGGCGGGAGGTGTGGTTTCGGGATCGGACGGGTCGTTGACCACCTGACGGCGGATCGAGCCCGTAAGCCCGACGACACGCACGGACATGCGGCGGGCGTCTTCCTCGGTGCGCGAGGTCAAAACCACCGACACCGAGTCACCGGTGCCATCGGGATAAAACGTCACCGATGAAAACGGACTGCGAGCCGTTTCGTCCACCGGGGCCGCTGCTGCGGCTGGCTCCGGGGCCGGAGCGGTCGTGTCCGCCGTGAGGTTCGTGCTCTCGTCACCCGGCTGAACCTGCTGGATGCTGACGAGATCGCTGATGTTCTGCACGTAGAGTGCCGCCTCGGGCAGTTCTTGAAACACACCAGGGGCACCGACGGGGTCCATTTCAAAGGTGACGCGCACGGTGGCCCCGGGCGCCTCCGCCTGCAACGATTCGGCGTTATCCCCGGTCTCCGCCTCCGGGAACAGTATCCGCACCTGTTTGCCGGTGCTGGCGGCGTGTGCGCGGGCGAAGCGGAACAAGGCCTCGACCTGGGTCGCGCCCTCGTCGAGCCGGGCATTGCGGCCGGTCGAGGAGAAGTTATAGACCACCGCGCCCAGCATCAACACAACCAGCACCACGGTCAGCATCAGCTCAACGAGCGTGTAACCGTGGACGCGGGAGGTGGTGGGACGCAGGATCATGTGGATTATCGTCCGGTGTTTTCCGCCGTGGCCGCTTCGGCCCCGTACTTGATGTCGTCGTCGGTGTCCGGCTGGCCATCGGGGCCCACGGAGAAGAGCTTGTACGGCAGGGCGTTCTTGTTGTCGCCATCACCACCGGCACCGGCGGCCACGAGCTCATAACGCAGCTTGTTGCCCCAGGGATCATCCAGCGTGGTGCCGGGCTTGAGATACGGCCCCTGCCATTTTTCACCCATGCGTTCGTTTTCGAACGTGGGCTTCTTGGTCAGCGCCTCCAGCCCGCCCTCCTGCTCGTTCGGATAGTGGCCGATGTTCAAG
The DNA here is from genome assembly GCA_009924135.1 of Pseudomonadota bacterium. Lineage (GTDB taxonomy): Bacteria > Verrucomicrobiota > Verrucomicrobiia > Limisphaerales > SXTU01 > SXTU01. Next base: position 45,411 of record RFSE01000009.1, on the reverse strand, counting down.
CGGTAGGTGTCCAGCGCGGTGGCGACCTGCGCGAGCATGAGCTTAGTCGTGTTCTTCTCCGCACCCTTTTGCTGCGGGAGCACAAACACCACCATCGCCGCCGCGAGCATCAAGATGACCACGATGACGAGAAGGATCTCGATGAGCGTGAAACCTGCCGCGTGACGGGGCAGCCTTTTTGAAACGTTTGAGTTCGTAAACTTCATGTCTTGCTTAAAGTGCGACGGGAAGATTCGTGTAAGATTCAATGCAAGTGCGGCAAAGTTAAAAAAGTTCACCTTCTCGACACAGAGAGCCCTCCCCCGGAACCCGGTTACTTCGACCCCAGCGAGCTGGCCATGGTGAAAATGGGCAGCAACAGGCCAAGCGCGAGAAAGCCGATGCCCGCCGCCACCACACACAGAATCAGGGGCTCGATGAGCCGGACTGCCTGATCCACCGAGCGGTTGGTACGCCGCTCGACCGTGTCGGAAATCTGCACGAGCACCTTGTCCAGTTTGTTGGATTCCTCGGCCACGGTGATCATCGCCAGAATCTGGTCCGGGAAGAAACCACCCTTGGCCAGCGGTTCGGAAAGCCGTTTGCCATCGCGCACGGACTCCGCGCACTCGGCGATGCGGTCGGCGAGGATGGTCGAGCCGGTGGCGTTCTGGGCGATCTTGAGTGCGGTGAGCAGGGGCACGCCGTTGGCCAGCATGGTGCCAAGGATGCGGCAAAAGCGCGTGATGGCCAGCAGGCGCAGCGCGTTGCCGACCACGGGGATTTTCAACTGCCAGGCCTCCACCTTGCGACGCGCGGCCTCGGTCTGGAGGTTGAGCCAGAGGAAGAATCCCCCACCCGCACCGCCCAGCAGCAGCAGCCACCAGTAACCGCGCACCAGCTTGCTCGCGCCGAAAAGGATTTCCGTCGGCAACGGTTTCTTCGCCGCAGCCAGCAACGGCTCGAACCGCGGCACGAAGAATACCAGCGCACCCACCATCACCAGCGAACCAAGGATCGAGAGCAGCGCCGGGTAAATGAGCGCACCCATCACCTTGCTGCGCAATTCCTCGAACCGCTCCAGAAAGCCCGCCAGGTTCCGCAGCACTTCCTCCAGAAACGCGGCGCGTTCGCCGGCCTGGATCATCGCGAGGTGCAGCGTGGGAAAAACTTCCGGGTAAGGCCGCAACGCATCGGTGAGCGTCTTCCCCTCGGACACGGCCGCACGGATTTCCTTCAACAGTTCGCGCAGGCCGACGGCGGGCGTCGAGCGGATGAGCGAATCCAGCGCGCGCAACAACGGCACGCCGGAGCCGAGCAGGTCCGCGAGCTGGCCGTAAAGCGTGCCCAGATCGCGCGATTTGACCCGTCGCCGCGCCGGTTTACCACCGTCTGCCGACGCGCCGCCCTCGACGCTGACGGGGAAGAGGTGTTTCTCCTCCAAGGCCCGCATCGCCGCCGCCTCGCTCTCGGCCTCCAGCGCGCCGGTGACGCGCTGGCCGGCCTCAGTCATTGCGGTGTAGGTGAATTGGGGCATGAGGTTTTAGCCACAGATGGGGGATGGGACTTGGGGTCGCTGGTTTACGTTGAATGGGCTCCAAGTTCCAAATCCCAAGCTCCAAATCTCAAGGCGCGGTTCGGGGCATAATGGGCGTACCGAAGTTGTGACCGAAAGCAGCCATCCCGCTACGCCGAACAAAAAGTGGCCGACGTTCTTTGGAGCTTGGAACTTGGAGCTTTTTTGGGATTTGGAACTTGGGATTTGGAGCTTGTTCACCCCCCGCGCACTGCCGCAACGGGCACTCCCAATCTGTGTTTCATCTGTGTTCATCTGTGGCCAAGAAATCTCACCCCGCCGTGCACAGCACCACTTCATCCGGCGTGGTGAGACCGGCCCGCACCTTGTCCCAGCCGTCCTCGCGCAGGAGCCGCAGCCCGCCCTGTTTGGCGACGGCCACGATCTGATAGGATGGAGCGCGCTCGATGATTTTCTCGGAGATGGCGTCGCTCATCACCATGAGTTCGTAGAGGCCGCTGCGGCCGCGGTAACCGGTGTTACGGCAGTTCGGGCAACCCGTCCCGCGCCAGAGCTTGTCACCGGGCGCAAGCACGAGGTCGAGGGGCAGGTGCGCGCGGTCCGGTTCGTAGTCGGTCTTGCACTTCGAGCAGATGCGGCGCACGAGGCGCTGGGCCATCGAGCCAATCATTGTGCTGCTGATGAGGAACGGCTCCACGCCCATGTCAATGAGACGCATCGGCGCGGACGCGGCATCGTTCGTGTGCAGCGTCGAGAGCACCAGGTGGCCGGTGAGTGCGGCCTGAATGGCGGCGCTGGCGGTCTCGAGATCGCGAATTTCACCGATCATCACCACATCCGGGTCGTGACGCAGGATGGCGCGCAGGCCCTTTTCGAACGTCATGCCCACCGCCGCGTTGACGGGAATTTGGTTCACGCCGGTCAGGTTGTATTCCACCGGGTCCTCAACCGTGAGCACCTTCAGCCCGGGGCCGACGATGGCATTGAGCGCAGCGTAGAGCGTCGTGGTCTTGCCCGCGCCGGTGGGGCCGGTGACGAGGAAGATGCCGTGCGGCCGGTCAATAAGGCCCTTGAACAGTCCGAACGACCGTTCATCCATGCCGAGCTGGGGCAGGGTGAAGAGCACGTTCGCCTTGTCGAGCAGACGCATGACGACGCCTTCACCGAAGAGCATCGGAATCACGCTAACGCGCACGTCGATCTGCCGGCCGCCGACGTTGAACTTGATGCGCCCGTCCTGCGGGATGCGGCGTTCGGCGATGTTGAGGTTCGCGAGAATCTTGATGCGGCTGATGATGGCGGCGGCGAAGCGGTGCATCTGCGGCGGCACCGGGGCTTCCTGCAACACGCCGTCAATGCGGTAGCGGATGGCCATGTGGTGCTCGTAGGGCTCCACATGAATGTCGCTCGCCCGCTCTTTGACGGCTTCGAGGATGATCTCGTTGACGAGCTTGATGACGCTGGCCTCCTGCGCGGCTTCGAGCAGGTCCTCACTGCCGGCCTCGTGCGTGACGGCGGGCGCGTCGTCTTCGCCCACCATTTCATCCAGCGTGTCGCCGCCCAGGCCGTAGTGGGTCTTGATGACCTTCTCGATGTCTTCGCGCGTGGCGAGCACCGGCTGGATGTTCAGCCCGGTGAGCAAACGCAGGTCATCGAACGCATACAAGTCAAACGGATCGCTGGTGGCCACCTGCAAGATGCCATCCACGCGCCCGACCGGCACCAGCCGCTGACGGTAAACCACGCGCGCGGGCAACGACCGCAACAGCTCGCCATCGAACGCACGGTCCTCCAGATCGACGACCGGCAGGTGCAACTGCTCGCCAAAGACATCAAGCAACTGGCGCTCGGTGAGCCAGCCCTTTTGCACCACGGCGCGGTCCAGCCGCAGGCCCTCGGCCTGGGTCAGGCTTTGGGCGTCGGCGAGCTGCTCGGCGTTGAGCAGCCCCTTCCGCGTAAGTATTTCGGCAATGGTCATGAGCGGAGATTGGATTCGGAGCGGGGCCTTGTCTTCAAGGAATTACGCGGAATCGATACGGGGTGAGTAAAACCGTGAGGCTGAATGCCATTTTCCTTGGGAGATTCATTGAAGTGGGTGGCCGTTCTCCCTCCTCATGAACCGGCGGTTGGCTCTGTACCGCAGGCGTCCTCGCCTGCGAGTTCGGGCGGCGTCTCGCCGCCTGCCGGTACTCGGGGCGGGACGCCCCGGTAACTCGCAGGCGAGGACGCCTGCGGTACATGGCAGGGTGGCCGCTGCGACCGGGACGGTCGCGGTCCGGTTCATGGGGAGGGAGAGTAGCTGCGAACTTCCCAACCAAACGCGCGAAAACACCACTCCTCCACGAAGACCCAGCCTCTCTGCCCACCCTCGTCACGGTTGCGCCGCAAGCCCTCAGACAATTCCCTCGATCACATTGCCTTCGATGAAGGTCAGGCGTTCGTCGCGGCCGAGGTGCGGGTAGGTGAGCTGACGCTGGTCCAGGCCAAGCTGATGTAGGATCGTGGCGTGGATGTCGCGGAAGTGGTGCGGCTCTTCGACCGCGCGCAGGCCGATGGGGTCCGTCGCGCCGACGACTTTGCCGCCCTTCACGCCGCCGCCGGCCATCCACATCGAGAAGCCCAGATTATGATGATCGCGGCCCTTCCCGGACTCCGCCTCCGGTGACCGGCCAAATTCGCCGCCCCACACCACGAGCGTGCTGTCGAGGAGGCCGCGTCGTTTCAGGTCCATTAACAATCCAGCGATGGGCCGGTCGGTTTCGCCTGCCTTGCGCAGGTGGTTTTCTTCGATGTCACCATGGGCATCCCACTGGAGGTTGCCCGCCCCACCGCCGGCCACGACGGTCACAAACCGCACGCCGTTCTCGACGAGCCGGCGCGCCAGCAGGCAGCGGCGTCCGTAATCGTTCGTGCGCGGCTGGCCAATGCCGTAGAGGTCCAGCGTCTCCTGCGGCTCGCGCGAAACATCGAGCACCGCCGGAGCCTCGGTCTGCATCTTGAAGGCGAGGTCGTAGGCGTTGATGCGGGCATCGAACTCCAGGTCTTCCTTCGGCAGCGTCGCCTGGTTCAAGTCGCGAATCAGTCGCAGCGTGCGTTCGCGTTGCGTCTGCGAAACTCCGGCGGGCAGGTTCAAGTTCAAGACCGGTTGTCCTCCGGGCCGGAACATCGTGGGCTGATAGGCCGCCGGCAAAAAGCCGTGCATGAACATTGGCTGGCCACCTTCCAGCGCGCCCGCCGGGTCCGGCATCACCACGTAACCGGGCAGCGACCGGCTTTCCGCGCCGAGGCCATAAAGCATCCACGCGCCCATGTTCGGGTAGCCGGGCACCACGCGGCCCGTGAGCAACTCGTACTGCGCGGCGGAGTGGACCACGGCATCGCCCTGGCAGGAACGGATGACCGCGAGGTCGTCCGCGCACGTCGCGAGGTGCGGGAAAAGATCGCTGATCTCGAGGCCGCTCCTGCCGTGATGGTCGAACTTGCGCCGCGTGCCCAGCAGCTTCGCACCGCTTTTGATGAACTGGTATTTCGCATCACCGAATTCCTTCGGACGCGGCTGGCCGGAGAGTTCGTTCAGCAAGGGCTTCGGGTCGAAGGTCTCGATGTGGCTGGGTCCGCCCGCCATGAAGAGGAAGATGACCGAGCGGGCCTTGGCCGCCCGGTGCGCCGGCCGGTCCGTGAGCGGGTTCACCGCGCCGGCGCGGACTTGTTCCTCGTGGAACAACGTGGCCAGCGCGAGCCCGCCAAAGCCGCAACAGGCATCGCGGACGAATTCGCGGCGCGTGCGCGTCAGGCGCGAATGGACGGGCGGTTCAGGGAACATAGAGAAACGCGTTGAGACTGAACGTGGCCAGCGCGAACTCGCGCAGCGGCTGCTCGCGGAGGAAGGCCAAGGCCAGCGTGCGCTCCGACTCCGTCGGGGCCCGGCCAGTGGCGAGTTGAAAAGCGCGCTCGACGACCCGCTGCGAATCACCGCCGCCCTCGGTTTCAAGCCGTTGGGCGAAGGCAGCGGCCAGTTCGTTGGCAAGCCGGCCGTTCAACAATTCCAACGCCTGCGGAGCGTGCGTGCTGGACTCGCGACGCGCACAAGTGGTCTGCAACGCCGGTGCGTCGAAGGCTTCCATGAAGGGGAGCCGCAGGTTGCGCTTGGCGAAGAGGTAGAGCGAGCGGCGGTTGTGTTCCGTGACATCCGCCGTGGGCTGCCATTGCGTGGGCTTGTAGAGGAGTTTCACCAGCTCGGCGTCCACGGGGACCATCACGCTCGGACCGCCGGTGCGGAGTTTCAGCCGCCCGGAGACCGCCAGCATCGCATCACGGATTTCCTCGGCGGAGAGCCGGCGGCGGTTGAAATGGGAGAGGAGGCGGTTATCTGGGTCGAGGGTCGAGGGTCGAAGGTCGAGGGCAGGCCGCAGTCTCGGGCTCTCGACCCTCGACCCTCGACCCTCGACCTCGCTGGCCTGCTGGTAAGTCGCACTCAGAACCAACATCCGATGCACCGGCTTCAACCTCCACCCGCCTTCCACCAGCGCGGTGGCCAGCCAGTCGAGCAGCTCGGGATGGCTCGGGCGGTCGCCGTGCAGACCGAAGTCATTGGGAGTTTTCACCAAGCCTGCGCCGAAGTGGTGCTGCCAGATGCGGTTCGCCAGGACGCGGGCGGTGAGCGGGTTCCAGGGGTCTGTGATCCAGCGCGCGAGCTGGGTGCGCGGGTTCGCCACATCGGCGGGCAGTTCAGGTCGCGCATCGGCGATGAGCACCTCCGGCGGACGCGGTCCGACCGGTTCGCCCTTCTGCTCCCACACGCCGCGCCGGAGCACGGTGATGAGGGTGCGCTTTTTCGGGTCGTTCCAGGTGCCGGCGATGGTGGCGAGCGGAGCGGGGAGCTTGGCTTCAAGGGCTTCGAGCTGCGCGTTCAAGCGCTCTTTTTCCGCACCCGTGGCCTGCCGGGCTTTTTCCTTCACGGCAGCGATCTCGGCCTGCCCGGCCTTGGTCCGCGCGTCCCACGCCTGCTTCTCCTCCGCCGTGGCCAGCACCAGGTTGTGCTCCTCGGTCGCGGCGAAGTAGGCCTGCAACCGGTAGTAATCCTTCTGCGCGATTGGATCGAGCTTGTGATCATGGCAGCGGGCGCAACCCACCGTGAGCCCGAGAAACGCCGTGCCAATGATGTCCGTGCGCTCAGTGAGCACCTCGTTGCGGCTCAAGGCGATTTCCGCATTGCCGGCGTTGCGCCGCACCGCGCCAAGGCGGTGGAAGATGGAGGCGGCTTGGTAATCGCGGTTCTCCGGGTCCAGCTCGTCACCGGCCAGTTGCTCGGTAATGAAGCGGTCGAACGGCTTGTCGGCGTTCAGCGAGGCGACGACGTAATCCCGAAACCGCCAGGCATCCGGCACGGGGCGGTCGTACTCAAAGCCCTCGGACTCCGCGAACCGCACCACATCCAGCCAGTGCTGCGCCCAGCGCTCGCCGTAACGCTCACTCGCCAGCAGTCGGTCCACGACGGCTTCGCGGGCCTTGGGTGAAGTGTCGGCCACGAATGCGGCAACTTCTTCCGGGGTCGGCGGCAAACCGGTGAGGTCAAAGTAAACGCGCCGCAACCAATCAGCCGGACGGGCCGGGGTGGCGGGCTGCCACTTCCGCGCTTCGAGCTTCGCAAGAATGAACGCGTCCACCGGCGACTGCACCCAGCGCGCATCCTTCACTGCGGGGACGGCCGGCTTGCGCACCGGCTGGAACGACCAATGCGTCTGCGGCGGGGCCGCGTTTGTGGCCGCGCCAGCGCCCAACGCCGCCGCCTGGCCCACGGTGACACCGTGGACCATCGCCGCCAGCAGGCATAAAGTTAATCGCAAACCCGGAACCATCAGCCGCAGTTCGACGCAAAAAAACTTCGCACTGTGGCAACTTTCTTTGCCGGAGTGCGGAAGCGCGCCGGACGTTGCCCAGCCCAGTATTACGCCCCGACGCGCTTCTTGATTTCCTTCAACTGCGCGGCCTCGGGTTTGGCAGTGTAATATTTGTCCAGCGGGTAGCAGCCGCTGATGAGGCCGTTGCGCGGGGCGGTGGTGCAGTCGCTGAACGTGCGGCAGATGAAACGCTTCTCGATCTCCCCCTTCGTCGCGGCGTCCGCGAGCATGTTCGGATAGCTCAGGACGGCGCGACCAATGCCCACCATGTCCGCCCAGCCGTGGCGCAGCAGGTACTGCGAGACGTGCGGGAGAAACTCCTGCAGGTAGCTCAGGCCGGAAGCGATGAACAGGGGAGCCGAGGGTCGAGGGTCGAGGGTCGAGGGCGTGGAGTTGCCGGGCGCCTCTGGCGCTCGACTCTCGACTCTCGACCCTCGACCTTCCTTCAGCTTCCGCACGACTTGCACCTGCCGCTCGAGATCGATCAGCGGATCGTAGGCGGGCTGGTAGCCGTCGCTCGGGGGATATGCAGCGGGGCGTTGCAGGTGCGGGGTGTAATAGGGCGAGCCGGCGGTGGTGTTGAGAATTTTCACGCCGAGTTGCGTGCACAGTTCGACGAACTGGAAAGTCTCCGTAAGGTCGATCTGCGTCGGGTCGTTTTGGTTCACGCCGAAGCCGTAGCGATACGGCAGTGCGTGCGCGTGCTCCTCCGGGATGCCGGGACCGAGCTTGCCCGGCACGGACAGCGCGGGATCGGGCCGGTGCGGCACCTTGTCAAACGTGCTCAGGCGCACGCCGAACTCGATCGGGTTCCCGTTCGCTCGGATGCCGGCGATGATCTCGCGCAGGATGCGCGTGCGGTTCGCGAAGCTGCCTCCGAACTTGCCGGGCCGCGTGTGCGCGCCGAGGAACTCGTGCAGCAGGTAGCCGTGACAATGCTTGAGGTCCACGAAGTCCGCGCCCACGTCCCAGGCGATCTGCGCGGCCTTGATGTAGTCCTGGATCAACTGGTCGATCTCGTCATCGGTGAACACCTGCGCATCGCTCGTGACCTTGAACTTCGGGTCGAGGATCGGGTGCCGGAAAGCCACGCGCGGTTCGTAGGTCGTCTTCCCGTTCGGCTTGCAGAAGCGTCCCGAGTGCGTGAGCTGGAAGCCGATCACCAAATCATCCGTCGTGCCGTAACGCGCCAGATGCGCCTGCTTCAACAGGCCCATCAACTCCGCCAGCCCGGCCTTGTTCTGCTCGATGATGATGAGCTGGTTCGGGTTCGCCCGGCCGTCCGGCCGCACGGCCATTGCCTCCGCGCCGCAGATCAATTTCGCGCCGCTCTCGCCGAACCGTTGCCAGCGCCGGCGCATCTCGTCGCTCAAGCCGCCGGTCGTCGTGCCGTCCCAGCCTTCCATCGGATGGATGGCAATTCGGTTGCCGATGCGCTTGCCGTTGATGAGGACATTGGGCACCGGCTCGGCGAGCGGGGAATTGCCCGTGACGATGGCGTCCTCGCACGGCAGCTCGATGCCGAGGGCGGCACAATGGGCGCGGAAGTCAGCGACCGTCTTGAGGGATGGGATGCGGGTGAGTTTGAAGGGTTCAGGCATAAAATTACTCCGTGGCTTTGATGCGCAGCACGCGGTGGTTGCGCGAGTCGGCAATGTAAATATCTCCGGTGCGCGGGTGGGCCGTGACTCCGTGCGGCTCGCCCAACTGGGCTTGCAACGCGGGGCCGGGAACACCTGCCGCGCCCTTCGTTCCCGTGCCGGCCAGAGTGATGAGCTTCTTTTGCGCGACGACAAACTTGCGAATGAGATGGTTGCTCGCATCGGCAATGAGAAGATTGTCATCGCGATCGGCCCAGATGTGTTTCACGCCATTAAGCGGCGGCGCGGCGGTCGGGTCTTCGAGCGAAACCGCCTGCCCATCCGGGCCGCACTTGCGCACGCCGAGCCGCGTGGCGGTGAAAATGTTACCCTTGGAATCCACCGCCATCGCCCGGCTGCCGCCGATGCCCTTCACGGTGTTGATGACGCCGGTGCGCATGTCCACCACGCGGATGACCTTGCTGAAACCGCCGAGATAGAGCTTCGTGAAATCGTGGTTGAAGCAAAGGCAGGCGAGGCCATCAAGGGCCGCGTTCGTCGCCGGACCGCCGTCGCCGCCGAGTTCCTTGGCTCCGGTGCCGGCCAACGTCGTGACGAGGCCGGTTCTGGCATCCACGCGGCGCACGGCGTAGTGATAGGTGTCGGCGATGAAAAGATTCCCCTGAGCGTCGGCGACGAGGTTGTGAGGCGCAGCAAAACTAGCCTGCGGGACCGGTCCACCATCGCCGGGCGGCGCGTCCTTTTTCTTCGCGTCCGAGACGACGGTGAGGACCCCCGTCCTGGCATCCACGCGCAGCAATCGATGGGTTTCCTCGCAAATGAACATGTTGTCCTGCGCATCGAAGGCGACGCCGAAGGGCTGGCTGATCTTGCACTGCCGCGCCGGCGCACCCTCGACGGCGGTGCCGCCCCCGGCGACGAGCTCAATCTCCGCTGCCGCGGCAATGCAACAGGCCCAGCCAGGGAGGAACAGGCTCAGGAGACAAACCACCTTCAATTTGGCAGTGATGAACTCAGTCAGGCGGGCAACCACCTTTGGTGACGGGATGCGGGTGAGTTTGAAGGGTTCCGTCATAAAGTTTTGTCAGTTGCTTTCATTTTGCCCGTTGCCAGAGCGCGGAAAAATAGTTGCCGCTTTCGCTCAAGGATCCATCGGGCTTTACGAGCCAGAAGCCGCGCATGAGTTTGGGGTCAGTCACGGGCGTGGAAGGTTTGCCCTCGGCGGAGAATTCGTTGCAGTAAAGTTCCCAGTGCGCAGCGTAACGGACGTTGGCGGCGAACATGACGCCGAGGGCTTCGTCGTAACGATCGGTGATACGTTTGGGGGACGCATTTTCCGGAATGCCGAATTCTCCAATGGCCAGCGCGCCGGGGCCGTAAAGCGGACCGGTGCGGGCGTGCGCTCGGATTTCCTCCAGGCACTTCCAGAAATGCAGCGGGCCGCCATTCATCCCGTCGTAGGCGCTATAGGAAACCAGATCCACTTCCACGCCGGGCAGCACATGGCGCGTCATCGTCGGGATGCCTTGGAAAGCGTCGTCCACGCGATTCACCTCGGCAGCATGGGCGACCACGCATTTCGCTCGCGCACCGAATTCCGCCCGCGCCTTCGCGATGCCCGCCTGCCGGGCGGCGAGCCAGCTTTGCATCCGTTCGCAACGCTCCCTCCAGTCCGGCGGCGGCGGATTCCAGGTCTGCCCCTCGCCCCGCAACAGCCAGTCGCCTTCCCAGTTTTGCAGCACCACCGTCACCCGGCGGTCGCGGAACAGCCGGTAGAAGTGCGCGGCAACTTCGAAGTATTCGCCGGTGACGGCCGCATAGAAATCCGCCGTCAACCCGGTCTGCTTCCAGCCTTCCTCCACCGGTGACGAAGCCTCCAGAACGAAGGTGGTGAACGGCATCTCCCAGAGCCGGGTGTAATATTCCGAGCGCGCCAGCTCGAGCAACGTGCGATAACTGCCCCACGTGCTGTGGAAGGGATACGACCGCCGGGGGCTGCCCGGCTCAAACCAGAATTTGCCCAGCCGGGTGCCGAGCGAGAGGAGTTTTTCGGCCCCTTCGAGGAGGAAAGGTTTCGCGGTGAGGGAGTATTTTCCACCCACATGCGCCGAGCCGAAGCGGTCGTTGAAATCAGCAGGCAACTGTGCCAATTGACTGGGACGCGCGGCGGCCAGGCGCGCGAGCAGTTCACCGTTCGCGGGAGAGGTCTCGGCGGCATAGGCCCCTGCCACGCCACGGGCAGCCGCAGCCGCGACCAGTCGCTGCGTGAACTCTCTTCGATTGATGAACCCGGACGGATCGCTCATCGCGACGTTTCGGTTATCCCAGCTCTATTTCACGAACAACAATCGGAACCGCTTGCTCTCGGGGCGGTGTGCATCGCGATGATGGCTTCGCCCGGCAGCTTGATGCCCAGTCCGGCACAATGGGCGCGGAAGTCAGCGACCGTCTTGAGGGATGGGATGCGGGTGAGTTTGATGGGTTCGGGCATGGCAGTTAGTCAGGCTCAGGGTTGGGTACGTTCGGCCACGTGGAGACGGGTGAACTGGCCGTCGCTCACGTTGAAGTAAATGCGTTTGCCGTCCGCGCTGAAGACCGGATGCGGATGCGACACGCGCCAGGATTTGGCCCCGTGGGAATTGTCGAAATGATGCAGCATGAGCTGCCCCGTGCCATTCGCATCGGCGAGCACCACGCCCCATTCATTCCGCGCGCCGCCGAAACTGGTCATGATGGTGTCGGTGACGACGAGCCGGCCATCGGGACTTACGGAAGGATGATCGCCGCTCACGTCGCGCAGGGGAAATTCGGGCGCGGGTTTGCCCTCGGCGGCGGCCTTGGCACGGGCGGCCTTGGTGGGCATGCCGGGATTGGCCTTCACACTGCCGTCGTTGCTGTCAAAGACGGTGTAGTGCATCTCGGTGATGTGCCGCGAATCCGGCTGCCACGACGGATGGCCCCACTTCGGATTCATGTAGAGGAACTTTTTCTCGGCGAGGCTGTAACAGATCAACCCCTCCCGCGCGCTAGCGCTCTTGCTGCGCGGGTCTTCGCCCGTCTTCAGCGCCATCTTGAAAAAGACGCGCTTCAGATCGGGGCTGAGGATCGGGAAAAAGATGGAGGGCTTTTGCTCGCCGAAAGTTTTCGTGAACCACTCGGGGTAAGCTTGTTTCAGCGCGGCCACGGTCACGGGCGTCTGCTTCTCGCCGGTCAGGACGTTGATCAGATCAAGGTCGCGGTGCTCGCCAGGATTCCAGTGCGGGCTGTAAAGCGGGACGAAATCCTGATTCGGCTGCCCCCAGCCGGCGAGCTGGCCCCGGGCCAGGACGCGCTCCTTCAGCGTGTCCAGGTCCACGCAGCCGGTGAACCATTCGCCGTCGCGCTCACCGTGAAAGACCACGCGCCGGCCGCCGGAAACCCACTGCTGGCACGCGGCGCGGTGGGCGTCCTCGGCATTGAGATTGGTCGCGAGCACCTTTTCCTCGCCCGTCTTCCGATCCCGCACGACAACTTCGCCCCGGTGCCCATCGGGTGCGGTCGAGGAATAGAACAACACGTAGCGACCGTCCGGACTCTCGGGGCAGGTGTTGAAATACGAATGGATCGTGTGCCGCCCCTCTTTCGGAGCAACGACGCTGATCTTCACCCCGCTGCGCCACGGCGCGAGCGGATCGTCCGCCGCACCAGTGGTGGAAATTGCGCCTGCAACCGCGAGCAGGACGGCGCTGAACAGGGATGTGAGGGATTGGTTCATAGATTGTTTAGAGGTCACTTCGGCAGTCGCTTCCTGCTATACTACACGAACGGGTCCAAGTTCAAACCAGCCAGTCACAGCTGGCAGGTCGTTTCCCAGCTTGATGGACGGCTTCAAATCGTCCTTCGGCTGAAGGAGGCCAATGGCCAGGGTGTAATTGCCGCTCGCCGCATGCTTGAAGGCCAGCGTGTCGATCACCGTCACCGGGGTGCCGGGTTTCCAGTCTGCGGGCTTGGATGCGGATGCCTCACAAACGGCGGCAACTTTTCCATCGGGCGAGAGGAGCGCAAAGGACACCTTGGCGGGAATGAAGAGCGTCGCGACGCCCTGGTTTTCCCAGGTGAGCGAGAGCGTCCGGGCCGCTCCGGATGGCAGTGTCTTCGGATACTTCGCTTCCTTGAGGACGAAGTGATAGCCGATGCGGTTGGTGAGCCGTTCGACAAGCGCGCGGTTCTCTTGCAGCAAACGGAGCCCCGGCTTTCCCCCACCGAGATCGACCCAGGTCGGGTGGCCGTTTTCAATGCAGTCTTCGAGGCGGAACCCCTGACCGTGCTGGTCCTTGGTGCCAGCCCACCAGCCGAGCCGCTTGAGCGTGTCGTAGTCGGCGTAAAGCTCGAACACCCCGGGAGCGATCCCGAGGCCGAGGGCGGTTTCTTTGCCATCGCTGTTGCCGCAGATGCCGTCACGACGCGGGGCGAGGTGCTTTTCCAGCACGGCCCAGTCGAAGACTTCCTTGAGCGGCCCGAATTTGCCGAGGTGGCTGTTTCGCGAGAGGCAGAGCTGTGTCTTCTTGAAGGCGTCGAGGTGCATCTGCACATGCTCGCGGAACTTCTCCGGGGCGATGTCCGGTACCTTGAAGGGATGCATGTGGCACTCGCCCCAGTTGCCATAAGAACGGATGTCGAGCACGGCGAGGCGGGGATCGCCATCGAAGCGTTGCGCAAAGGCCTGCAGGAACGCTCGGAGCTTTGCCAGGAAGACCGGATCATCGAAAACGGGCGCAATCTTGTGTCCCGCCGTGCCTTGCGTGGCCATCGCCGGCGTGAGGTCCATTTCATGCCGCTTCGCTCCGGCATCAAAGACCCATTGCGGCGTGACCAGGCCGCCCGGCAACTGGCTGTGGGAGTTGGCACACATCACTCCGAGGTTGCACACGCGGCCCAGGTCGCCCCAGGCGGCGAGTGTCTCTTCCACCGGACTCCAGTCATACTCGCCCTCGCGTGGCTCCAATTTGGCCCAGTCAAACCGCCGCACGCCCATGCCCACGAAATCGAGCACCTCCTGCGCCTGCCACTTTGGCCAATCATGCGCCGACCATCCTTTGCCGGGATTGACGACGGGCTTCGTCGAGACCTTGGGCGTGACTGTCACTGTGTCGCCATCACCCGCCGCGCGCGTCCAGCGCGGTGCCGCCGTGAGGCAAGAGGCAGCGACTGCCGTCTTAACGAAGGTGCGTCGGGAAGATCTCATTCAGTGAAAGCCAGAGTCTGGTGCGGGTAGTGGCCAATTCCATCACCGGTTGTAACAGTCTTTCTGGAACAGGTTGTTCCAGAAATTTGGAGGCTTCAACGCTCGCGCTTCGGCGAGACTGCCAGTCACCAGGAGAGTAACGGACACATTCATCATTCAAGTCATCACGCTTGGTTTGATGCGGGCTAAAATCGCTTCAGAATGTCCGCCAAGATTTCCCGGTCCGACTCCGGCCGCTTGGCAGATTTCGGGTGCGTGTCGTCGCAGCCGATCCAGCCGCGGAGTTTGAGGAACATGGCGGCGCTGTGCTTGTAGGCGGGCACGGGCGGGCGGAACGTGAGGAAGCCCAGGTACTGGAGCAGGTCGTTCAGTTCGTAGAACGCCGGGTCACCCGCCGCCCACGCGGCGTCGCGCTTGGCAAAGACGTCCGGGGCGAACGTGCTGAGCCCGAGCAGGTAGTCGCTGCCGTACATGACCATGTCGATGGCGAGGTCGTTGCCGGTGTAAACGCGGAAGTCGGGGCGCGTGGCGTCGCGGAGCTGGAGGCGTTGCCATTCCAAGTCGCGTCGCAGCGAGGAGTGCTTCGCGCCGATGCACTGCTTCACGCCCATCAGGCCGCGATAAACCTCCAGCGAGTAAATCTTTCCGAAAGGCGCGAACATGGTGCCCAGCTCGAAGCCCACGAAGCGCTCCGCCACCGTGCCGAGTTTCGCATAGGCGGCCACAATGCCGGCATCGTCCTGCTGGGTGAGCCCGTAGCTCTGGAAAATGACCGGCGTGCCGCCGAACTGCTGGATCATTTCCATCTGCCGCGCGTAGGCCTCGAAGTTGAAGGCCACGCCCGGCTGATCCCCCACGAACGCCCCGGCGACATAGCTGCGCCCCCCGCATTCGGCCTGCGTAAGTTCGAGCGCGCGGCGTTTGGTGGCGTCGTCGATAAGATTGCCGAAGCCCGTGTCCATGTTCACCGCCGGCCCGAGACCGGCCTGCACGGTGCGGCGCACGTGGGCGGTGAAGCCGGGCCAGTCCACGTCGCCATTGGCGAGGAATGGCAGGAGAATGGCGGAGAAACCTTCAATGCGCCGGCGCGGACGAAGCATCGCCACGGGATCAAGCACGGGTTGATTCATTGACGGCGAGGTTAGCGGTGGCCAGATGATCGGAAAAAGATTATTTTCGGATGATGATGATAGGTATTTATGATGCTTAAACGGTTGGAACCGATGCCACAGCCAGCCCGGCAGCGGAACGGCGGACTCCGCTTCGTTGAGCATGACACAGGCTCGCGTTGATAACCCGACCTCAGCCATGGAACTCTACCAACTGACCTACTTTCTCGAAGTTGCCCGGCAGAAGAATTTCACGCGGGCGGCCGAACGCCTGAACCTGGCCCAGCCGGCGTTGAGCCAGCAGATGAAGAATCTGGAAGCCGAGCTGGGCACGCCGCTCTTCGTGCGCGGGCGCAAGGGGACCCGGTTGACCCCGGCCGGTGAGACGCTGCTGCCCCGGGCGGCTGGCCTGATCGCGCAGGCCGAGGCCGCCCGGCACGCGGTGGCCGAGGTGGCGGGACTGCGCGGCGGCCGGTTGACCGTGGCAAGCATCCCCACGGTCAGTTCGAGCTGGCTGCCCGACTTGATCCAGCGTTTTCTCAGACTGCACCCGGCGGTGGAAATCCGCCTGCTGGAACGGAGCTCGGAAGGCGTGGCGGAACTGGTCGGGACCCAGCAGGCGGAGCTTGGCTTCATACAGCTTCCCGTCAGCCAGGACCAGTTTGAACAACGAGTGGTGTTGACCGAACGGTTTGTCCTGCTGCTGCCGGCGTCACACCGGCTGGCTCGTCAACGCGGCATCCGGCTGCGGGATCTGGCAGCGGAACCGTTCGTCTTTTATAAGGGCCGGGCGCGGGACTCCGCGCTCGCGGCCTGTCGCGAGGCGGGCTTCGAGCCACGGGTGGCGTGCGAAACCGGCGAACTGGAAACCGTGCGGGCGCTGGTGGCGGCCGGGCTCGGGCTGGCCATCGTACCGCAGCTTGGCGCCAGAACCCTGGCCCGCTCGGTGGTCACCGTGCCCCTCGTCAGGCCCACCCTCGAACGGCAGATCGGTTTGATCTGGAGCACCGGCCACGCGCTGTCACCGGGAGCCGTCGTGTTTCTGGAACCGCTGAAGGCGCAATTGGTGCGGGCCTGAGCCCGCAAACACTCCTCGTGGCTCCGCCGGAGAGAGGGGCGGCCGCTTTGACACCAAAGTGTGACCCAAATTCCTTTGCCTCGGTTCCGGTGCGCGTGTAGAAACGCGCACTGATTTCCGGGTCTTTTGTAAATGAAAAGCCATCATTGTCCTCTGCCGGCCCCGGGTGCCGCCACCCGCGTTTTGCGTGGCCTGTCACTCGTGGTGATGGCCGGCCTGCTGTTTGGCAGCACCGGTTGCTCGATCAAACGCGCGGCGGTCAACCAGCTCGGCAACGCCCTGGCGGGCAGCGGCGGCGGCTTTGGCAGCGACGAAGATCCGGACCTCGTGCGCGATGCGGCCCCGTTCAGTCTCAAGCTGATGGAATCGTTGCTGGCCGAATCCCCCCAGCACCGGGGACTCCTCCTGGCGCTGACCAGCGGCTTCACGCAATACTCCTTCGCGTTCGTGGACCAGGCGGCGGACGAAGCGGAAGACAAGGACCTGGCTGCCGCCAATGCCGGCCATGTCCGGGCCCAGCACCTTTATCGCCGGGCGCGGAATTACGGCTTGCGCGGGCTGGAGTTGAACCATCCCGGCTTCGAGAAAATGCTGCGGGCCGATCCCGTCGCCGCCGTCCGGGTCGTGAAGAAGGCCGAAGTGCCCCTGCTCTACTGGACCGCCGCCGCCTGGGCCGGGAGCATCTCGCTGGCCAAGGACAACCCCGATGCGATCGCCGACCTGCCCCTCGCAGCGGCGTTGATCGACCGCGCGTTGGTGCTGGACGAGACATACGACCACGGTGCGCTGCACTCCTTTCTCATCACCTTCGAAGTGTCGCGGCCCGGGGCCGGACCGGACGCGGTGGCCAAGGCGCGGCAGCATTTCGCGCGGGCCATCGAGCTGGGCGGCGGGCAGCAGGCAGGCCCGTACGTCGCGCTGGCCGAGAATGTTTGTGTGAAGCAACAGAACGCCGCCGAGTTCAAAGCGTTGCTCGACAAGGCGCTGGCCGTTAAGGTGGACGCCCGCCCCGAATGGCGGCTGGTGAACACCATCATGCAGCGCCGTGCGAAATGGTTGCTCGGGCGGGTGGATGACCTGATATTGCCGGCGCTCCCGGCGGAACCGACGAAGAAACCGTGAACGACCTAACTTTAGTCCAATGTCCCATGTCCAATGTCCAATGTCAGTCTGACCACGGGCGCATCCGTACTGCGGCCCGACTTTGGACTTTGGACCTTGGACTTTGGACCCTCTTATTATTACTGGGCACGGCGGTTCTCGCGGACGCCGCCGCGCCGGTGAAGATCCGTCTCGCCACGCTCGCGCCCAAGGACACTTCGCCCCACAAAGCCCTCCAGCAGATGGGCGAAGCGTGGCGCAAGGCCAGCGCCGACCAGGTCCAGCTCACCATTTACACCGACGGCACCATGGGCGGCGAGGCCGACATGGTCCGGCGCATGCGCATCGGCCAGATCCAGGCCGCGATGCTCACCGTCCCCGGCCTTTCGCAAATCGAGGATTCCGTCGGCGCCCTGCAGTTCATGCCGATGATGTTCCGCTCGCTCGACGAGTTTGATTACGCCTTCGAGAAGCTCCGCCCCGGTCTCGAAAAGAAGTTTCGCGACAAGGGCTTTGAAGTCCTCTGCTGGGGCGACCTCGGCTGGGTGCGCTTGTTCTCCAAGCAACCCGGCCACCGCATCGACGACTATCGCAAGATGAAGGTCTTCGTCTGGTCCGGTGACGGACGCTCCGCCGAGGTGATGCGCGCCCTGCGGGTAAACCCCGTGCCGGCCGAGCAGACCGATGTGTTGCCCGGCCTCCAGACCGGCCTCTTCGACATGGTGCCAAGCGTGCCGATCTATGCGCTTGCGGGGCAGTTCTACAACCCGGCCCCGAACATGCTCGAACTGAACTGGGTGCCGCTTGTCGGAGCCACCATCGTGTTGAAGAAAACCTGGGACGCCACGCCCGCCGCCAAGCGGGCCGACTTGATGAAGGCGGCCGAATTGGCCGGCAAGGACATCCGCAATCTGGGCCGCAAGGAGAGTGACGAAGCCGTCGCCGCGATGGAGAAGCGCGGGATGAAAGTCATCAAGCCCACGCCCGAGGACATCGCCGACTGGGTGCGCTTCACCGACGAGGCCTACGCGACCATCCGTGGCAAACTGGTTCCCGCCGAGATGTTCGACGAGGTGGTGAAGCTCGTGAAGGAATACCGGGCAAAGGCCGGCAAATGAACGGCTCCTCCTCATCTCGCTGGAGACGATGTGAGGAGTCTCCGCAGGCCACACAGCTCCACGTTTCTTCTCCCACTCCATTTCCGGACCAAGGGAAGGGAATCCACGGTCGGCAAACTTCCGCATTTTCAGCCCCTGAACCGGATCGCAGCCCTCCGGGCCCCAGTGGCAACTTGCGCTGCGGGACTAACTGGATTTCACACCCAACCGGCATCGGCGCGGCTGCTGCGGGCGGGACGCCCGCGATCCGGTTCGTAGCGGCGGATCGACTTCTCTTGTATGCCGAGTGTATCCGCGCGTTACGCCCGGTGAGGTCACCGGGCCTACAGCACTGCCCCTGTAGGCCGGGTCCCCTGACCCGGCGTTGGGTCGTGCTCCCCCTCGCTTCGCGCCGGGAGAAGACACGCCGCTTCGCCTCCTGTGCCATCACATGAACCCCCTTCCAGTCAACCTCGAACCCATTCCCGCCTACGGCCTCCGCGCGTGGCTGCGCCAGGGTGAGAACGTCCTGCTCGGCCTGGTGCTCGTCGCCCTGATGACGCTGCCCTTGCTGGAGGCGTTTCTGCGCAAGGCATTTCCCCCCGCCGGCATTCCCGGCGCCACCGCGATCGTCCAGCATTGCACCCTCATCATCGGCATGCTCGGCGGTGCGCTCGCGGCGCGCGACAGCCGGTTGCTCGCGATGTCCGCGCTGCCCGCGATCCTGCCGCCCAAGTGGAAGGTCGTCGCAGCCCTCTTCAGCGGCACGGCGGCCACCACCGTCGCGTTCTTCCTCACGGTCGCGGGCATCGCGTTCGTCAAGTCCGAGCGGGAAGGCGGGAACTTCCTCGTTGGCACGATGCCCATCTGGTGGGTGCAAACCGTCATGCCCATCGGCTTCGCCCTGGTGACGTTGCGGCTGCTGTGGAACGCCTCGCCGAAGTGGGGCGGCCGTGCCGTGGTCCTGGTCGCCAGCGGCCTGCTGGTGTGGCTGGCCTCTCATCCTCCCATGGACCCGGCGAAGCTGGTCTGGCCGGCGATTGCCACGCTGCTGGCCGCAACCGTGCTGGGCGCACCAATCTTCGTAACGCTCGGCGGCGCGGCGATGCTCCTGTTCTGGGGCGAAGATCAAACGATCAACTCCATCCCGGTCGATCACTACCGGCTCGTCACCAACGCCTCGCTGCCCACGATCCCGCTCTTCACCATGGCCGGCTATCTGCTCGCCGAAGGGGGCGCGTCGAAACGGCTCGTCGGCGTGTTCCAGACCTTGTTCGGTTCGATGCGCGGCGGCCCGGCCATCGTCACGGCGCTGGTCTGTGCGTTCTTCACCTCGTTCACCGGCGCAAGCGGCGTGACCATCCTCGCGATGGGCGGCCTGCTGATGCCGGTGATGCTCGCGGCGCGCTACTCGGAGCGCAACGCACTGGGCCTGCTCACCGGCTCCGGCGCCTTGGGGCTGCTCTTCCCGCCGTCGCTGCCCGTGATCATCTACGCGATCATCGCCGGGCGCATGGCCCAATCGGCGGGCGTGACCATCCAGAAGATGTTCCTGGCCGGTTTCGGGCCCGGCCTGCTGCTGGTCGCCCTGACGGCCTGGTGGGGCGTGAGCCGGGGACCGAAGGACGCTGCCGACCGGCCCAAGTTCAACCTCGCCGCCGCCCGCGCGGCGCTGTGGGAGGCCAAGTGGGAACTCGCCGTGCCGTTGGTCGCATTGATCGCGCTGTTCGGCGGGTTTGCCACGCCGGTGGAAGCGGCGGCCGTCACGGCGCTTTATGTCTTCATCACCACCGTGTTCGTCCACCGGGACTTGAAACTGACCACGGACATCCCACGGGTGCTGACCGAGTGCGGCCTGCTGGTGGGCGGCGTGTTGATGATCCTGGGCGTGGCGCTGGGCCTGACCAACTATCTGGTCGATGCCCAGGTGCCGGACAAAATTTCCACATGGGTCACGAGCACCATCCACTCGAAACTCCTCTTCCTCCTCGTGCTGAACGTGCTGCTGTTGCTGGTCGGCTGTTTCATGGACACGATTTCGGCCATTGTGGTGGTCGTGCCGCTGCTGGTGCCGCTCGGTTCGGCCTATGGCATCGACCCGTTGCACCTGGGCATCATCTTCCTGGCGAACATGGAGCTGGGCCTGCTCGCGCCGACCATGGGCATCAACATCTTCCTCGCCTCCTACCGCTTCAAAAAACCCGTGATGGAAGTCTCCCGCGCCGTCCTGCCGATGCAGGGCGTGCTGATCATCGGCGTGCTGCTGATCACCTACTTCCCGCCGCTCACGACCTGGCTGCCCCGGCTGTTCGGGCACTGACGACCTAGTGGGGGCAACTTGGCACTGCCCTGGAGCGCGGCTGTGTCCCGCTTGGCGCGGGATCAGCCGCAGCAACGTCGGAGTTGTGAGGGGGAGCGGAACGCCGCGACGCTTCCTGCCAGGCGAAGCCGCTGCGGCTGGTCTCCGCGACACAGCCGCGCTCCGGAAGTTTTCGTTCCTCGGGGCAGTGCCGGGATGCACCCCAGCCCGATCGCTCTTCCATCCCACGGTTGCCGTCCGCCGGTTTTTCCCCTACACAGCCGGGAAATCGCCGTGCTTATGCGCTTGTCCTTCTTTGTCACTGCCGCAGTCATTGCCTCGTTGATCCGGCTGGCGGCCGCGTCACCGGGCGAGTTCGACGGCTACCGCACCGTCGCCACGGCCATCACGACCCAGCCCGCCCGGACGAACGGGGTCGCCACCGGCCAGTCCGGCTACCTGGGCCTGCACGTGGCCCCGGATTTGAAAGGCCGGCTCATCATCGGCGAGGTGGCCGAGAATTCTCCGGCCGAGAAGGCCGGGGCGCGGGTCGGGGACGTGCTGCTGAAACTCGACCGGCAACCGCTCCCCACCATTGACGCCTTGCGCGACCTCCTCCAGCGCAAGGCCCCCGGCGACTTCGTGCTCTTCTCCGTCCAACGCGACCGGCGCACGCTCGACCTGCTCGCCACCCTCACGGCGGTCAGCCGGCCGCGCAAGTTCGGCGAGCAACGCGCCGTCATGGGCATCCGCGTCGGCGAGGTGACTGACCAGGGAGCCCCGATCAGCTCCATCACCAGCGGCCTGCCCGCCGACCAGGCCGGCCTCAAGGCCGAGGATGTCATTGTCAAGGTCGGCGGCACCGCCTTGAGCGCCGGACAGTCCGTCAGCGAGCTGCTCGCGGAACGTTCCCCCGGCGATCAGGTGGTCGTGGTGATCCGGCGCGGCGGAGCGGAGAAGGAATTCAAGATCACGCTCGCGGCGGACGCTTCCTCAGCGCCCGGCGAGGAACCGAAATTCCTGTGGAAGAAACCCGCCTACAAGCTCGCCATCATCGGCGTGGAATTCCCCGACACCCGGCACAACCCCGCCGTGGACAGCAGTGACTGGGAGCGGGCCATGTTCAGCACCGGGACCTACACCGGCACCAATGCCACCGGCCAAACCGTTTTCGGCAGCCTGCGCGATTACTACCTCGAACAATCCTGCGGCCGGCTCCGCGTGGACGGCCGCGTGTTTCCCTGGGTCGAGATGAGCAAAAAGCGCGGTGATTACTCGCAGGCAGCCGGGGCCTCGGCCAAGACCCCGTTTCTCACCGAGGCGCTGGACCTCGTGCTCAAACGCGAGGGGGAGAAAGCCTTGCAGGACTTTGACGGCGTGGTGTTCATCTACGCCGGGGACCGTTATCCGAACGTGAACCGGGCCAGCCTGTACTGGCCGCACCGGGCCACCTTCAAGCACAAGGGCCGCACCTGGTCCTACTTCATCTGCGCGGAGGGTGGACGGCGGATGGGCAACATCAGCGTTTATTGCCACGAGTTCGGCCACATGCTCGGCCTGCCGGACCTCTACGCCCGGCCGGAAAACCCCGGCTCCGAGGGCTTGGGCAACTGGTGCGCGATGTCGAACCAGACCCCCTACGGCCGCCCGCAGCACTTCGGCGCGTGGGCCAAGGAACAGCTCGGCTGGCTCCATCCGGCGGTGATCGATCCCACGGTGAAACAGAAGCTCGTCCTCGCCCCGGTCGAAGGCACGACCAACGAATGCTTCAAGGTGCTCATCCGCCCTGACGGCAGCGAATACCTGCTGCTGGAAAACCGGCGCAAAACCGGCTTCGACGGCAGCCTGCCGGGCGAAGGCCTGCTGATCTGGCGGGTCGTCGGAAACCGCGTCATTCTGGAGGAAAGCCACGGCGTGGAAGGCCCCAGCGGCCCGCGCGTCTTCCTGCCGCTGGTGCCCTACCCCAGCGTGGCCAACGACGCCTACACGCCCTACACCACGCCCAGCAGCCGCTCGATGCTCGGCGGCGGCCTGCCCGTCCACCTCACGAACATCCGCCGCCATCCGGATGGCCGGATTACCTTCCACATCGGGTACGAGTATCAGTAAAAAATTTTGGTACACCATGTCCCGTTGCAAGCAGTGGGCGTAGGCGAGACGCATCGAAAAGGCCACAACCCCGTTGGGGTTACAGGCTGCGTGGGACGCTGACCCAGGGTAGCTCGTCCCTCGCAACCCTGGGCTGAAGGCCGGAATCCCTTTGGGATTCACTCCGCTTCAAGACGCGGTGCAAACAGTGATGCATCCGACCCGTTCCCCGCGTGACTCCCGCTTGACCAGCGGGAAGGGGCAAAATACGGTCTGACCATGGCCACCAAGATGGAAAACAATGGGCAACCGGCCAAAACAGCACCCCACAGAGTGCAAAGGCTGCGAGGAGCGCCATTTTCTCGACCTTCGCGAGTCGGCCCAGAAACTTTATGTCCACACTTTGCCATCTGAGGCCTGAGTCTGGACGTGTAGATGGCTACAGTAAACCACATGCCACTTAGATTCACAGCAAAGGACAGACAAGAATGGGCCGAGATGAAGTCCGCCTGGCCTATTTTTCCAATCTTCATGGTCCTAAGCATGAGCCGATTTGTGGTCGGGCACTTTTTCGGTCGCGGTTGGGCAGTGGTCACAGCCTGCATCGCGGTAGTTGCCTGGTTTGTGATTCGTCCATGGCAATTCGGGCTGTTTCCTCTCGGACGAAGGCGCGAGATTTGCATTGTTGGAGCCATATCACTTTGCGGTTGGGCCGTTATTGCGGTGCTGGAGTATTGGAGACATTGACCATGCACAGCCGCCTCATGCCCAAACCCCTTCTCCTCGCCCTCCTCCTGGCCTTGCTCACCCCATGGGCCCAAGCCGCCGACCCCGCACCTCCCCGGCACGTCGTCGTGACCAACTGGCCGGCGTTGCCCGCTTCGCACATCCTCGGCCAGTGCACCGGCGTGGGCGTAGACTCGCGGAACCGCGTGTTCGTGTTCCATCGCAGCGGGCGCACGTGGTCGACGCCGTTCCCCACCGAGCCGGTGACCGCGCCGACGGTGAGCGTGCTCGACGCCGCAACCGGCAAGCTGTTGTCGAGCTGGGGCGCGGGTGAGTTCATCATGCCGCACGGGCTCACCCTCGACCGCGCGGACAACGTCTGGCTCACCGATGTCGGGCGGCAACAGGTGTTTAAGTACACGCCCGAGGGCAAATTGCTGCTCACGCTCGGCGAGCGCGGTGTGGCCGGGGCGGATGCCACGCATTTCAACCTGCCGACTGACGTGGCGGTGCTGAAGGACGGCTCGTTCTACGTCAGCGACGGCTACCGGAACACGCGCGTGATCAAGTTCACAGCGGAGGGCCGCTACGACTTCGAGTGGGGCGGCAAGGGCGCCGGACCGGGGCAGTTCAACCTGCCGCACGGCGTCGCGGTGGACCCCGCCGGGCGGGTAATCGTGTGCGACCGGTCCAACGCCCGGCTCCAGGTCTTCGATCCAAAGGGGAAATTCGTCGCCGAGTGGAAAAGCCCGCAGATCGGGCGTCCTTATGGCGTGAGCGTCGGCCCGGACGGGCACATTTACGCGATCGACGGAGGTGATGCCCCGCTGAAGCAGCCGGACCGGTCGAAGGCGGTGGAATTGGACGCCGAGGGCCGGGTGGTGGACCGTTTCGGCGGTTACGGTACCGGGCCGGGGCAGTTTCAGCTGGGTCATGACATTGCCGTGGGACCGGACGGGGCGGTGTACGTGGCAGACGCCTCGGGTCACCGGGTGCAGAAATTCGTACGGACGCCACCGGGGCCGTGACTAGGCGGTAGCTGGCTGTGGCGGCAGGCATCCTGCCTTCCGTAGAGGGCCGGCATCTTGCCGCCCGGAAATGGCGTGCGGAGTATTTCAGCTTAATGTTTCACGAGGCGGGCACGACCAACGACTACAAGCCAGACCGATTCATTAGCCACGGATGAAACACGGACGGAACACAGATGGGGACGAGCGGAGCACGCGTTATGTCGAAGTTACCTGCCTGGACCAAACGGTGCGGGTCAAGCAACGAGGCCAGGCGGCCCCGGCACCGTTGGCTCCGTGTTTAATCCGGGTTCCATCCGTGGCTCAACTGCATCGTCCTGGTTAAGGATGCGCACAGGTGCCAAGAGCGTCCCCATCCGCCGGGCTGGAAGCCACGGCTCTACGGCAGGCAGGATGCCTGCCGCCACCTTCGCCAAAAGCCTCCCGCCCGGACCGGGCCGCTCCCCACTCGCTCACCTCGCCGGTTTTTTCACCAAGTCAAGAATCTCTTTGAATCAAATGACGGCGATTAGCATCAGACACTTCCAGCACGTTAGTCTCGACCAGAATTTTGATCATGAAGTCCAGCACGCTCCGCTACTCGTTGTTGCTGCTCGCCTCCGCCCAGCTCGCCGGAGCCGACGTGGATTTCCGCACGCAAATCCAGCCCATCTTCGAAAACGCCTGCATCCGCTGCCACGGCGCGGAGAAGGTCAAGGGTGACCTCCGCCTCGATACCAAGGCCGGCTTCCTCAAGGGCGGCAAGAGCGGCCCCCTGATCAACGCGAAGGAATGGGAGAAGAGCGAACTCCTCCGCCGCATCAAGCTCCCCCGCGACCATGAGGACATCATGCCGCAGGAGACCGAACCCCTCTCCGGCCCGCATCGGAACTGGCTCACCGACTGGGTCCGCACCGGCGCCAACTGGCCCACCGGCGTGGTCCTCAAGACCCGGAAGAAGGAAATCCCCGGCCTGGCCGACAAGGAACTCATCCCCGAGAAGGCTCCGGCCTCGATTCAGGAGACGGCCGCCATCGCGGACAAGATTCTGACCCAGGAAAACGCCGTCGCCAAGGGCCCCGCTGCCCCGGTGGCCCCGGTGATTGACGATCTCTCGTTCCTCCGCCGCGCGACGGTTGATCTCATCGGCCGCATCCCGGCCGAAGAGGAAATCAAGCAGTACCAGCGTGACAGCGCCTCGGAACGCCGTGAGAAGCTCATTGACCGCCTGATCGCCCACCCGCGCTTTGCCGAACGGTGGACGGTTTTCTATGCCGACATGCTGCGCATCCGC
Organism: Pseudomonadota bacterium; assembly: GCA_009924135.1. GTDB lineage: Bacteria > Verrucomicrobiota > Verrucomicrobiia > Limisphaerales > SXTU01 > SXTU01. Next base: position 19,371 of record RFSE01000009.1, on the reverse strand, counting down.
TCCCAGAGCGAAGGTGGCCCGCAGTTGCTCGCCTACGTGAACCGCTGCCTGTCCGAGTCCAAGCCCTACGATCAGATGGTCCGTGAGTTGATCGGGACCAATGGGCGGCCCGAGAGCGCCCCGGCCGCCGGTTTTGCGCTGGGTGATGCCGCGAATCCCATGGCCCTGGCCGGTGCTACCTCGCAGATCTTCCTCGGCGTCCGCATCCAGTGCGCCGAGTGCCATGACCACCCGTTCGATGACTGGAAACAGAAGGAGTTTTACGAGCTGGCCGCCTTCTTCGGCACCATCAAGCGCGTCGAGCAGGGCAAGAACATCAAGCGCATCTACACCACGGAAGGTGACGAAACCGCCGTGAAGTGGCCCCCCGAGCGCGAGCAGCCGCCCAAGCGCGACGGCGTCGCTCCCAAGTTCCCCTTCGAGCTGGTCAATTTCACGGAAAAGGACAAGCCCAGCTACATCGCCCGCCTGGAAGAACGTCGCAAGCCGAACCCCACCGCCCTCACCAGTGTCGCCGCCAAGAAGGCGCTGGATGACCTCGTGGACGGTTTCGACGTGAACAAGGCCCTGCGCGACTCGAAGTCCGAGGCGGAAATCCTCGCCGAGGCCAAGGCCGCCGCGAAGAAGCTGGACGACGGCAAGAGCATCTACCGCCAGAGCGAGGCGCGTAAGAAGCTGGCCACGATGATCACCGACCCGCGCAACCCGTACTTCGCCCGCGCCTTCGTCAACCGCGTCTGGGCCGAACTGGTCGGGCACGGGTTCGTCGAGCCGCTCGATAACTTCTCTGCCTACAACGAGATCCGCCATCCGCAGACCCTGCAGTTCCTGGCGCAGGAATTCACCGCCGGCGGGTTCGACCTCCGGTCGCTGGTGAAGACGATCATGCTCACCCAGACCTACCAGCGCGGGCATCTGGCCGCCGGGGCGGATGTGGCGCAGGTCAACCGCGCGAGCGAGGCCTTCACGGCCACGCGCCCCCGCCGCATGCTGGGCGAGGCCCTCTTCGACAGTGTGGCGGTCGCCGGCCATCTGCTCTCCCACAAGTGGCCCGAAGGTGCCAACGTCCGCGAAGTGAAGCGCCAGATCCGCATCCCGCTCGCGCCCGCCGCCATGGTGGCCGCCGCCGAGGACAAGTCCACCAACCAGCCCGGAATGATGGCCATGATCAAGCCCGTGCAGGCCCCGGCCCCGTATGACCTGGAAAAGGGTGCCAGCCTCGACTTCGACGCGCTGCTCAAGCCCGAGAAGATGAAGAAGGACGAAGACAAGTTCTCCGACGTGCTCACCGAGTCCAAGCAGGACCTCGCCATGAACAAGAAGATGGAAGACGACCAAATCGAGGCCGTCCGCCAGGCGCGCATCCGCCTGCTCCAGTCCGGTAATGCCGAGCGCTTCCGGCTCGAGACCGTCACCGCGATCGTGGACGACAACCCGAAGTTTGATTCCACCTTGCGCATGGCCACCCCGGCGCCGCCCTCGCACTTCCTGCGCGTCTTCGGCCAGCCCGCCCGCGACAACCTCGGCGAGTTCCGCGACGAGTCCCCCTCGCTGCGCCAGGAGCTGATGATGCTCAATGGCAAGGCCACGCACGAAGCCTCCCGCGTTGGCCCGATGGAGCCGGTGCACTCGCTGATCGCCGGTCCGAATGCGAACCCGGCCAAGGCCGTTGAGTTCGTTTATCTCGAAATCTTCACGCGTCATCCCACCGCCGAGGAATTGGCCGAGGGCCGTGAAGTCGTCGCGGCGGGCAAGACGCCGCTCGAAGGCCTGGCCGACCTCCGTTGGGCCATGCTAAATTCTCACGAATTCCGTTATCTCCCCTGAAGTCTGTTCAACATTAAATACCCATGAGCTCCTGCACTGACTACTACACGTCCCGTCGCCGATTCCTTGCGCAGACCGCCGGCACGGCGGCGTTGCTTGGCATGCCCATCAACCGTCTCGTCGCCGCGATTGGCTCCGCCCACGCGCCGAAGGCCGAGGCCGTGGTCCTCTTCTGGAACGGTGGCGGCATGAGCCACATCGACACCTGGGATCCGAAGCCGGGCCGCGAGTCGGGCGGCGAGTTCGAGCCCATCAAGACCAGCGCCGATGGCATCCAGATCAGCGAGATCTTCCCGCAGCTCGCCAAGCAGATGCACCACTGCTCGATCATCCGCTCCATCGCCGGCACGAACGGCGACCACGGCCGCGCGACCTACGAGCTCCAGACCAGCTACCCGCAGAACCCCGCCCTCGTGCATCCGGGCATGGGCTCGTTCGTCGTGAACGAGAGCCAGAAGAACGGCGATCTGCCGGCCTACATCAGCATCGGTGGCATGGCGCCGCGCGCCGGTTACCTCGGCCAGCGTTGCGAGGCCTACTACATCGGCCTGCCCGGCGAGCGTGATCCGTATCTCGCCTTCCCCGACGGCATCCACCACGCGCAGGGCGAACGCCGCCTCGAGATTCTCGCCAAGATGAATCTCCGCGCCTCCAACAAGATCGCCGCGCGCGACCTCAAGGAGACGGATGTGGCCCTCAAGGACGCCGTCGCCCTGATGAAGAGCCCCGCGCTCTCCAGCTTCGACCTCGACAAGGAAAACCCGAAGACCCTCGAACGCTACGGACTGACCGAGTTCGGTCGCGGCACGTTGCTCGCCCGCAAGCTCATCGAAACCGGCGTGCGCTTCGTGCAGGTCAACCGCGGCGGGTTCGACAACCACATGGATGTCTTCCCGGCCATGCGCAACCACGGTTCCGTCATGGACCCCGCCGTGGCCTCGCTCATCGAAGACCTCCACGCCTCGGGCCGGTTGGAGAAGACGCTCGTCATCATGATGAGCGAATTCGGCCGCACGCCCAAGATCAACAAGGACGCCGGTCGTGACCACCACGCCCGCGTCTTCAGTTGCTTCATGGCCGGTGGCGGCATCAAGGGCGGCCAGGTCATCGGCTCGTCCGACAAGGACGGCATGGAACCGGCGGACCGCCCCGTGCAGGTCGCCGACCTCCACGCCAGCGTCTGCCACGCCCTGGGCATCGACTTCACCCGCGAACTCACCACCCCGCTCGGCCGGCCGATGAAGCTGGTCAAGGAAGGGGCCAAGCCGGTGAAAGAACTCTTCGCCTGACCTGGCGGAAGGCAAAAGTAAAAAGGTAAAAGGCAAAAAGGGAACGGGCGTTAGGCGCCCGTTCTTTTTTTGTCCGGTGGGCTGCGGCGTGGTGGCGGTTGTGGGGCTTGCAGCCTGTAGCGGCGGGCATCTTGCCTGCCGTAGAGGGCAGGCATCTTGCCGCCCGGAATTGGCGTGCGGAGTATAAGACTGGGCCGTTTCACGATGCGGGGTTGAAAGGAAGCATCAGTTGGCAGCTGCGTCCCCATCCGCCGGGCTGGAAGCCACGGCTCTACGGCAGGCAGGATGCCTGCCGCCACTTGCGGGGCGCACGCCGGGTCGTTTGACTCTGGGGGCTGGATGGCGTTAACTCCCCGCATGTCGGCTGCCCGTCATATCGTCCTCTACGACGGCGAGTGTTCGCTCTGCACGTTCCAGATGAAGCTGCTCACGTGGCTGGACTGGTGCCATGTGGTGCGGCTGCTGCCCATCGCGGACCCGGAGACGGCGCGCGTCGCGCCCACGCTCACGCAGGAGGCGCTTCTCGAAGCCATCCACTGCGTCGCCACAGACGGCACGATCCATCGCGGCGCGCGGGCGTTGCGGTTTGTCGGCCTGCGGATGCCGCTGCTGGTGCCGCTGGCGTTGGTGCTGTGGTTTCCGGGCGTGATCTGGATTGCGGAGCGCGTTTACCAGTGGATCAGCCGCAATCGTTACCTGCTCAGCAAAGTTTTTGGCTGCAAGGATGCGTGTGCGATCCTGCCGGCACGACGGCGGTCGGAATAACCGAGTCCAAGGTCCAAGGTCCAAGGTCCAAGGTCCAAGGTCCAAGGTCCAAGGTCCAAAGTCCAAGGTCCAAAGTCCAAAGTCCAAGGTCCAAGGTCCAAGGTCCAAGGTCCAAGGTCGCACTTCAATCGACGCAAGACATTGGACACAAGACATTGACTTACGATTAAGGTGTTTGCCTGACATTCTCAAATTTGACGGGCACGGGATTTGCAGTATGTTGCATTAAGACAGAGAAGCAAAATGGTAAGAGAGCATAATCAAGCCTTGAATGGCAGCGACCGTCAGCCGGGGAATCCGGTGGGTTAAACGTGGATGGTTTCCGCGGCGGCCGTCGCTCAGAAAGACGGAAATGCCTGCGTCGCATCCAACTGAAGGGTCCATCTGGGATCTGCGAAAGGCGAACCTGCTGACTTCGCTCGCCCGCCCCCCGCAAGCCTCGAACTTCCGCCCCGGCCGTCTCACCACCCTCGCCTCCGCCTCGCGTCGCGTCCCGGACCGGCTCATCGCCGAGTCCCTGGCGCAGATGCTCAACTCCGTCACCGGCCAGCATGTGCTGCTGGTCCAAGTCGCTCCGTCCGAGGCCGGCACGGCGGCCAAGGTCTGGAACCCGCTTCATTCAATGCCTAACAACGGGTTTGCCTTTGCGGACCAGCTCGAGCATCTCGGCAGTTTCGACCGGTTGACCCTCCGCGTGACGAACCAGCCGGCGGAGCGGCCCTTTCTTTCCGCCGTGTTTGGCCATTGTGCGCGTCACTTCGGTCAGGTGCTGCTGCTGCTGGATGCGGATGCGCCGCGCCAGGCGTTGGCCGAGGCCGTGGGCCGGTCCTCCGGCACGTACGTGCTGACGCGGCAAACGGTGGAGAGTCTGTTCGAGTTCAACCAGCTCGAACGCGAGCTGCAATCGGCGCGCGACGGGGTGAAGACGGACTTGAAGCTGGTGCTCTGTCTCGAACACGACGAGGTGCCGCAGCCGGCGGAGGATTTCATGAAGCAGATCGGTCAGCCCGCCCACCTGAACCTGCACGAGTCGCCCGCGACGATGGATGCGCTGCATTCGCACTGCGGCGGCGTGTGGCCGGTGGCGTTCAAGTTCGACCTGCGTCGGCTCGCGCGTGAGATCGGCCACTGTCGCGTGGGGCTCGCGTTGTCCAGTGGTGGAGCGAAGGGGCTCGCGCACATCGGCGTGTTGCAGGTGCTGGAGGAGAACGGCATCGAGGTGGACATCGTCGCCGGGACGAGTATGGGGGCGTACATCGGCGCGCTGTGGGCGTTCGGGCACGACGGCAAGTACATTGAGAACAAGGCCCGCGAGCTGGAGGGCAAGTGGGGCTTGCTCAAGCTGATTGATCCCGCGTTCCCGCCGCGGCGCGGGTTCATCCACGGGCGCGCGATCCAGAGCCGGCTGGAAGACAGCATCGGAGAGGTGCGCTTCGAGCAGCTCGCCCGGCCGTTGCGGGTCGTGGCGACGCACTTTGACACGCTGGAGCGCGAGGTGTTCGGCACGGGGGAAGTCGCCGCCCGCGTGCTGGCGAGCTGCGCGATACCCAGCGTCTTCGTCCCGGTGCAGCTGGAGGGTGAAACGTACATCGACGGCGGGGTCTCGGACCCGTTGCCGGTGGACGTGCTGCGCGAGGCGGGGGTCGAGCGCGTCATTGCGGTGAACATCATTCCCACGCCGGCCTTCCTGCGCTGCGCGCGGGAGCACGAGCGCGAGCAGGGTCAGTTGAAACGGCACGGGTTCAGCTTCCTGAACCTGTTGAACCAGCAGGTCAACTATTTCGCCTACGGCAACATCCTCGACGTCACCCAGCGCGCCGTTATTGGCGGGCAGATCCGGGCTGCCGAGGATGCCTGCCGTCAGGCAGACGTGGTTCTCCGGCCGCTGGTGTGTGACTCGCGGTGGCACGATTTTTCCAACCCGGCCAAATACATTTCCCTCGGCCGCCGTGTGGCCGAGGAGAACCTTGCGGACATCAAGCAACTCGTGAACCGAAAGGAGCAAACCCATGAACCCGAAACTGCTCACCACGAACTGGCAGCAGCTGCCTGAGGCCACCATCCGCGCGCTGCAAGCGGACAAGCTCCGCCGCTGGCTGCGCGACACCGTCCTGCCCTTCTCAGCATACTACCGCGAGTTGTTCCGCCAGTTGAAGCTCACCGCCGAGGACTTTCATTCGATTGAAGACCTGCGCCGGCTGCCGTTCACGAGCAAGGCCGACCTGCTCAACACGCCCGACAACCCCGCCAAAGTACGCGCCTTTCTGCTCGTCCCGGATCGCAACGTCCTGTCCCGCCGGCCCTCGACCATCCTGCGGGCCATGCTCCATGGCCGCGAACAGGTGGCCCAGGGGTTTGAGTCCGAGTTCCGCCCCATCTTCCTCACCAACACCACGGGCCGCAGCGCCGATCCGGTGCCGTTCCTCTACACGAATCACGATATCGCGAATCTCCAACTCGCCGGCGAGCGCGTCTTCGGCGTGTGTGGAGCGCGGCGCGAGGACAAGCTGTTGAACATGTTTCCCTACGCGCCGCACCTGGCGTTCTGGCTCACGCACTATGGCAGCACGACGTTCGGGGTGTTCACCGCGAGCACCGGCGGCGGCAAGGTCATGGGCACCGAAGGCCAGCTTCGTTTCCTCCGCAAGATTCGTCCGGACGTGCTGATTGGAATGCCGACGTTCGTCTATCACGTGTTACATCAGGCGGCGGAGGAAGGCGTGCGCTGCGAAAACCTCCGGCGCATCGTGCTCGGCGGCGAGAAGGTGCCCGACGGCATGCGGCTGAAACTCCGCAATCTCGCCCTGGAACTCGGCGCGCGTGAGGTGGACGTGGTGACGACCTACGGTTTCACCGAGGCGAAGATGGCCTTTGCCGAATGCCCGGTGCCGGTGGATCAAACGCCCTCCGGTTATCACCTGTATCCCGACCTGGGCATTGTCGAAGTCGTGGACCCGAAGACCGGGGAGGCGGTTGCGAACGGCCAGCCGGGCGAGATTGTGTTCACGCCGCTCGACTCGCGCGGGACCGTGGTGCTCCGCTACCGCACCGGCGATTACATCGACGGTGGTCTGACGTACGAGCGCTGCCCGCACTGTGGTCGGCAGATGCCGCGTCTGCTGGGCAAGATCTCGCGCAGTTCCGCCTTCAAGGAAGTGCAGCTCGACAAGATCAAGGGCACCTTGGTGGATTTCAATGAGTTGGAGCACGTCCTGGACGACGCAGCGAACGTCGGTGCGTGGCAGATTGAGCTGCGCAAGCTCCACGACGATCCGCACGAGGTGGACGAGCTGGTGCTCCACGTGCAGAAGACGAACGGCGCAGACGACGATCATCTCATCCACGATCTGCGCACGCGCCTGATGACGCATTGCGAAATCACGCCGAACCGCATCGAGTTTCATTCCGCCGAGCAAATGCGCGACCTGCAAGGCGTGGGCGTGCAGCTCAAGGAACAGAAGCTCGTGGATCATCGCCCGAAGACGGGCGCGCCGCCCGCCGGCCCGGTGGTGAACGGTGCGTTGCACAAGGGGGTTGCATGAGTGCACTTGAAATACGCCCTGGCGGACTTGGGATGTTGGAACCGGTAGGTTTCATTGCGGATCCTTCCCCCTCACCCCGGCCCTCCCCCTCTGGGAGAGGGAGCCACTCCGACCGTGTTCTGGGTGCAAAAGCGAACCGGCACTTCGAATGCGGGCTGACTTTCTCCCTCTCCCAGCGGGAAAGGGCCAGGGTGAGGGAGAACGGGTGCCACGACTTACAACTCGCGTTCCAACATGCCGTCTCCGCAAATGAAACTTGTCACTTGGGATTTGGAGCTTTGCCCCAATACCCCCAGACTAGGGAGGTCACATGAGCACTCCTAGACTTGTCATCGTGGACGGCCTCCGCACGCCGTTCTGCAAAATGGGCACTGATCTCGCCGCGCTGGGCGCGGATGAACTCGGGCGCATCGCCACCCAGGCCCTCCTCACCCGCACCGGCCTAGATCCCGCGCTGATCGATGAAGTGATCTTCGGCTGTGTCGGCCAGCCGGCTGATGCGGCGAACGTCGCCCGGGTCATCGCCCTGCGCGCCGGCATCCCGGAACAGGTCCCGGCCATCACCGTGCACCGCAACTGCGCTTCGGGCATGGAATCACTTACGCAGGCCTACGAAAAGATGACCGCCGGACGCGGCTCCATCTTTCTGGTCGGCGGCACGGAAAGCATGAGCAACTACCCGTTGCTCTACACGAAGACCGCGGCGGAGAAGCTCGGCAAACTGGGACGCGCGAAAACCTTTGGCCAAAAAGTCTCCGCGCTCACCGCGTTCCGGCTCGCCGACTTCAAACCGCGCATCACGCTTCAACTCGGGCTCACCGACCCCGTCTGTGGCATGGGCATGGGCGACACCGCCGAGCTGCTGGCCCGGGAATCCGGCCTCACCCGCGAAGAGCAGGACGCCTTTGCCCTCGAATCTCATAAACGGGCCGCAGCGGCGAAGGCCAAGCTGGCCGAGGAGATTTGCCCGGTCTTCAATGCGGAACTCAAAAACGCGAAACCCATCGTCGCCGACAATGGGGTGCGTGAAGCGCAGACCATGGAGGCGCTCGCCAAACTAAAACCCGTCTTCGACCGCCACCACGGCACGGTCACCGCCGGCAATGCATCGCAAATAACGGACGGCGCGGTCGCCTTGCTCGTAATGACTGAACAACGCGCTGAAGAACTAGGCTTCACGCCGATCGGGGCGTTGCTCGGATATGCGTATGCTGGCTGCGATCCCTCCCGCATGGGCCTTGGTCCCGTGTTTGCCATCGCGAAGGCCGAGGAGAAGACCGGTCTGGCCGTCAACTACGCCGACCTCGTGGAAATTAACGAAGCCTTCGCCGCACAGACGCTTGCCGTGCTCAAATGTTGCGAGTCGGAGAAGTTCGCCAAGAAGATGCTGGGCCGTGCGTATCCGGTCGGTGAAATCCGCCGCGACCGGCTCAACGTCAACGGCGGGGCCATCGCCCTCGGCCATCCGGTCGGTGCGAGTGGTGCCCGCCTCGTACTGACAAGCCTGAAGGAGCTCAAACGGCAAAACCTGAAGCGCGCGCTGGTGACCGTCTGCGTCGGCGGCGGCCAAGGCGCGGCCCTCTGGCTGGAGGCGTTATGAATACCGAGTACAATTTTGGAACGCACCGCAGAGGCGGGACGGACGCAGAGAAGACAGTTCTCGTTTCCCTCGGCGCCCGTCCCGCCTCTGCGGTGCAAAACCCTCAACCGGAGGACTGGTTATGAACTCCGCCACCCTGTCACTTGCTCCGTCTTTCGATCTTCCCGTGATGAAACCCCTCCAGCCCGCCCCCGCTTCCCGCGAATTCAAGAACCTCCGGCGCGAAGTCACCGAGGCCGCCATCGTCGTCCTGACCTTTGACCGGCCGGACTCCGCCGCGAACATCTTCGATCGTGCGACGCTGGAGGAATTGAACGCCCACCTCGAGGCCATCGAACGGGATGCCACCGTGCGCGGGGTGGTGCTCACCAGTGCAAAGCCCGGCATCTTCATCGCTGGAGCGGACTTGCATGCGCTCGCCACCGCGCCGATGAACGCGCTGCGGGAGATGGTTGAGTTCGGCCAGCGGGTTTTCAGCCGACTCGCCGCGCTTCCGCTCCCGACGGCGGCGGCGATTCACGGGGCCAGTCTCGGCGGCGGCTTTGAAGTTTGTCTGGCGTGCGACTTCCGTTTCGCCACCCCGGACAAGGCCACAAAACTCGGCCTGCCCGAGGTGCAGCTCGGCATCCTGCCCGCGTGGGGCGGCAGCACCCGGCTCCCGCGCCTCATCGGTCTGCCGAAGGCGCTTGATCTCATCCTCGCCGGCAAAACGGTCGTGGCGAAACAGGCGCTCAAGCTCGGCCTGGTGGATGACCTCGTGCCCCATGAGAAACTCCTGGCGGTCACTCTGGCCAAGGTTGCCAAAGCCGGCCTCAAGCCGCACCGCGCCACCCCCGTCGCGTTGCTGGCCACAAACAACGCGCTCGCCGGCAACTTCATCAACATGTTCACGCGGCCGAAGTTGCTCACCAAGACCCGCGGCCATTATCCCGCCGTGCTCAAGGCGCTCGAAGTCATTACGAGCGGGGTGGGTGGCTCGGAAGCAAACTCCTTCAAGCTCGAAGCCGACGCGTTTTGCCAGCTCGCGCAAACCGAGGCCGCGAAGAATCTGATCCGCGTCTTCTTCCTCCAGGAGCGGGCGAAGAAGATTGGCTTCGGCGAGCGGGCTGCCCGCCCGCAGCCCATCGAACGCGCGGCCGTCATCGGGGCGGGCGTGATGGGCGGAGGCATCGCCCAATGGCTCGCTGCACGCGGTGTCTCCGTGCTGCTGCGCGACGTCAACACCGACGCCGTCGGTCGCGGCATGGCAGGCATCAGCAAGCTCTTCGCCGAGGGCGTGAAACGCCGCACCTTCACGGACGTGGAGGCCCGCACGGCCATGGACAAAATTTCTCCGGTCGTCGAACTGCCTTCCCTCCGGCGCTGCGATGTCATCATCGAGGCCGCCGTGGAGAAGATGGAGTTGAAGAAGGACATCTTCCGCAAACTCGAGCAGCTCGCCGGACCGGATACGATTCTCGCGACGAACACCTCCGCGCTCTCCGTCACGGAACTGGCCGACAGTCTCGTCGCCCGTGAGCGGGTGGTGGGCATCCACTTCTTCAACCCGGTGCACCGGATGCAGCTCGTCGAAGTCATCCACACACCGCGCACCGACGCGGAGGTGGTGCGCCGGGCGCTCAAGTTTGTGCAGCAGATGGGCAAGCTCCCGGTGCTGGTGAAGGACAGTCCCGGCTTCGTCGTGAACCGCGTGCTGATGCCGTACCTCGTCGAGGCGGCGCGGCTGTTCGAGATGGGCGCGGAGGTGACGGACCTGGACGAGGCCATGCTCGATTTCGGAATGCCGATGGGTCCGTTGCGGCTCGTGGACGAGGTCGGCACGGACGTTTCCCTGCATGTCGCCGAGACACTGGCGAGCCATTACCACCGGCGGATGGCCGTGCCGGAAGTGCTCACACGGCTCGTCAAAAACGGCCTGCTGGGGCGCAAATCAGGCGAAGGCTTTTACCGGCATCAGGGCAAGGAGGCGGTGGTGAGTGAAGAGGCAGCGCGTTTCGTGAAGGACGATTCCGCCGCGAATCTTGACCGCGTGGAACTCGAGCTGCGCATGGTGCTGCTCATGGTCAATGAGGCTGCGCGCTGCGTGGAGGAAGGCATCGTGAGCGGTCCGGAGGATGTGGATTTCGCGATGATCATGGGCGCGGGCTTCGCCCCGTTCCGGGGTGGCCCGTTGCGCCACGCGGACATGGTCGGAGTGGCGAACCTCGTACGGGCCATGAACAAACTGGTGGACGATGGCGAGGATCGCTTCACCCCCTGTGCCCTGCTGAAGGATTTGGCGGTCAACGACGGTAAACTTTATCCCGAGAAAGGAGTGTTGTTATGAAAACGCTCGCACCTCCCACCATGGAACCACGCCCCACGCCTCCTGCTGATGACGCCGCTCAGGTGATCGACACCTCAAAGATGAACGCCGGCCAGCGGGCCGCGCTGGAAATGACCGAGTCCGCCCGCGACGCCGCGTCCGAACACGGCAGCTTCGCCGCGAACCTGTTCATGGGCCGCTACGAACTGGACCGCCTGCTGCCCTATCCCGCGCAGTCTCACGAAGACCGCGACCAGGGCGATGCCTTTCTCGCGCGGCTCGAAGCGTTCCTGCGCGCGAATGTGGACCCGGATGAGACCGACCGCACCGGCGAGATTCCCGACGAAGTCATCGAAGGTCTCGCGAAGCTCGGTGCGTTTGGCATCAAGATTTCGCCCCAGCTGGGCGGGCTCGGATTGTCCCAAACCAACTACTGCCGCGCCGCCGTATTGCTTGGCAGTTATTGTGGCAATCTCGCCGCGCTCGTTTCTGCCCATCAGAGCATCGGCGTGCCGCAGCCGCTCATTCTCTTCGGCACGGACGAGCAGAAGAAAAAATGGCTGCCCCGCTGTGCGCAGGGTGAGATTTCCGCCTTCGCTCTCACCGAGCCCGGTGTTGGCTCCGATCCCGCGACGCTCCAGACCCGCGCCGATCCCACGCCCGACGGCGAACACTTCGTCATCAATGGCGAGAAACTCTGGTGCACGAACGGATTGAAGGCCGGTGTGCTCGTCGTCATGGCGCAGACGCCGCCGAAACTCGTCAAGGGCAAGGAACGCAAGCAGGTCACGGCTTTCATCGTGGACATGGACACGCCGGGCATCGAGATCGCACACCGCTGCCGGTTCATGGGTTTGCGGGCGCTCTACAACGGAGTGGTCCGCTTCCATGACGTGAAGGTGCCGCGCGCGAACATCATTCTCGGCGAAGGCAAGGGCTTGAAGGTCGCCCTCTCCACGCTGAACACCGGCCGCCTCACGCTGCCCGCCGCCTGCACGGGCCTGGCGAAACGCTGCCTGGAGGTCAGCCGCAAGTGGTCCGCCGAACGCGTGCAGTGGGGTGCGCCCATTGGCAAGCACGCCGCCATCGCCGACAAGCTCGGGCGCATGGCCGCGAACATCTTTGCCATGGAGGCGATGACGCTCTACACCGCGAGCCTCGTGGACAAGGACAAGAAGGCCGACATCCGCCTCGAAGCCGCCATGTGCAAGCTCTGGGGCAGCGAGCGGGCGTGGGAGATCGTGGATGACACGATGCAAATTCGCGGCGGCCGCGGCTACGAGACCGCGCAGTCGCTCAAGGAACGCGGCGAGGAACCGATCGCCGTCGAGCGCTTCCTGCGCGACTGCCGCATCAACACGATCTTCGAAGGCAGCAGTGAGATCATGCGGCTCTTCATCGCGCGGGAAGCGCTGGACCCGCATTTGAAAGTGGCAGGCGCGGTGCTTAATTCGCAACTGCCCCTGGGCGTGCGCGCCGGGGCCGCCATGAAAGCAGGACTCTTTTACGCCGGCTGGTATCCGCGCCAATGGCTGCCGTCCTTCGGCTCCGTGGCCGCCCGCGCGCCGCTGGCGAAGCACCTCAAGTTCGCCCGCCGCACCGCGCGAAAGCTGGCGCGCTCCCTCTTCCACGCCATGGCGTTGAACGGTCCGAAGCTCGAGAAGCAGCAGGTCCTGCTCGGCCGCTTCGTGGACATCGGCACCGAAGTCTTCGCGCTCACGGCGACGTGCGCCCGCGCTGAGGCAAAGTTGAAAGCGGCGAAGAGCCTCGAAGAAAAGGAATCGCTGCTCCAGCTCGTGGACTGTTTCTGCCAGCAATCCCGCCTGCGCATCGCGCGGCACTTTGCCGGCCTCCATCACAACGCCGATCGCGCGGGCTACAAGCTTGCGCAGAGCGTGCTCGCGGGCCGGCTCGACTGGCTCGAAGACGGAATTGTCGCCCACAAGTCGTGAGCGAGCCTAGCCGAGCGGCTAGCCCGGCACCCGGTCGCATTCTCTGTCCCCCTGCGGCCGGGTTTCTCATTTTGTAGTCGCACGCTTCAGCCTGCGCGTGGAGCGGTTGTGCGATTGTATCCTGTGGCATCGCATGGGGTTGAACCTGAGGTGCACGTTTTTCCCTGGGACATGGGCGCATCTCGACACTGCCCCGGACTTGGCTGGCCCCGTAGAGCGCGGGTCTCCAGCCAACCGAAGATTGGCCCGCGAATGATGCGAATGGACGCGAATGAGAAACCGCTTCGCGGGGAAGTCTGGGAGTCAGCTCGGTGATTTGCCTGATTCGCTTGATTCGCGGGCCATCTCCACCTGCACCGCTTCCGGTGGAGCAGTGGCAAGATGCGCCTCTGCGCATTGCCTGCGCGCTTGACCGGCGGGGGCGCGGGTTGAACAGTGCTCGCTCATGAAATTCTTCACTGCCTTTGTCGTCGCCGTCGTGCTCGCCGTCCGCGCCGTCGCCGCGACTCTGGAAACCAAACCGGCCGATCCGTTTTTCGAAAAGTTCCAGCCGGTCGAGGCGCCGGCGACCCGCGCGCTCATTTTGAAAAAGGGCGACCGGCTGGCCATCTGCGGCGACTCGATCACGCAGCAGCAGATCTATTCGGTGATGATGGAGACCTATCTCACCGTGTGTGTGCCGGAGCTGGAGATCACCGCGCGGCAATACGGCTGGAGCGGCGAACGCATGGGCGGGTTTCTCAAACGGATGAAGAACGACTGCCTCCGGTTTTCCCCGACCATTGCTACGACCTGCTACGGGATGAACGATCACGAATACAAACCCTACGAGGAGCGGATCGGCAACGACTACCGCGCGAACACCCTCGCCGTGGTGAAGGAGTTCCAGCAGGCCGGCGTGCGTGTGGTGGTCGGCTCGGCGGGCATAGTCGGCAAAATGCCCTCATGGGTGAAGACCGCGAAGGGGACGGTCGAGGACTTGAACCTGAACCTGTGCGAGCTGCGGAACATCGACATCGACATCGCGCGGATGGAGCACCTCCCGTTTGCCGACGTGTTCTGGCCGATGCTCAACGTGCAATTCGTGGCGAAGAAAAAATTCGGTGCGGCGTTCGACATCGCGGGCACCGATGGCGTGCATCCGGGAGGGGCGGGGCACTTGCTGATGGCCCACGCGTTTCTGAAAGCAATGGGACTGGATGGGGACCTCGGGACGTTCACCGTCGATCTCTCAGGCGGCCAGGCCACGGCTTCACACGGCCACGAGATCGTCTCGTCAAAAGCCGGCGAAGTGACGGTAAAAAGCTCACGCTTTCCGTTTTGCGCGACCGGCCCGCTGGACAGTCAGAACAGCGCGCGCTGCGGCATGGCGCTGGCTCCCTTTAACAAAGACCTGAACCGGCTCACGCTCATCGCCAAAAATGCGCGCGCAAAAAGCTACAAGGTGACGTGGGGCGCGGAGTCGAAAAGTTACACCGCAGCGCAGCTCACGAGCGGCGTGAATTTGGCCGACGACTTCGCGGTGAATCCGTTTTCGGACGCGTTCGGGAAAGTCGAGCGGGCCGTCAAAACCAAGCAGGCGTTCGAGCAGAAGCAGATTCAAAAGGAGTTCCGCAGCGCCGACGCCAAGGCTGACATGGAAGCGGTTGCGAAGCGCACCGAAGCCGAGCGCGCGCCACTGGCCGAGGCGATCAAAACTTCCTTCGCGCCGGTCACCCACACGATTCAGATCACGGCCGAATGACGCGCGCGATTGTTCCGCCGTTGCGGTGGTCAATCGGTCAACGCTAAGTATGTAGCGGTTGTGTGTTTCGCAACCTGAAGGTTGCGACTACGGGATGTGGTTGTTGGCCAGTTCGTTGAAGCGCGTTATCTGCTCCGCCTCCCAGACCGGGTCGCGACCGAGCTCCTGAGACAACAACGCCGCCACGGCGGGTGCGGCTGCCCGCGCGGCGCGGGCGTCGAGCAGCAGGCAGCGTGAGCGGCGGGCCAGCACGTCCTCGACGGTGCGCGCCATCTCGTGGCGGGCCGCGTGCAACACGTCGTCCGCCGTCACGGACAAGCCAGGGTGAAGGCGATGGGGCGCGGCTGAACTACCGCTTGGAACGGACAGCGGGCTCCCGCCGGCTTCGCCGCTGGGCTGACTCGGTCCAGCGAGGCGCAGTGCCTCCGTAGCACAGGGCTTTTCCGGCAGACCGGCGATTACCATCGCCCGGTCCACGGCATCGGCAGCCATCTTGCGGTAGGTCGTCCACTTGCCGCCGGTGATGGTGACGAGGCCGCCCGGGGAAACGAGCACGACGTGGTCACGCGGCAAGGCAGCGGTGGAATTCGCGCCGGGCAGCTTCACCAAGGGACGCAACCCCGCAGTGACGCTGAGGATGTCGCTCTTGGTGGGCGCCTTTGCGAGATACTGTGCGGCGTGTTCGAGGAGGAAGGTGATTTCGGTCGCGAGCGCACGCGGCTCCAGCGGCGTCTCCGCGACCGGCGTGTCCGTGGTGCCGACGAGCACACGGTCCTGCCACGGGATTACGAACAACACGCGGCCATCCTCCGTCCGAGGCACCATGAGCGCGGTGTGGCCGCCGAGGAATTCGCGCGGCAGCACGATATGCACCCCTTGGCTCGCCGCGATGATCGGCGGAGCCGTGGCATCATCCATGCGGCGTACGGCATCGGTGAACGGGCCGGCGGCATTGATGACCACGCGGGCGTGGAGATCAAACTCCCGGCCAGACTCGACGTCGCACACCCGCGCGCCGCATGCACGACCGTCTTGCTTCAGCAACGCCACGAGCCGCACGTAATTGACGACGGTCGCACCGAGGTTCGTCGCGGTTTGCGCGAGTGCCAGGGCGAGCCGCGCATCATCGAACTGCCCGTCCTGATAGCGGATCCCGCCGCGCAGGCCGGCCGGGTTCACATTCGGCAGGGCTGCCACGGCATCGGTCCGCGACAGGTAGCCGGACGGCACCAGCCCCAGTTCCCCCGCGAACCAATCGTATAGCTTCAGTCCGATACCGTAATAGGGCGCTTCCCACCAATGGTAACAGGGCACCACGAAGTCCAGCGGGTGGACGAGGTGCGGCGCATTGCGCAGCAGCAGACCGCGTTCGCGCAACGACTCGCGCACGAGGGCGAGGTTCCCCTGCTTCAAGTAGCGGAAGCCGCCGTGGATGAGCTTGGTGCTGCGACTCGAAGTCCCTTTCGCGAAATCGCTTTGTTCGACCAACGCCGTTTTCAAACCGCGAGCCGCCGCGTCCACGGCCACACCGAGCCCCGTCGCTCCCCCGCCGATGACCAGTAAATCCCAGCGAAATGGCCCTTCCTGCAGGGCGGCGAGGGCGTGGCTGCGGTTCACGGCTGGAGGGTAAACCCGGGGCCGCGCGCAAGCATCTCAGAAAAAGGGGTTGAATCGAGACTGCAAGCACCTAGTATGGCCGAGCCCTGTCGCTTGCGGCCGGGCACGATGGTTCGGGACGTAGCGTAGCTTGGTAGCGCGTCTGAATGGGGTTCAGAAGGTCGTGAGTTCAAATCTCACCGTCCCGACCATCCTTATTATCAAGGGCTTACGAGAAACAGAGCCGCAACTTACAACAGCCAGTTACAACGCACTCACCTCTGTCACCCCTGTTTTCGCCTGTTCACCGGTGTCAGAATTTCGCTCAAGCTCAGTCTCGTGGAACTCTGCTCGACCACGATTTCTGGTTCGGACTCAAACGCCTCGGTTCACTTCCAGGTGCACTTCCCCCCAAAAAGATCGTGACGGAACTCAGTCGCGGAAGTCGCAAAATCCGCCTCTTCCCGACGACGCGCTACGATTCGATTTAAGGCGTTTGGGTTCCTCGATCGGCTCGTGGCAGGGCTCGTTTTTGGCCGGTTTTGATGATCCAAGCGTTCATTGGTGTCATCGATGGTCAGGGGTGTTGAAAGTTGACCGAAAGAGGCCGTTTTGGACTGCCCGAAACGCGGGAATCGTTGCAGCAGCGAGGGCTTAAATCGAATCCTGGCGAGGAAGTGCGGGAGGCTCGGTCGCGGAAGCGAGTAGGTGGGTTCGCCAGAAGCTGGTCGCTGCGGCAAAGGCGAGGCTGTGGGGCGAAAAAGCGGTCATCTGCGTCAACAGCCGGCTGGAGGGAAATGCGCTGGAGACGATGGGCGCAATGGTGGCCTGGGTTAGCGATTAAGAGTAGAACTCAAGGTGGACAGCAGGCTACCCGCTCCGCTTCCAGGTCGTTTTCTTCATTCCCTCCCAAAGCGGTACAAGATCCGGGCCTTCAATGCCCGCTCGTTTGGCGTCGTCCTCGTTCAGCGCCATGGCGGCTTTGAACCAATGTTCCGCTTCCGTCAACTCGCCAAGTTGGGCGTAGTAGCAAGCGAGGTTGTAGGGCAGATCCCATTGCTCAGGAAATCGTGACACCAGACCAAGGGCGAGATCCTTGGCTTCCTTGGTGCGCCCGAGCTTATGCAGGGCAATCGCCTTTTGATTCCCGCCAAAGGATTCCGCCGGGAGCTGTTCATAGAGAAAGCCGGCGATTTCCAAAGCCATCTCCCACTTCTTCGCCGCCGCGTAGACGTTGTAACGGAGGTTCAGAACGTCTGGGTGTGCCCGCATCTCCGGCGGCGACGCTACCCGCTGAAGCACACCGTGATACAGCGCCAAGTCGATGAGAAACTGGGCATCATCGCGGACGTGGGCTCCGAGGATTACTTCCTAGTGGTCTGGGACATCCTGCAGGAGTGCCGTCGAAAAGGCATTGAATGGAACACCCGGGGCAGTGCGGCTGACTCGCTCGTGTGCTACTGCCTCGGCATCAGCGACGTGTGCCCATCCGGTTCGATCTCTACTTCCGACGGTTCCTCAACTAGGACCGGATGGCGTCGAACAAGCTGCCGGACATCGACATTGATTTCCCGCACAACCGGAAAGATGACCTGGTGGATTTGATCGGCAACGTAACACGCGTTCCACCTCCTGCTGGCACAGGCTGATTTGCGACCAAAAGGGTTGGGGCTTTCGGCCAGTACTTGTAGGTATACGGTAGTCGTTGAGGGGAGGCGCGGCATGCTCGCCGATGAGCTGCGAACCTCCCTATGGGATCGTCTTCAAGCCAAGATCACCTTGGCCATGTGAGCGAATTCGCGGGGATAGACGTTGAACGCGACGCAAATCCTTTCTTCATCAACATGGGTTGGGATCGTCGAGTGGAAGAAGTATCCTGGCATGAGCACCAGAGTCCCAGGAGCCGGTTCTATCATCTGTACCGGCCAGCCGCCCGGCTGCGGAATCCCCAGATTGTCCGGGGCGGCGAGTCTTAGTGCCCCTCCAGAATCACCCGACGTGCGCACTGGTTCCGGACGGCGCACGTAGTAAACGCCGCTCAGCCAGGCCCGCAAATGGATGTGCGGGATAAGGTGCCCCGGACCGCTGGTGATCAGCGCCCAGCCGTCGATCACATAGTCATGGGGACGGGCGACCACGAACGGATGATCCGTACCAGAGGGAAGCGCGGCGATGTATTGCTCAACCCGTCGGTGGATCTCCTTCCCCAGCGCACAGCTGGCGGGCTGCCCGGAAGCAAGGATGTGGTCATTGCGCCACGACTTCCGCATCACCCCACCTTCCTGAGGGTCATGGTATTTCAAGTCCATGCGTATCTCGGCTTCGAGCTCAGCGTGAAAGTCCTCGCCGCTAAAATCTCCGGGCACGGGAACAGTCAGGCAGCGTAGGAACCTGTCGTAGTCCATCAGGCGTCTCACCGCCACGCGATTGCCGAGGACCGCCTCGCCGATAGCTAGTGCGGCCAGGACCGGGGAGTAGGCAACGCCCCGGTCCACCAGCGCTTGGGCGCGGGCGCATAGGTTCTCTGCGGCTCGCGTGCCATCCGAAACCGGCCAGTCCGTCGGGGACGGGTGCATCATGGCCGGCTGCAGGCGGAAGGCGCGCTGGAATAACCGGGCATATTCGTCATGCTCGCCGAGATCGAACAAGGCGTAGCAGCCTGTTAAAAATCGTTTCCTCCTGTAACGCGCGAACAATGCGGCGCGTCCATGGTGAGCATGGCACTGGGACGACGCAAACCACGGCAGGAGG